>CAYMJJ010000055.1:0-15282 GCA_964390445.1 uncultured Anderseniella sp.
TGCTGCTTGCAGCACCGCTCCAGCGCGATGAACCAGAACGCCGCACTTTCGATGCTGTGGCGGCTGGCGGTCAGTAGGCCGTGGTTCTGGTGCAGTGCTGCCTTGACGCCCTTGAATGCCTTGGCGACGTTCGATCCGGCGTGGTTTTCCACCGCCACCGCGCCCGCCTCGTCACCGATGATGACGTGGTCCTCGAAGAACGCGCAGGCGTCCTGGGTGATCGGCTCGATCGGGCGGCCGGTGGCGCACCATGCCGTGCCATAGACCGTGTGGGCGTGGCACATGGCGATGATGTCGGGGTGCTCCTCGTGCACGTTGGCGTGCAGGATGAAGCCCGCCCGGTTGACCGCGTAGCTGCCCTCGACCACGCGGCCCGCATGATCCACCAGGATCAGGTTGGACAGCTTCACCTTGTCGAAGTGCACGCACATCGGGTTGGTCCAGTACAGCTCCGGATGCTCCGGGTCGCGCACCGTCAGGTGGCCGGCAAAGCCATAGTCGAAGCCCTGCTGCGCAAACGCCCGGCACGCGCCCACCAGGCGTTCCTTGCGGTGGCGGCGCTCGTCGGCCACGTTGTCGAACTCGGGCAACTCCGGAAAGATCAGGCCCTCCTGTTCGGGCTGATACACCGAGACGCGGTTTCCAAGATCAAGCATGGGCGGGTTCCTTCCGGAAAGGGGTGTTGGTCGAGTTGTCGCGGCACCCGGTGCGCGGCCTCGCGAGACTTGTGAGCGCGCGCGAGGCCGGAGACGCGAGAGAGGCGCTTGCGCCCATTGTGAAAGCAGCGCGGCGGCGGATCAAGTGGGGAAGGGGGGTCACAGTGCGTCGCCGGCAGTTCATTGATAACAAGGTTTCTGCATAGGACATCGAATTGGGCTATGGATGATGGCATTTGTGATGCAATAGCCGAGTATGAGCCTTTATCGCGACAATGCATGGTAAGCAAACACCCATGGACAAGTTTCGACAGAGGAGCAATAAACGGATGGCCAGATAGGAACGTTGAGACAAGTAGGATCGGCTATTATGATGGGACAGAATTTATTGTGACCGCCCTATTCTCAAGCCTTCTATGTGAAACTATGAACGCTTTTTCACGGAGACGTCATGCCTCAGAGCATCATCCAAAAAATTGAGATCTCAGGATTGTTTGGACGATTCAACCATACAATTCCCCAATCTGGTTATTTAACGAGTCCTTCCATTCTCTATGGCGACAATGGCGTGGGGAAAAGCACGATTCTGAATATGGTGTTTCACCTATTGTCGGCAGCGGGCGACAAGGGGCACCGCAGTGCTCTGAGAAATATACCATTCAAGAAGATGTCAGTTAGCCTTTCAAACGGCGTAACGCTTACTGCCGAGAAGGACGAGGACTGGGACGATGATGGGAATCTAATTCTTCAAATTCAAATAGACGATTTGATCGTGGCTGAGTGGGAGCAAACTGGGCTAGGCGGCAGCCATAGAATCGATATCGACGAATTTATGGAAAGATTAGAATTAGACACCCCCGCAACGTTGCGTATGTCACCAGATGTTCTTACAAAACTCATCCAATCAAGAAATGTTTCAGCCGGCCCAGACCGCGTGAAACGTGGCCAGCGCGAGTATTTGAGTCACTTGCGTGATGTTGCGCCGGTGATGTTTTATCTAAATGCAGATAGAAAGCTGGATAGTGATAGCGTTTCCGATCCTAGCGACGATCTTGAGCTTCGAAGAATTATAAACCGTCGCGAAATGAAACGTGCAACTGATATATTGCAAGCGTCGCGATCTATTTCTCTTCAGCAAGCTTTATCGAATGCATCGCTATGGGTAAACAAAAGGGCGGTCAAAAGCGCTAATATCGGATCTGAGAATGTTCATACTGTATATGAAAAAGTTGTAGAACATCTCGCTAACAACTATCAGCCACAAGGCAATGAGGTTCCAAGAGAAGAAATACAGTCTCTTGTTCATGACCTTGATAAGATAGAAATTGATACCACGGATTTTGCTCAGTATGAAATTACATCAAAATTGAGCATGTCAACATTTAGAAAATCGTTAAACACGGGGAATCCATCAATAGATGCAATGTCTGCTCGCCTTATTAAGCCCTATCTTGAGAGTCTTACAAGCCGCCTTGATGCTATTCGACCAATCTATAATGTTTTGAATGAGTTTATAACTACTACAAACGATTTTCTCACCCGAAAGACAATTAAGTACGGTTTATCTCAGGGTTTCACTATTCTTGACGATCTGGGGGATAAACTCGAAACATCAAAGCTTTCTTCCGGCGAACAACAACTGCTCCTCATATTTTCCTATGTTCTTGCTGCGCGGGATACACCAAGCGTCTTCATTATTGATGAGCCGGAGATATCTTTAAATGTGAAATGGCAGCGGCGAATGGTGTCATCGCTGATGAGTATTGCATCAGGGTCTGAAGTGCAGTTTATACTGGCTTCCCACTCTATTGAACTAATTACGCAGCATATGGATGCAGTTGTTGAGATTAGCGCGCAATGATTCCTAGAAGAAAATTATCTGAGCTGCTAGTTAGATATCGTTTGGAGCCTACTCTCGATGATGTTTATGTTGAGGGTGAGCGAGATAAGAGAATCTTTGACCGGGCTCATGAGAGGTTTGCCTTGCACCGCCCGATATACTCAATCACATCAATCGAAATCGAATCTTCTGTGCTGTTAGATTTTAGTTTAACAGAGGGAAATCGTCAAAGAGTGATTGCATTGTGTCGAAAGTTAAATCTTCCGAGACATAGTCATGTTAAATTTATAATTGATTTAGACATGGATCATTATCGTGACAGAAGAATGGATATTCCAAATCTATTGTATACTACATATACAGATATAGAGGGAATATTTTTCTATTCAGAAATGGTTTCAGACTTGATTACTGGCGCGGGAAACGTGAAGGTAGCCGATTGGGATAAGCTCTTTAAGTCTATCGAAGATGTTGTTATTCAAGTGTATTGCGTGCGGTTGTCGCTTGACGAAATGAATATCTGCATACGTGTTCCTTCAATATCAAAATCTCTTGTAAAGTCAAAAAACGAGGTGAAATTTGAAAGCAAAAAATTTATTTCGAAGTTATCTGGACAAGGTTTGGATAGTATAACTTTAAGTAATATTGAAGATAGATATAATTTTTGGTACGAAAAATTAAAAACAGTTCCTGCAAGAAGCGCGGGTAGAGGATACGACTACTTAGAGGTTGTTTGCTGGGTCATCAAGAAATTCGGCGGAAGCGTACCTGTAGCTAATGCTCTGGAGGATATTTTGATGCTGCTTACTCCGACTGTAAGCAAAGAGATCCTCGACCAGTTGCCTCCGAAAGTGGCAATGACCCACGCTTGACGCGCAAATCCCCTCCCTCTAATCACCCACCGTCCCCGTCCGTCGCTGCGTCAGCACCATCAGCGCGTCGGCGATGTGGGTGTCGGCGATGTCGCCGCCGCCCGCCCCGACGCGGATCTTGTGCGCCTCGTGCAGCGCGCCGGCGCGGGTAAGGCCGGACGGCGGGTCGAACGTGCAGCACGCCAGGTCCAGCCGCTGGCCCGGCAGCGCCGCGGTCAGCCGAACGACGGCAGGCCCAGCAGGTCGCGGATCCTCGGCACCTGTTCAATGGCCCAGCGCATTTGCTGCAGGTTGAGGCTGTCGAGTTGCTTCGGGTCCACCTTGTTGCCGAGCTTCAGCCCGGCCTCGATGTCGCGCAGTTGCTGGCGCAGGATCGCGTCCAGCAGCACGCGGTGCGCTTCCAGAAGGTCGTCGATGGCGTGGGAAGCCTCGATGCCCAGCTCGCGCGCCGCAGTCAGCCTGCCCGGCGTCGACCGGACGGCAAGCCCGTGCCGCAGCGCAATCGAGCGGGCGCACGAGAACAGCGGCATCAACCCGCACTTCTTCAGGTCGATGCGTCCGTCGTCCAGCCTGAACCGGCCGAGCCACCCGAGCGGTGACTCGAAGTCTCCGGCCCGCAGGCCCATGGCGTGCAGGAAGCCCCTGGCCTCGCCGGCTGCGGCAAGCGCGTCGCGGATCAGCGTCTCGAACAGCGCCTGGTCGCCATGCACGGCCACCGCGTCAAAGAAGATGTCGGAATCGAGAATGTCCTCGGGCCGCGACCTGGTCAGCCACTCCGATATGGTCGAGCGCCAGCGCGCGGCATCCTTCCGCCAGGCCGGGTTCGAGGCCATGATGTTGCCCTTGCAGTAGCTCACGCCGGCATCGTTGAGCGTATCGGCCACCATCTGGCCGAGGCCGGCAAACCAGGTGTCCACCGGGCCGCCCTCGTCACCGTCGCGGTAGATGATGGCATTGTCCTGGTCCATCGCCAGCAGGCTTTCGCCGCGCCCGCCGGACCCCAGCACGAACATGGCGTAGTCTTGTGGCGGTTCGCCCTTGCCATCCGCCTTCATCTGCCGTTCGGCGAGAACGCAGGCCCGCGCCGTCAGGGCCCGCAGCTCCCGCGAGACCACCGATGCGATGTCGCGCGAGTCCACGTCCTCCGACACCAGCCCCCGCACCACCGTGGTCAGCCCCGCCCATACCTTGCCGAGCTCGGCCGGGGACCTGGCCTGGTCGATGCTGTCGCCCAGCAGCACCGCGCCGCCGGCGCGCTGTTTCAGCAGGTCGCGCGCGCTCAGTGCCCCGGTCAGCTTGCCGGCATCGTCCACCACGCCCAGGTGGCGAAACCCGCCACCGGTCATCGTGGTCACCGCGCGATAGACGAACTCGTCCTGGTTGATGGACACCAGCGGAAACTTAGCCAGCGACTGCACCGGCTTCGACAGGGCCGTGGGCCCCATCTCGTCGATGCCGCGCAGCACGTCGCGCTCGGTCAGGATGCCGGCTGGCCCGCCCGTCTCGACCGGGCTGACGAACACCGAGCTTGTCCGTTTTGCCATCATGGTAGCCAGGGCCGACTTGACCGGGGTCCCGGGCTCCACCTGCACGGGCGAGGCGTGCATCACGTCGCGCACCCGGTGCCGGTAGGGGTAGCTGTCGATGCGCATGTACTCGCTGACCGCAGCCGGCCTGGTGCGGTCGGCCTGCACCACGTCGTGCCATCCGGCCTGCGTTTCCATGGCAAGCCGTGAACTCATTGCAAGGCACGCGCGCTCGGCTTGCGACAGGGTGATGATGCCCTTCTGCTTCAGCTTCGGGATCAGCCGCTGGAACACCTGCAAGGTCAGTTCGGCATCGGCGATGGCCCGGTGCCTGCCACCGATCTCCACCCCCAGCCAGCTGGCAGCCATGTCCAGTGACTGTTCGGGCAGTTCCGGTGCCACCAGTTGCACCAGGTGGCGCACATCAAGACTGCGCGGGGCGGTCCACTTCAGCCCGTGCCGCTCATGCTCGGCCTTCAGGATGCCCAGGTCGAACCCGATCGAGTAACCCAGCACCACCGTGTTGCCGCACCAGTGCGCGAACGCCGCCATCACCGGCCTGAAGGTCGCGGCACTGGCGACATCGGCATCGGTGATGGTGTGGATGGCGGTGGATGCGGCAGGGATCGGCACCTGCGGGTTGATCAGCCGCGAGAAGTCATCCTCGCGCAGCGCCTGCCCGTCATTGATGCGGATTGCCCCGATCTCGATGACCCTGTCTTCGGAAATCTTGAGACCCGTGGTCTCGGTATCCATCACGACCGCCGGGACCATGGCCATCGGCAGGCCGGACAGACCGGTTCGTTGCACCGTGAATGACATGTTGCGGCGAGGCCTCCTGATAACCGGATCCGTCTGACACTCCACCTAGCGGCAACCGGGTCAGGCTGCCTTGCGCAAGATCAACTCGCCTCGCCACGGTCCTGAAGGTCGCGGACAATGGCATCCGCATCGAGCCGGGCGGCAAACTCGCGGCGCACTTCAATCCAGGCAAACTTCATCGAGTTCTCGACGATCTCACTGTCGTATTGCTTGAGCTGGTCCGAGATCGGCGCCCACTTCAGCAACGCTGCCGGGCTGAGCTTGAAGTTCTCTGCCAGCGTCGCTCCGAAGTCCCAGTCGGTGCCTTCGAGCCGCTTGTCAAAGACCGCCCTGGCGGCGGCAGACTCGAGCTTGAAGGCCACGTTCACCTCCTCGTTCTCCGCGATGCCGAACGCGAAGGTTTCACGGGCAAGCTGCTCCTTGCGCCGGGCCGGCAGTCCTGAATCCTTCAGGGACACCGATACGGCATGGATGGTCAGGTCAGACAGGCTTGCTGCAAATATCTGGGCAGCCGCGATATTGATCGATTCCTTGAACTGGTCATCGGCGAACACCTTTGGCCACGAGGTTCCCATCCTCGTCTTCAGATACCCGTAGAGCTTTTTCTGCGTCACGAACGCCGCTCGCGCCGAAACGAATCGCTGCAGGGCAGCGGCGGAATCGAGTGGCGCCGTTTCCCGCTTCACCGTCAGTGCAGAGACGACCAGCCTGCCGGTGGAAAAAATCCTGTTGAGAAAATTGCTGATCACGAAAGGCCTATCCTGTTCAGATTCCGGCGTTTTAGTGGCACAAATCCGGCGGCAAGGCGACGGGTTGGTGTATTAAACCTTTGTTTACGTTGCTTCGCATGCCCGGAAGTGCGCTAATCGCCCGCGTGTGTGCCAAATTCGGCATATTCACAGGAGGAAATCAATTATGTCTGACACTAATATACAAGCCAGACAGCAGCACTGGGTGAAAACGCGAAACCTGACCTACGTGGTGCTGGCCTTGTGGGCGCTCTTTGGAATCGTCGTGCCACTTACGGCGGACAGCCTGAACTCCGTGTCGTTCCTCGGCTTCCCGCTGGGCTACTACATGTGCGTCCAGGGCTCCCTCATCGCCTTCGTGGTGCTGATCTGGGTCCAGAACTGGCGCCAGGATGCGATCGACGATGAATTCGGCCTCGGCGAAGAATAAGGGGGACACAGACAATGGCTACTGAAACAAAGAAGTCTGCCAGTTTTATCGACAATCTTGGCAAGGTTTACGCGATGTACACAGGGGGCTTCCTCGTGTTCTTCGCCTTCATGGCGGTACTCGAGCAATTGGGTATGGGCCCCAGGGCAATCGGCATCGGCTTCGTGATGTTCACCATCTCGATCTACGCCCTGATCGGCTGGCTGTCGCGCACCACCCAGGTTGACGCCTACTACGTGGCGGGCCGCGAGGTTCCGGCACTGTACAACGGCATGGCCACGGCAGCCGACTGGATGTCGGGTGCCTCGTTCGTGGCGCTTGCCGGCGGCATCTACTTCGGCGGATATCCGTATCTCGGCTTCATCATCGGCTGGACCGGCGGCTACGTGCTGGTGAACTCGCTGATGGCGCCTTACCTGCGCAAGTTCGGCTGCTACACGGTGCCAGACTTCATCGGCACCCGCTATGGCGGGAACACAGCGCGCTTTTGCGCCGTGGTCATTCTCGTGGTCGCCTCGTTCACCTACGTGACGGCCCAGATCAACGCCACCGGCACGATCGCCGCCCAGACCCTGGGCGTACCGTTCCACATCGGCGTGTGGCTCGGCCTGGCAGGCATCTTCGTCTGCTCCATGCTGGGCGGCATGCGCGGCGTGACATGGACCCAGGTGGCCCAGTACATCGTGCTGATCATCGCCTACCTGGTGCCGATCTTCTGGATGTCCAGCAAGCAGGGCTTCGGCATCATCCCGCACTTCTCCTACGGTGGTGCCGTCCAGCGGATCTTCGAACTGGAAGGCCAGTACGGGCTGAACCAGGCTGCTGAAGCGATCAAGGGCCTGTCAGTCCTGACCACGCCGACCAACTCGCCGGAAGGTGGTGAGTGGAAGATGGTCACGCTGGCCATCGCCATGATGACCGGTACGGCATCGCTGCCGCACATCCTGATGCGCTACTTCACCACGCCGTCGGTGCGCTCTGCACGCCGGTCGGTGGGCTGGTCGCTGTTCTTCATCTTCCTGCTGTATTTCTCTGCACCGGTGCTTGCCACCCTGTCGAAGATCCAGCTGCTCGACCCGAACTACGCCTCGGCGATCATCGGCAAGTCGATCGAGGAAGTCCAGAACCTGGAGTGGATAAAGCGCTGGTCCGAGGTGGGCATGCTCGCCGTGGTGGACCAGTCCGGTGACGGAATTGTCCAGTTGAACGAGTTCTTCATGCGTCCCGACATCGTCGTGCTCGCCACCCCGGAAATCGCAGGGCTGCCCTACGTGATTTCCGGCCTCGTGGCTGCCGGTGGCCTTGCTGCCGCCATGTCGACCGCTGACGGTCTCCTGCTGGCCATCGCCAATGCCCTGTCGCATGATCTGTACTACAAGATCATCGACCCGAAGGCAGACTCCAAGAAGCGTCTGATCGTCGCCCGCGTTCTGCTGCTGGTGATCGGTGCCGCTGCTGCAATGATCACGACCTTGCAGCTGACCGGCATACTGGGCGCAGTGGCCTGGGCGTTCTGCTTCGCCGCCTCCGGCCTGTTCTTCCCGCTGGTGCTTGGCGTCTGGTGGAAGCGGGCCAACACGCAAGGCGCCATTGCAGGCATGATTGGCGGCTTCGCCGTCGGCTCGTGGTACCTGTACATGGTGTTCGTAGCCGGCATGACCCCGTGGCTCGAACTTGACCACCTGCGCTTCGGCATCGTCGGCATGGCCGCCAGCCTCATCGCCATGGTGGTGGTGTCGCTGCTGACACCGGCTCCGTCCAAGGAGATCCAGGACATGGTCGACGAAGTGCGCGTGCCGAGTGGCAAGACCATTCTTGGCCACCACTAGTCTGGCCTGAAACAACCATCGGGGGCGGAGCTTCGCGGCTCCGCCCTTTTCATTGCCAAACCGCACGATCAGGGTTTAGTAGCACCTCATGGAACATCTGCTGTTCATCCACCCCTGGTGGGTCATCGCCATCGACTACGCGCTGGGCCTCGTCATGTGGACGCTGGTCGGCCGCGTGGCCATGAGCTTCTTCCAGGCGGAAGACTCGCAGTTCTTCTTCATGAGAATGTTCGTGAAGCTGACCAATCCGGTCATCAAGCTGTTCAAGCCGATCACGCCGTCGTTTCTAGTGCCGCAGTTGATCCCGCTGTACGTGGCGTGGTTCTTCTACATGATCCGGTTCTACCTGATGCCGTGGTTGCTCGGGTATTCGGTCATGGGCATGCTGTCATTTCCGCTCGAAGGCGAAATCGCGGTGTTCCTGCACAAGCTGTTCACGCCGTCCTGGTAGGCGCGGCTAATCGCTCAACGTCCCCGTCCGTCTCTGCGTCAGCACCATCAGTGCGTCGGCGATGTGTGTGTCGGCGATGTTGTAGTCACCTGCCTCAACCCGGATCTTGTGCGCCTCGTGCAGCACGTCGGCGTGGGTAAAGCCGAACGGCGGATCGAACTTGTAGCATGCCAGTTCCAGCAACTGGCCCAGCGGGTCGCGGAAGTAGAACGAGTCCATGAAGCCACGGTCCACCTCGCCGGAGTTGGGAAAGCCTGCGTCATTCATCCGCTCCACCGCCTGGGTGTAGCTGGCACGCGACACGATGAACGCCAGGTGGTGCAGCGTGCCGATACCGTTCGGGTTGGGCCGCGCGTCTGGCGTCAGGTCCTCGCGGGTGAAAATGGTGATCAGCCGCCCGTCGCCGGGGTCGAAGTACAGATGGTTGGTGTCGGGGTCATCGAGGTTGGGCTGCTCGAACACGAACGGCATGCCGAGGATCCCCTCCCAGAAGTCGATCGAGGTCTGGCGGTCGGCACCGTTCAGCGTGATGTGGTGTACCCCTTGCGTCTGGATGACAGCCATGGTCAGTCCCTCCATTCGTGTTGTTTCTCGATCTCGCGCACGTCCGTCTTCAGTATCTTGCCATAGTTGCTCTTCGGCAACGCCTCCACGAAGCGGTATGCCTTGGGCCGCTTGAAGCGCGCCATGTGTTCAAGGCAATGCGCGTCCACCTGTGCCGCGCTCACGCTGGCGCCCGGTTCCGCCACCAGGTAGGCCACCACCACCTCGCCCCAGTCCGGGTGCGGGCGGCCGATCACGCACACCTCGGCCAGTTCCTCCATCTGCAGCAGCACCTCCTCCACCTCGCGCGGATAGACGTTGGTGCCGCCCGAGATGATCAGGTCCTTCGACCGATCGGTGATGGTCAGGTAGCCGTCCTCGTCGAACAGCCCCACATCTCCGGTCCACAGCCAGCCGTCCTTCAGTGCTTTCGCCGTGGCGCCGGGGTTGTTCCAGTAGCCCATCATGACGCTGTCACCGCGCACCACGATCTCGCCCTTTTCGCCTGCGGGCAGTTCGGTGCCGTCCTCGCTGACCACGCGCACATGAACGCAGCTGTCGGCCACCCCGGTCGAGCCTAGCCGGTGGCGCCACTTCGGGTGGTCGCGGTTGGCCACGTCCTCGCGCGAAAGATGCGTGATGGTCATCGGGCTTTCGCCCTGGCCGTACAGTTGCGCCAGTCGCGGGCCGAACCGGTCGAGTGCCGCAATGGCATCCTCAACGTACATCGGCGCACCGCCATAGGTGATCAACTTGAGGTTGGTCACGTCGATGTCACCCGACCAGGTGGTCAGCCGGCGTACCATGGTGGGTGCCGCAAACATCGAGGTGCCGGGCCAGCGCCTGACCAGCGTGGCAATCTCGGCCGGGTCGAAGCCGCCTGATTCCGGCACCACGTTGACCGCACCGGCGCACACGTGCGGAAACATCCACATGCCCGACCCATGGCTCAACGGAGCCGGGTGCAGGATTGCGTCTTCGGGCACCACCCGGTCGAAGTCGGTAAAGTAGTTGAGCGTCATCGCGGTGATGTTGCGGTGGCTCAGCATCGCGCCCTTGGGCCGGCCCGTGGTGCCCGAGGTATAGAACAGCCAGGCCAGTTCGCCGGGGTCCACATAGGTGATCGGCATCGGCTCGCCGGCGAGCAGAGCGTTGTAACGAGACGATGCAATTTCGATAACGTGAGTTGTACAATCGGGCTTAATGTCCGCGATAACGGATGAGAGTTCCGGCGTGGCAAAAACCACCCTGCAGCCTGCATTGGCGATAATGAAGTTGAATTCCGTGGCATGAAGCTTGGCATTCATCGGCACCACCGCCAGCCCTGCGTGCCAGGCCGCGAACAGCACCTCGAAGTATTCCGGCACGTTCTTCATGGCCAGGCCCACCCGGTCGCCGCGCGTCAGGCCGATGCCCAGAAGCCCGGTTGCCAGCCGTTCTATGCGCTCCTGCAGCGCCTTGTGGGTGAACATGACCTCAGTGCCGCGCGCCACTGCGGGCCGGTCCGGCAGTTCCAATGCGTTGCGCTCGGTCCAGTGGGCAAGGTTCATGCGGAGTTTCCGTCAACAAGATGAAATCTGTTGAATCAAAGACTTGCCTGATCGGTGCCAGTTGTTCAAGTCTATGCTTTCCACACGTTTTCAAGGGTGTTCCATGTCACGTCCCAACAATGAAAAGTACCAGCCGATCCCCGGGCTGGAGGTGCCGCGTTTTGCCGGTGTCGCCACCTTCATGCGCCTGCCGCAGGTGAAACTCGAAGACGCCGGCGACATTGACATCGGCCTGATCGGCGTGCCGTGGGATGGCGGCACCACCAACCGCCCCGGTCCCCGCCACGGCCCGCGCCAGATCCGCGATGCATCGGCGATGATCCGGGCGGTGCACCACCACCTGAAGATCGAGCCGTACAAGCTTGCAAACGTTGCTGACCTGGGCGATGCGCCGGTCAACCCGGCTGACCTGATGGATGCGATGGACCGCGTTGAAAAGTTCTATGATCAGGTAAAAAACGCGAAAATCCGGCCTATTTCAGCCGGTGGTGACCACCTGTGCTCGCTGCCCATCCTGCGCGCGCTGGGCCGTGACAAGCCGGTCGGCATGATCCAGTTCGATGCTCATTCAGACCTTTGGGACAGCTATTTCCACGGCTCTAAGTTTACCCACGGCACCCCGTTTGCCCGTGCCATCGAGGAGGGTGTGCTGGACCCGAAACGCACGGTGCAGATTGGCTTGCGCGGCGGCGTATATGATTGGTCCGACCGCGAATTTGGCGCAAAGCATGGCGTCACCATGATCGACATCGAGGAAGCCATTGCCGATGGCCTCGACAAGACCATGGCGCGGGCGCGCAAGATCGTCGGCGATGACGAGACCTACATAACCTTCGACATCGACTGCCTCGACCCGGCATTTGCGCCCGGCACCGGCACGCCGGAAGCAGGCGGGTTCAGCACCCGCGAAGCGCAAGCGATGCTGCGGGCCTTGCGCGGGCTGAACCTCATCGGGGCAGACGTGGTTGAAGTCTCGCCGCCGTTTGATCCGTCGGGCTATACGGCATTGGCAGGTGCTACGATGATGTTCGAACTGCTCTGCATCATGGCGGAAGGTGTGTAAGCGGCCGGCCTGCTAGTCCAGACCGAACAGGCGCCGGGTTTCGTCCAGTGCCAGGATTTCGGCGGGGCGCAGCCGCTGTCCGCTGTCTGCTGCGCGGTCGAACGCTTCTCGCATGCTGGCTTTCCGGTCCGGTGTCATGCCGGACTTTACGTATGACGCAAGCCACGCGACGTGCTCGCTGGTCATGCCGCGTTCAGTGATCTGCTCACACACAAACTCTGTATCGTCCCGCCGCAACTTGATGTGTGGCGATACGAATCTCGTCAACATGCGCGTTTCGGCTGGATGGACCCTGCCATCATCAAGCAACAGTTTGCTCATTATGATGAGCGACGAAAAGGCATGCGTCGCGGTTTCCATGTCCGGATAGATTGCATCCAGCCTGAACATTGCATTGAGCACGTTGGCAAGCACGCGCTTCTTTCCCTGCCGCTGTCGCCCGGCAACTCCTGTCATTTTCACTCCCCCCGGAGTTCTGAAATGAACGCCAATTTCAAAGGTCGCGATGTGCAACCTATAGATTTACATTCTCCTATAAAGCAATCTCAAGTTGTGATCTGCCATTTGTGGCACTGCCGTTGAGGCGAGCTGGAAATGCTATGCCAATCCTCGCTCGAAGAGTTGGCCGAACGCGGGAAGCCTGTCCTGAATGCCGGCCAGGCGAAGCGTATGCCAGGCCATGGCGTGATTGCTCGATGTAACCGGCAGACCAATCTCGGCCTCGATATCGGCTGCGGCTTCGGCCAGCCGAACGGACGTGCACGAAACGAACACGGCGTCGATATTGCCTTCATTGGCAAGCTGCCGGACGCCTGCGCGAATGGAGGCTGGCGAAATGCTGGCCACCACGGCATCTGACGGTTCATTGTAAGATCCGAATACCGGCACCTGGAACCCGCGAGCCCGGATGTAGTCGGCAACGATCACGTTGACGTCGGCGCGGTAGGGCGTCAGTACGCCGATGCGTTTGGCACCAAGCGCCCTGAACGCCGCGAAGGCCGCCGTGATGGGGGTGGTGCAGGCCACGCCGGGGCGGGCCTCGCGAATGCGCTCGAACACCCGCTCCTCACCGATCGCCATGGAGGCCGAGGTGCAGCCGTAGGCCACGACATCCAGGCTGGCACCGGGCAGGAGCACGGCAGTGCTGTCCCTGATGCGCGGTTCCATCGCCCGCAGGGTTTCCGGTGTAATCTCGTTGTCGTTCAGGATGCGGCTCTGGTAGAGCGCCAGGCCCGGCACATGTGAGAAGATCTCGCGCCATTCGTGCTCGATGGTGTAATCAGTGGCCAGCACGATAAGGCCGACCCGGCCACGGCTGGCAACGCCAGCGTCGGTCTCGAACGGAATGTGTTCGATCAGTTTCATTTCGGCTGCATCAACTTTCTGGTCCATTGACCGGCCTCACCTTTGTTGCAGGACTGTCACCAGCCTACCATGCAATGGTGCCAAGTAAACATGCGCTTGCGTGCAACCGGCCATGCGTCAACCGGCTGCTTGAAACGCCTGTCCGGCTGTGCGAAAAGCCCCGTCAATCACGAATTCTCGAATGTCAGGAGCATGCCATGGCCTATTCGGCCGTTCACGACCGCCGCCAGTCAGTTGGCGTCAAAGTTGGTGACAAGATCCAGATCGGTGGCGGTGCCCCGGTTGTGGTGCAGTCAATGACCAATACCGATACCGCCGACATCGAAGGCACCGCCCAGCAGGTTGCCGCGCTGGCAAGGGCCGGATCGGAACTGGTGCGCATCACCGTGGACAAGGAAGAAGCTGCAAAGGCTGTTCCCTATATTCGCGACCGGCTGGACCAGATGGGCGTCGATACGCCGCTGATCGGCGATTTCCACTACATCGGCCATACGCTGCTGCGCGACCATCCGGCCTGTGCCGAGGCGCTGGGCAAATACCGCATCAATCCGGGCAACGTGGGCTTCAAGGAAAAGCAGGACCGCAACTTCTCGATGATGATCGAGCGCGCCATCGAGTTCAACAAGCCGGTGCGCATCGGCGTCAACTGGGGGTCTCTGGACCAGGCCATGCTGGCGCGGATGATGGACGAGAACGCCAGCCTTGCCGTGCCGAAGGATGCGCGCCTCGTCATGCATGACACCATGGTCGAGTCCGGGTTGCAGTCTGCCGCACGGGCTGAACTGCTCGGCCTGCCGCGCGACAAGATCGTGATTTCGGTCAAGGTCTCGGAAGTGCAGGACCTGATTGCCTGCTACCGGCAGATTTCCGAGCGCAGCAACTATGCCCTGCACCTGGGGCTGACCGAAGCCGGCATGGGTTCCAAGGGCATTGTTGCGTCCGCAGCGGGCCTTGGCGTGCTGTTGCAGGAAGGCATCGGCGATACGATCCGCATCTCGCTGACGCCGGAGCCGGGCGGAGACCGCTCCAAGGAAGTCATCGTGGCGCAGGAAATCCTGCAGACCATGGGCATCCGTTCGTTCACGCCGATGGTGATTGCATGTCCGGGATGTGGACGCACCACTTCCACGGTGTTCCAGCACCTTGCGCAAGATATCCAGGGATACCTGCGCGCCCAGCAGCCGGAATGGAAGAAGACCTATCCGGGCTTCGAGGAACTGCAGGTGGCGGTGATGGGCTGCATCGTCAACGGGCCGGGCGAGTCCAAGCACGCCAACATTGGTATCTCGCTGCCAGGCACTGGTGAAGTGCCGGCCGCGCCTGTGTTCATCGACGGCAAGAAGGTCATGACCCTTCGCGGCGACAACATCGGGGATCAGTTCAAGAAGATCGTCGATGACTACGTCGTCAACCGCTGGGGAGGCGGTGGCAGCAACCGGGCTGCCGAATAGCGCACTCCTGAAATTGAAGCGGGGCGCAAGGTGGACCGAAGTGTCCGCTCTGCGCCCCGCCTTCTGCTCCAGCCGTCCCGAAGCATCCTGTAATCTGGTTCAGCCGCCGTATTCCTTCAGGCAGGCATAGTACTT
>CAYMJJ010000056.1:0-15133 GCA_964390445.1 uncultured Anderseniella sp.
AGTTTCATGGCACCGAGGCCTACACCCGCGAACAGGTCGAACTGTTCGGCGAAATTGCGGCTGACCTCGGCGGCGGTCCCTTCGACTGGGCCACAAAAGAGGAAGACCGCAACAAGCTGTGGCAGGCGCGACATGACGGCTGGTGGGCCATCAAGGCCGCCATGCCCGGCAAGGATGCCCTTGGAACCGATGTCTGCGTGCCCATTTCCCGTCTCGCTGAATGTGTCGAGGAAACCCGCAAGGACCTTGAGGAACATGGGCTCTACGGCCCCATCCTGGGCCATGTCGGCGACGGAAATTTCCACGTTGTGCTGTTCTGCGACCGCGCCGACCCGGACGAGGTCAAGAAGACCGAGGACTTCCTCTATCGCCTCGCCATGCGCGCCATTGCCATGGACGGCACTTGCACCGGCGAACACGGCATCGGCTCGGGCAAGCGCAAGTTCCTCGACGCCGAACACGGCACCGGCGTTGCCGTCATGCGCACCATCAAGCAGGCACTCGACCCCAAGAACATCATGAACCCCGGCAAGATTTTACCCGGATGAGCTTTTCACAGACGCGGCCTGGCCAGTGAGTATTCTCAAATCGCCCCTGACGATTTTCGGCATCCTGCTCATTCTTGCGGCAGGCGCGCTGGGCTTGGGGCCGTACTTCATCAACTGGAACGACCACAAGGCCGAGTTCCAGCGGCAGGCCAGCCTTGTCACCGGACGCAACGTCACCATCTCCGGCCCCGTCAACGTGCGGCTGTTTCCGTGGCCACGGTTGACCGCAAGCGACGTGCGCATTTCCAACCCGCCGGGAAGCCTCGTGCCGGACCTGTTGCGCGTCGAAGGCGTTGACGCTGAAATATCCGCACCGGCGCTGCTGTCCGGCCGCATCGAGTTCCGCAAGGTGAAACTGCTGAGGCCGGTCCTCGCGCTTGAGCGGCTGGCCAACGGCAACACCTCGTGGAGCATCGATCCGGCCCGTTCGCTCAAGGGCCTGCCCGGCGCAGACCAGATTGCGGTTGCCGGCATTGACATCGAGGACGGCCAGCTGTTGCTGGGCGATGGACGACGCGGCGGCCTGTCCCAGGTAACACAAGTTTCCGGCCGGCTGTCCGCGCCGGCACTCGACGGTCCGTGGCGGGTCCGCCTTGATGCCGGCCAGGACGGCACCCCGTTCTCGTTGAATGCATCAACCGGCAAGTATCGGCCCGGTGAACCGCTCAACGTCTCGGTCTCGATCACCCCGCGTGACGATACCGGCTTCAGCTGGACCTTCGACGGCGAGACGCTGCGCGATGACGGCACGGTGAAGGGCCGGCTGATCGTGGCGCCCGCATTGCTGGCAGGTGGCAAGAGCAACCCGCTGGACTCGATCTGGCAGATCCGGCTTACCAGCAACCTGACGGCTGATTTCGACAGCGTGCGCCTGCGCGACATCGAGGTGGTGCCGGCAACAGATCTTGCCAGCGGCAATCTGGTCACCGGCGAGGCTGACATCACCCTGGGCGAGCAACTCAAGGTCGATGCCCGCCTTGCGGCGGCGGAGCTGGATGTCGACCGGATGCTGGGCCGCAACATTTTCGCGATGCCTGTCGTGCCCAACGGCAATGGCCAGGCCAGCTCGTTCGCCACCGCCCCGCTCAATACCATCGGCGTACTGCTGCAGTCGCTGCCGCAGCGCACGACCGTCGACTTTGACGCCACCATCGCCAGCGTGGTGGTGGGCGGCGAAACCCTGACCCGCGTCAAGCTTGCCGGCTCTGCCTCGCCCGACAACCTGCGCATTGCCAGCTCATCCGCCACCCTGCCCGGCCAGACGTCAATCAGCTTCTCCGGCCTGGTGCTGCCCGGCATTGAGGATACCGAGCCGCAACTGGCGGGCGAACTTCAAGCCGACAGCGTGTCCCTGCGCGACCTGGCCGTCTGGGCCATGCCCTCCAGGCGCCAGGCCATCGAGGATGTGTGGACGGGCTCGCGCGGGCGCGCCAGCATCACCGGCCAGCTTGGCCTGACACCGGACACCTTCCGGCTCAGCGCCATCAAGGCGCGCCTCGACGGGTCCGCCGCCACCGGTGCGGTACGCATCACCGAAGGCACTGCACCTTCCGTGTCGATCCGGCTGGTCAGCGAGGGGCTGAACATTGACCGCTACGCCCCGCGCGGCTTTTCATCCACCGCCATCGAGGGCGGCGTCCTCAACGGCCTGACGGAAATCGCCGCCGGCCTGCTTGCCCATGGCGACGCGCAAGTTACGATGCAGTCCGACCGCCTCGTCCTGCATGGCGTGGAAGCCCACGACATCGCGATCGACGTTGACATCTCCGAAGGCGCTGTCGAGCTTCGCACCATCGAGATCGGTGCCATCGGCGATGCGCGGCTCAACATCACCGGCGTGCTGAGCTTTCCCGAACAAGGCGTCAGCGGTTCCATCCTGAGCGATCTTAAAGCCAGCGACCCGCGCCCATTCCTGCGCTTGACCGGCCTGCTCGATGCTGCCAGCGCCCAAACCCCGTGGGCCAGCCGGCTCGGCCCGGTTGACCTGAAAATCCTCTCCGAGGTGTCCACCGCGCCGGCGGGCACCAGCATCAACGCCACCTTGAAAGGCAAGGCCGCCGGGGCCGACGTCACCGGCACCGGCACCTTCAAGGGCGACTTGCAAGACTGGACCGGCGGCACCGTGTCCCTGTCTGCCTCGGCATCGGGCGCATCCAGCGCCAGCCTTGTCGCGCTGGCCGGACTTGAACCATCGTCTGCCGGTGAGCAACCAGCCAGCCTCAAGTTCAGCTTCTCCGGCAAACCCTCATCGGCGCTCAACGGCACCGCCCGGCTGGAGGCTTTCGATACAGCTCTCGGTTTCGACGGCGGCCTGACCATTTCTCCTGCCGGTTCGCTGGCTGCATCGGGACGGACCACGCTGGATGCAACCGATGCCAGCGGCCTGATCGCCGCCCTCGGTCTGCCACCGCTCGACTGGCCAGACTCCATTGCGCGCACGCTCACGCTGAGCGCAGATACGGTGCTCGATGTATCCACGTTGAACTTCACCGGCATCGAGGCGCGCCTGCCCGCCAACACCGCCAGCGGATCGATCACCCTGTCCGGCTCGCTGCGCGCACCGCGCATTGACACAGACCTTGCACTCGCCACGCTTGATGCCGGCTGGTTGATGGGCCTGCTGGCCGGAACCGCCGGCGCAGACAATGCCGGCAGCACTACCTTCGACATGACCCGGCTGGGCTGGCTTGACACCTCGCTGAAACTGACGGCCCAACGCGCCACGCTGCTGCCCGGCCTGTCGCTGAGCAATGCCACAGCTGCCATCGCGCGCACCGGCGACAACAGCTTTACCGTGGACGTGACCGCCCGGACCGGCACGCCTGATCCCCTGTCGGCCAGCTTCACCATGACGGCCGACGGTCCGCTGCTGGCTCTCGACGGCAAGCTGTCCACTGGGCTGAGCACCTCAAACCTGCTGCAGGGCGAGGATGGCATCGCGGCACTTTCCGGCCCGGTCAGGCTGGAGCTCGGCTTTGCGGGCAGCGGCCGCAGCAGCGCCGGGTTGATCAGCCAGCTATCGGGCGAAGGCACGCTCTCAGCCCCGGCCATCGAAGTTCCGCACCTGTCGCTGGCCACGCTGCTACCTCGCCTGAACCAGCTCGACAGTGTTGATGGTCTCGACCAGGTCATCACCGAAAGCCTGTCTGCCGGCGCGATTACTGCGGCGCTCGAGCCGATCCCGGTCAGCTTCAACAACGGCATCCTGCGCACCAGCCCGGCCTCCTTCACCACGCCAAATGGCACCGGGTCGCTGCGCCTGACCAGCGACCTTGCCGCCGCGCGCACCCGCATCGACATTGCGATCCAGCCTGAAGGCGACGGCGTGGCAGACGGCACGCCCGGCCTGTCCATGCGCCTGTCCGGCCATCCGCAAGCGCTTGATCGCAGCTATGACGCGGGCGCGCTGAAGACCTGGGTCACCACCAACGTACTGCAACGGGGCATGGACCAGCTGGAGGAACTTCAGCGCGAGGAACAGCGCCTGATCGAAGAGGAACGCAAGTTCCGCGAAGAGCAGGAACAGCGAGAGGCCGCGCGCCGCCAGCGCATCATCGAGCAACGCCAGGCGGCCGAATCTGCCCGGCGCCGCGCAGCGGAAGAACAGCAACGGCTGCGCTCTGCAGAAGACGCGCGCCGCCGGATAGAGGCAGAGGAAGAACGCCGCCGGACAGAGGAAGACGCGCGCCGCCGCCTTGAAGAGGAAGAAGCCCAGCAAAAGCTGGAAGACCTGATCCGCCAGAACCTGCCCTCGGAAATCCCCGCCGACGCGATCATCAGCCCTGGTTCCGGCGCAACGCAAGCGCCAGCCAACTAGCTGCGCTCATTCCCGGCCGGCGAATCGAAACTCAAGATATCGCAGGGCGCTTGAAGCGAGCTCACTGGTCAGTTCGTATGCCGAACACCTGCGCCCCAGTGCAGCTGATTGTCCGCAGTAATGCGCGCTGAAGTCTCCACTGCCCATACGCTCGGCCGCAGATCGAAGCGGACCTGACGCAGCAAACGCGTTGGGAAACGAAGGTGGTTGTGTGATGGCAGAGCCGAGTTCCCGTGTCATTCGGTTGGCAATCACCCGCGTCGGTCTTCCCGAGAAAACACTTTTGACGGTCGTTTCGATATCTGCAGAGCTTTCCAATGCTTGCCGGTAAATGTGGCCAATCGGTGCTTCTTCAGTGAACAGGTATGCCGTTCCAATCTGCACGGCGCTTGCGCCAAGAGCCAACGCTGCCACGATGCCGCGCGCATCAGCAATGCCACCTGCAGCAATGACGGGCAGAGCGACAGCGTCGGCAACCTGCGGCACCAGCGCCAGCGTGCCCATCTGGCTGTCGAGGTTATCAGTCAGGAACATGCCGCGGTGGCCACCAGCTTCGAAACCCTGGGCGATAATCGCATCGCAGCCATTCTCGGCCAGCCAGTGCGCCTCGGCAACGGTGGTGGCCGAACTGATTATCTTGCAACCAGCAGCCTTGATGCGAGCGACCAGAGCAGATTCTGGCAGACCGAAGTGAAAGCTGACAACGGCAGGCGCGAACTCCTCGATAGCCGCGCATCGTGCCTCATCGAAGGGTTCAACATGCCCGTGTGAGAGGGCTTGCGGCAGGTCCAACCCGAACTCGTCATAGTAGGCAGATAGTTTGCGAAGCCACGCCGCATCTCTATCCGGATTATGCGCCGGCGCGGCGTGGGCGAAGAAGTTCACGTTTAACGGTTTGCTCGTTGCGTCGCGCGCAGAGGAAAGCAAGTTCCGCACGTCATCCACAGTGCGCGCCGCGCAGCCCAGCGATCCCAACCCTCCTGCCTCGCTGACCGCCACGGCCATTTCGAGACTGCTGAACCCCGCCATCGGCGCCTGGATGATCGGATGCTCGATGCAGAAGAGCTCACGGATTCGGTTGTCAGGCCACATGCCACATCCTCTCATGTCAGGTAGACACAAACGCATGGTCATCTATCAACGGTCGACAGTAGGGCGCACAAGGCCAGTCGCCTAGTACTCCTAGTGCGAGTTGTCCGTGCACGCCCCACTTCAGCGCACCCTCAACAAATCACCTGAACACTGCCCGTCCCCGCCCGCAAGCTTGCCGGAATGACGCCGGCATGATCCCCGTCCGCCTGCACCGGCAGCCCTGCCGGTGACAGGATTTCAACGCCGCGCACCCCCTCGAAGAAGTCGATGCCGCGCCAGCTCGATACCCGGCCTGCCGCCATCGCGGCAAGATACCCCGCCGCCGCCAGGCGTCCCGGCTTGCGCAACACCAGCACGGCGAAGCGGCCATTGCCCAGGTCATTGCCGGGTGCCAGCACGAACGGCCCGCCATAGCAGCGCCCGTTCAGCACGATCACCCCCGCCGCCTCGGTCTCGGTGCCATCGATGCGGACCCGGATCCGCTCGAACCCGTAGCCTGCCAGGGCCCGCACCGCCGCCGCCACATAGGCAAACCTGCCGGTGCGGCGTTTCAGGCCGGGGTCAACGCTCGCGACCACTTGCGCATCAAAGCCCGCACCCACGGTAAACACGAACCGCCGGTCGTTGATCGATCCGGTCGCTATCGTCCTGGTGTTGCCGGCAAGTATGCGTTGCGCCAGTTGGTCCACGTCGCCCGGCAGACCGAGTTCGTGCGCCACGACGTTGGCCGTTCCCGCCGGCACGATGGCAACTGGCAGGGTGTTGTCCGGTGCCAGCCCGTTGACCACCTCCGCCAGCGTGCCGTCACCGCCGGCCACGGCAATCACGTCATGATCGCTTTGCAAACCCGACGCGGCAATCTCTTCCGCTTCGCCGGCGCGGGTGGTCGGGCGAACCACCACCATGCCGCCGCGCGCGCGCAACGCCGCAACGACGGCGTTGACCCTCGCCGTGGTGCGCTGTCCGGCAGCAGGGTTGTGGATCAGCAATATTCGCAAGCTCATGCCCGCCACGCTAGCGGCAAAACATTACCCAAGCTTTCAACCCCGGCGTTGCATTCCGCCGCCACATCCCGGTACTTTCCCCGTGAGTAAGCCAACCGGAGCGGCACGCGGCCATGACCCAGACCAACTTGCCAGAAGGGATCACCCGTCAGGACGTTGGCGATGCACTGGCCCGCGTCACGTCGCACAAGTCGTTTTCCGGCGCGGCCCGCCTGCGCCAGTTGCTTGAGTACGTCGTCAGCCAGACCCTCGCCGGCAAGGGTGACGAACTGAAGGAATATGCCATAGCTGTGGACGTGCTCGACAAGCCTGACGACTTCGATCCGCAGACCGACTCGGTTGTCCGGGTCATGCTGGGCCGGGTGCGCAATGCACTGGAGCTTTACTACGCAACCGACGGTGCGCAAGACCGGGTGCAGATTTCCATCCCGCGCGGTCAATACCAGCCGGTGTTCAAGAGCATGGGCACCGACGACCAGCCCACCCGGAAGGAACCACTCAAGCGCCGTTCCGTGCTGGCCGTGCTGTCCATCGCAGCCCTCGGCCTGCTGGCAAGCTGGCAATGGTTGGCACAGCCGTCCACTCCGGTACAGCAGGCCAGCGTGGCCCAGCCTGAAACGCGCATCGGACTTCTGGTGCAGCATTTCAAACCCGTGCCGGACTCAGTCCCCGCTTCGCCCCTGGCGGCCCGTCTCGCCAGCGGCCTGTCGGGTGAAATGTTGTCAGACCTGCTGGTCTATCCCTGGATCAACGCCATCCAGATGCCCAACGAGGGCCGCGAGCTGGACGGCATCCTCAGCGGCTACACCGGCACCGCCAGCCTGGACTACATCCTGACCGGCACCGTGAGCGTTGATGAAACCGCCGTCACGGTCACAGCGCGGCTGGTCGATGCCTCGACGCTCAAGGCCAAGTGGTCGCGGTCCTGGAACCAGCAGATTGCCGGCAGCAACATCGAGGAGTTCCAACGCCGCATGGTGCAGGAGATCGCCGGGCAGCTCGCGTCCGAGAAGGGACTCCTTCCGCAATTGGCCATCGCCCGAAAAGGGCCGGAACGCCAGGTCGACTTCTCTGGCTTCAAGTGTTTCCTCGGCATCTACCAGTACTGGGACGTGCCGGCGCCCGCGGCGCATGCAAGCCTGCGCGATTGCCTGCAGGCCGCAGTCGCACAGAACCCGTCCTACGCGGACGCATGGGCGGCACTGGCCTACATCTACATCGACGAAGAACGCTACGCACGAAACCCCCGCGATAGCGCAAACGCCTTTGCCGATGCCCGCGCGGCGGTGGACAAGGCGCAGGCACTGGATCCCGCTAATCCGGTCGTGCTGGGCGCGGCCATGACCCTCGCCATCGAACAGCCCGGTCGCGACGTCGAAGCCTTCCACCGCTACGCCGGCCAGGCACTTGGCCTACGCACAAACGACAGCTTCGCCATGGCCAACTATGGCATGAAGCGGGCAATCTACCTGGGCGAATGGAGTGAGGGACTGGCGCTGAATGCGCGCGCGCAAAAACTCGTGCTGTCACCGCCGGGCTGGTATTACCTGCTGCCTGCCTTCGACGCCCTGCGCCGGCCTGACGACAGCGGCCTGCTTGAGCTGGTCAGCAAGGTTCCACCGTCGCACTCGGTGGCGGTCAACATGCTGCGCGCCATCGCCGCCCATCGCGCCGGAAGGAAGGACCTGCTCGCCGGGTTCATTGCCCAGCTTGCCGCCGATGGCATCACCGACCTTGAGTCAGCGCGCCGCCACATTCGCAACCGGCGCTTCGAACCGGCCCTGCAGCAGGCCTTCGAGGAGCAGTTTGCCGCCGCCTGGACAGCCGCCCGGACGAGCTGAAACAATTCGCGTTAATCAGGGCGCGAGTTGGCGCGTTACTAACGCAGCGCCGGTTTGACGTTACCGTTACAAACTTACATAACGGCATCATATCGCGCCTAACGCGTGTCATCACAACCAAACGGGGAAATGATGACATGACGACAGCCCAGGACATTATCAACCTGATATTCCGCGTGATTGCCGATAACCAGCCGGATGCGGTGGTGGACCAGCGCGTAATCTCGACAAACGCCGTGACAAGCCGCCTCGGCATCACCGCACGTACCGTGAGGTTCTATTCTGAAATTGGCATCGCAACGCCAATCCGGCGCGGCACCACTCGACTGTTCACGCCTGACCAGGTGCGCCGCCTCAACCTAGCGCGCGACCTGCGCGGCATCGGCATGGACGTGAAGTCGGTGATTGCGCTGCTGGACCGGCTCACTGAACCAGCCGACGCAGCCGCCCGGTTGCCTGCCCTTACCGAACTGTTTTCCGGGCACACCCGTGAACTGCTCAGGCGCGAGGAAGAGCTTCGCAACCAGTATTATGTGACCACCCAGCTGGCCCAGCAGATGTTCAACAAGTGCAAGCCCGAGAATGTGCCCTTGCCTTCCGAATCCGATTGATATACTTTGCGATGTAAAGTTATTTGTGAGGCAGGAATGAAAGACGTCGAACGCGCCCTGGCCGACATCTCCGACATCAAGAGCCAGCTTGCAGCCGGCACGATGTTCCGTGGTTTCGGCCCTGCAGTGATGGCCGTTACCGGCGTGATGGCATTGGCCGTTGCAGCCGCCCAGACCTGGGCGACGGTACCGGTTGACGCCTACAGCTTCGTTTCTGCGTGGTGCATCACGGCGGTGGCGGCAGCGACGCTGTCTGGTGTCGAGGTGATGGCGCGTACCCGCCGCCAGCACGGCGGTCTCGCCGATGCCATCCTGATCAATGCGCTTGAACAGTTCCTGCCGGCAGCCTTTGCCGGCATCGCCATTACCGCCGTGTTCTGGACCTTCGCTCCTGCCGCCTTGTGGACCCTTCCCGGTATCTGGCAGGTCCTGGTGGCGCTTGGCCTGTTCGCGGCCGGTCGCACCCTGCCGCGTCAGGTCCGGTGGGTCGCCGGCTGGTACATGCTGACCGGACCAACCGTGCTGATGCTGTCGGCCAGTTCTCCCGCCATGAACCCGTGGTCAATGGGACTGCCTTTTGGCATCGGTCAGCTGGCGCTGGCACTGGTGTTGCGCTTTGCCTATGGAGACGCCAATGCCCGACAACGCTGAAGCTCCGTTCGCCTTTGACGGCCTTGACCGGGTGATCCATGAAAAGGCGCGGCTGTCGATCCTCACTTCATTGATATCGCGGCCCGCCGGCGTTTCATTTACCGACCTCAAGGCCCTGTGCGGGCTGACCGACGGTAACCTGTCGCGCCACGTAACGGTGCTGCAGGAAGCAGGACTGGTTGCCGTCACAAAGGGCTTTGAAGGCAACCGGCCACACACAACTTGCGCCCTGACGCCGGCAGGCCGGGACAAGTTCCTCGCCTACCTCAACGAGCTGGAGCGGGTGCTGAAGAACGCAACTGCCGCACCCGGCCGCACCGGCGCAACAGCCGCCGGCAGCCTCAAACCCGTCTGATTCACCCTTTCAAGCAACCACCCTAACCGATTGATACACAATCACGTCTGGAGACTTTACAATGCAAAGTAATCTTGTCTGCAAAGCTGACCTTAACCCTGCTGATGGCCTGCACGTCGGCATCATCATGGACGGCAACGGCCGCTGGGGCACACAACGCGGACTGACCCGCACCCAGGGCCACGAAGCCGGTGTCGAAGCTGTGCGACGCACCGTTGCTGCGGCCCCGTTCCTCGGCATCACCACCCTCACCCTGTTCGCCTTCTCGTCCGACAACTGGAAGCGGCCGCAGCCGGAAGTCGACGGCATGATGCGGCTGCTCGAGGTTTACGTGGCACGCGAAACCGAACCGTTCATTGCCGCCGGTATCCGCCTTACCGTCATCGGCCGGCGCGACCGGCTGCCGGCCCGCGTTGTCGCTGCCATTGAAAAGGTCGAACGCGAAACCGAAACCGGCACCCGCCTCAACGTGCGCATTGCCATCGACTATTCCGGCCGTCACGCCATTCTAGATGCCGCCCTGCGCGCGGTACGAGCGGGTTGCGTGGACGAGGCCTCGTTCAGCCAGTGCCTTGCAACCGGGTCCGGCTACAAGGACGTCGACCTTGTCATCCGAACCTCCGGTGAACAGCGCCTGTCCGGTTTCCTGCCGTGGGAGGCCACCTATGCCGAACTGCACTTCTGCCGCAAGCTGTGGCCGGACTTTGCGGCCGGGGACCTGAGCCTGGCCGTCAATGACTTCAAATCGCGCGACAGGCGTTTCGGCGGCCTTACCTGCATGCCGTCGGCGCCAATGCCAGCAGAGGTTATGCATAGCTACTAGCAGGAAAGAACATTGCTTCTGGTTTGCATTCAGCCGGCAATTGCTTTTGACTAAGCCCCGCTGTCAGTTATCGCCTGCGGTGCATCCGTGCCGCAGCAAACCCCAAGGAGCATCATATGATCGCAAGGACTTTGAAACTCGGCCTCGCCACCGCCACACTTGTGGCCGTTGCATCGTCTGCCGTCCTGGCAGGCACGCTGGACGACATCATCTCTCGCGGCAAGATGGTTGTCGGCACCAAGGCCGACTATGCGCCGTGGGGCATGCGCGACGCCCAGGGCAACATCGTCGGCATGGAAGTCGACATGGCCATGGATATTGCCAAGCGCATCGGTGAAAAGGCCGGCAAGGAAATCGAGGTTGAACTCATCGCAGTCGTGGCGTCCAACCGCATGCAGTTCCTTGAGCAGGGCAAGACCGACCTCATGATCGCCACCATGTCCGACACACTGGAGCGCCGCAACGTGGTCGGCATCCTGCAGCCCAACTACTATTCGTCGGGCGTTGCGGTATTTGCCCACAAGGACAGCGGCATCAAGGATTGGCCGGACATCGAAGGCAAGAACATCTGCGGCACGCAGGGCGCCTGGTACAACAAGGAATGGGGCGAGAAGAACAAGGCCAACATGATCGTCTTCAAGGGCGTGCCCGAGATCGAGGCAGCCCTGCTGGACGGCCGCTGCGTGGGCTGGCTGTACGATGACTCGGCCTTCATTCCGCGCAAGGTCAACGACCCGGAAAAGTGGGCTGACTACTCCATCTCCACCCCTGTTGTGGCGGATGCTCCCTGGGGTGCAGCCGTGCGCAAGGAAGACGTCAACGAGCCCATCGGCAAGCTGATTTCCGAAGCTATCGCTGACTGGCACAAGACCGGCGCAATCGTCGAGTGGGAGAAGAAGTGGGGCATTCCGTCGACCAAGTGGGTCGCCATGATACAGGAAAAGTGCAACGCCGGCGAAAAGGTCTGCGACGACGTTCTGGATGAAGGCGAAGTCAAGTAACTCGCGCTACAGGCTGCGGAGGTCCGGCAGTTGCGCCGGGCCTTCGCTTTTGACTTATCGACACATCGCATCCGGAACTGGAGGGGCTTTTGGAAACGGTTGCCGAGTTTTTCCTGTGGCTCAAGGAAGCCCACGGCATCAAGCTCACCATTTTCTACGATGAACTGGACCGCAGCCGCTTTCTGAGCGGCGTGTGGACCACCATCCACCTGTCCTTTGTGTGCGTGGTGGCCAGCATCGCCATCGGTATTGCTGGCGCCTGGTTGCAGACATCACCACTGGTCTGGATGCGCCGGATCGTGAACGCTTACATCGCGTTCTTCCGCAACACGCCGCCGCTGGTGCAACTGTATTTCTTCTACTTCGCGGTCGATTCAGCACTGTCTGGCTTGTTGGACATCCGGGGCGGCATTCTCGGCAGCTATGGCTGGGCGGTGATCGCGCTGTCGTTCTTCGCCGGTGCCTTCAATACCGAAATCTTCCGGGCCGGCATCGAGGCCGTACCGAAAGCGACCATCGAAGGTGCGCAGTCGCTTGGGTACTCGCGGTTCCAGATCTACCGCTACATCACGTTTCCGCTGGCCTACCGCGTTTGCCTGCCGGCGCTCAACAACAACCTGATCAACCTGGTAAAGACAACGACAGTCGCCTATGCCATCGCCGTGCCGGAGACGCTCTACATCTCCAACCAGATATGGTCGGACGAGTACAACGTGCCGGAAATGATGAACGTCGTATGGATCGTCTACCTCGTGCTGGTCGGCGTTCTGGTGTGGATGATGCACCGCTGGGAGAAGGCCATTCGCGTACCGGGGTTCGGCCAATGAAACCTGTCCTGCACAACAAGTCCACCGACCTGCCGGTGCTGCTGCCGTTTCGCCCCGGCGCTGCCGCCTGGGAAGCCCGCGACTGGGTGGACATCGCCAGCAGCAAGCGCTTTGGCCTCGGGTTGGCACTGGTGCTGATCTGCTGGCTGCTGATCGACGCTGCACATGCACAGATGGTCGGCGCCCAGGGTCAGACCGTGTGGCAGACCATCGTAAAGTGGACGCCCTTGATGTTCTTTGGCCCGGAAGGCGAGTTTGGCGGCTTCGTACTGAACATCGTGGTGAGCTTCATTGCCATGGCACTCGGCACCTTCCTGGGTCTTTGGCTGGGCCTTGGCCAGGTGTCGCCCAACAAGTTCATTCGCCGCACTTCGTGGGCCATCACCCAGTTGTTCCGCAATTCGCCATGGCTGGTGCTGCTGTTCTACTTCATGCTGCTGATCCCGTTCTTCATTCGCATAGGCGACACCCGCATCGAGATATCCGGCTGGGCCAAGGCAACCTTCGCCCTGTCGCTGCCGATCATGGCGAACGTCTCGGAAATCGTGCGCGGCTCCATCGCCTCCATCCCCACCGGCCAGTGGGACTCCGCGGAAAGCCTTGCCTTCAGCCGCAGCCAGACGCTTTGGCGCATCATCCTGCCCCAGTGCGTCAAGCGCATGATCCCGCCGTGGATGAACTGGTACTGCATCCTCACCATGTCGACGCCGCTCGTTTCCATCCTCGGCGTCAACGACGGCATGACCCTGACCCAGGACGCGCTGGCCGCGGAAGGGCGCAGCGAATACCTGATCCCCATGTACCTGTGGCTGATGTCGTGGTTCTTCCTCTACAGCTACCCCATCGCGCTGCTGACGCGCAAACTCGAGAACCGCTTTGCGGTCAACCAGTAGGAACGCCCATGACCGATACATGGACCCCCGACCAGCCGATCATTTCGATCAGGGACGTGCACAAGTCGTTCGGCGACCTGGAAGTACTCAAAGGCATTACATTCGATGTCATGAAGGGCGAGGTCGTGTGCGTCATCGGCCCGTCAGGTTCGGGCAAGTCGACGTTGATCCGCTGCATCAACGCGCTCAACGACATCCAGTCCGGGTCGATCAAGGTGGAAGGCCAGGAAGTCAACACGCCCAACCTCGACAAGCTGGAACTGCGCAAGAAGGTCGGCATGGTGTTCCAGCAGTACAACCTGTTTCCGCACAAGACCGCGCTGGAAAACGTCATGATGGCACCGGTGCTGGTGCTGAAGCAGGACCCCGCAGACGTTGAAAAACGCGCCCGCGAACTGATCCGCAAGGTGCGCCTGGAAGGCAAGGAGAACGCCTATCCGGGCGAATTGTCCGGCGGCCAGCAGCAGCGCGTTGCCATTGCCCGCTCACTGGCGATGAACCCCGACGTGATGCTGTTCGACGAGGTAACTGCGGCCCTTGACCCGGAAACGGTCAAGGAAGTGCTGGTGACCATCAAGGACCTGGCGGCAGAAGGCATGACCTGCATCCTGGTCACCCACGAGATGGGGTTTGCCCGCGAGATCGCAGACCACATCTACTTCACCGACCGCGGCATCATTGTCGAGCACGGACCGCCTGCCACCTTCTTCAAGAAGGCAAAGGACCCGCGTACCAGGGAGTTTCTCAGCCAGATATTGTGAGGCCAACCTATTGGGCAGCCTACTGGGCAAGCCTGAATGACTCATGACACGACTTGCAGCTTTTGCCGACTTCGCCGAGTTGGGGCAGGATATCCTGAGCTGATGATGCCGTCCTGGCGGCCTCCGCCAGCGCCAAAGCACTGGTTTCCATGTCCCTGGCTAGGCCAGTGAAGTCCTCCCAGCGGGTCCAGATCACCGGCAGTGCCTCGGTGGGTTTGTCGAGTGTGCCCTCAGGGAACATGTGCGGCATGTGTCTGCCGTGTTCCGCAATGATAACGGCGGCTGCCTGCACGGCGGCACGGTCAAAGGCCTGTTCGCCCTTCACCATGGCGGCGATGGTCTTCATTCCCTTGCCGATTTCCTTCATCGCTTCCATGCGATGCATCACCATGCCTGTCGCGCCTTCGTGTGCAATGGCCAGGGCTGAAACGCCGGCAACGGCCAGCACGGCGACAGCTGTCGTCTTGAGATACTTCACGTAATTCGATTCCTTGCCTGTTGACCGGGGTGCGGGCCGCCCGGACATTTGCCTGCCCGGCGCGTGAGGCGCCGAGAACACCATTGTCCTGCGAAAATGTCCAGATTCTTGACGTCTTCGTGACTATCGAAAGGGCAGGCTGTGGCCAATCGCACCGAATCCCTCGAATCCTAGTGCGCAAGTGCTATATATCCCTGCATGACCAACGCACCTGCCCAATCCGGCTCCGGCATTGCCGCGCGCGCCGCTGCTGCTGCCGCGCCGCCATACCTGCGCATGCTCAACCCCGAGCAGCGCGCCGCCGTCGAAACGATGGACGGCCCGCTGCTGGTGCTGGCGGGCGCCGGCACCGGCAAGACCCGCGTGCTGACCACAAGGCTTGCCCACCTGCTGGCCCAGCGCAAGGCGTGGCCCGGCGAAATCCTTGCCGT
>CAYMJJ010000057.1:0-14405 GCA_964390445.1 uncultured Anderseniella sp.
TAGCCGACGTCGTTGGTATCAAGCGCCAGCAAACTGCCGTACCGCTCTTCCCAGCGGCCACTCCTGAGATCGGCCTCCAGACGCCCGAGACCGCCCACAACATCCCCCAGAGCATAAAAGGATGACATTGTAGCGCGCACGTTTGGGTCAAGGTATGCACTTGGTCCGCGCCAGTAGGCGCACAGATAGCCATCCGTGCAATCATGAGGCACGGGCAGCACCTGGGAGGGCCCGAGCCAGGCTTCGTACTCAGAACTGTGGATCGTCGAGGTTCGCAAGCTGAGGGAAGTATTCCAGTAGCCATATGTCCCTGTAGTCCAGGTCAGATGTGAGGATGACGATACGCCCTCGCGTGACCCGCCGTATTTCTGAAATGCCTCGCGTCTTGTCTGACCAATGATGGACCGTGTATAATAGCCGCCGGATTCGTAGACGACGCCGATAGTGCCACGGAGCGCATCCCGCCAGCCGCATTTGTCAGCCCTGTCCACCGGCTTCGGCTGCGGCGATCAACCGGGCAGCAAGGCGACCATAGGCCTCTGCCACCGGCCCGTCGCCGGTCGCGATCGGAATGCCTGCATCGCCTGCCAGCCGGACGTCGATCGTCAACGGAAGTTCCGCAAGCAACGGCAAACCCATTCTCACGGCCTCTTCCGCCACACCGCCATGGCCAAAGATGTGTTCTTCGTGCCCGCAGTTGCGGCAGACATAGGTGGACATGTTTTCGATGAGGCCGATCACCTCGGTCTTGAGTTCCTTAAAGGCGGTCAGCGCCTTCTGCGCATCGATCAGCGCCACATCCTGCGGGGTAGACACCACCAGCGCGCCGGTGACGTCGAAGTGGGTGCACAAGGTGAGCTGAACATCGCCGGTTCCCGGAGGCATGTCCACGATCAGAACATCCAGATCTCCCCAGCGAACCTGCATCAGGAGCTGCTGCAATGCACCCATCAGCATCGGACCACGCCAGATGACTGCCTGTCCTGCGGGCAGCATGTTGCCGATGGACATGAAGCTGATGCCGTGAGCCTGCAAAGGGATGATCGTCTTGCCATCAGGCGAAGCAGGCGTGCGGCTGACACCCAGCATCTTCGGCTGACTGGGTCCGTATATGTCCGCATCCAGCAGGCCGACCTTCCAGCCCTGCCGCGCCATGGCCACCGCCAGGTTTGACGAAACGGTGGATTTGCCCACGCCCCCCTTGCCCGACCCTATAGCGAGGATCCGCTTGACGCCGGGAATCTTGCGCTGCTTCGGCGCCCCTTCCGGGTGGCGCCCGATAGTGAGATTTTTGGTTTCGTCCGGCGAGGTGTGGGCTGTAATGGCGATCTGGACTGCATCTACGCCCGGCAGCACCCGCAAAGCCCGCTCTGCATTCTCAACGACCGGGGCAAGCGCCATTGCCTCAGAAGCATCGGCAACCTCAATGACGAAGCGAACTGTTGAGCCTTCGAAGGTGAGGGCCCCAACCCGGTTGGCCGATATGAGGTTGCCGCCAGCAGGCAAGGCAATTCCTGTCAGACATGCGCGGATCGCATCAAGGGTGGGTCGGGTCGTTTCTGACATGTCGGTCCTTTAGAATCTCAGAAAATCTATATGAGCAGCCTCGTCCAGCACCTCCACATCTGCCGGGATCAGGGCCAGACCATCTGCACTGGCGAGGAGGGCAATGCGCGCGGCGAAGTTCGGAGCCATCAGCTCCACCACCGGCAGGCCATCTGGACCTGCCGGCAACAGGCGGGCCGGGCGGAACTCCGCGCGGCCCCTGCGACGGTTCAACGGGGCTGACAGGCGGGTAGCCTGGAATACAGGCAGCGGATCAGTGATGCCGCCAAGCTTGCGCAACAGCGGAGCACCCAGCATCAGCCAGGTTACAAATGCTGCTACCGGGTTTCCCGGCAGACCGACATAGACCGCCTGGCCCAACGTGCCGATCCCGACTGGCTTACCCGGTTTGATCGCAACCCGGAGTGCGTTAACCGATCCGCCGCATTCACGCAGGAGGCGTGGTATGTGATCTTCGTCGCCATCGGCCATACCGCCGGTGGAGATAACCAGGTCAGCTGCCTGAGAGGCATCCTTCAAAGCCTGGGCAAGTCTGGCGGGATCATCTGGCACGGCGTCCAGATCAACCAGTTCAACCCAAGGCAGGGTCAGGGCGGCAGCCAACAGAAAGCGGTTGGCGTTCCAAATCTGGCCGGGCGAGAGGGGTTGACCAGGTTCGCGCAGTTCTGAGCCCGAACACAGCAGCGATACGCGCACCCGGCGGTGGACGATCACCTCGGTGTGACCAGTCGCAGCCAGCACGCCAAGGTCGCGCGGACCAAGTTCACGTCCTGCAGGCAGAACCTCGCCGTGACGCACCAGATCCTCACCGGCCCGGCGAATGTTGACGCCTGCTGCCGGAAGATCGCCGAGTATGATGAACACTCCGTCTCGCTGAACATGTTCCTGCATGATCACCGCATTGGCGCCCACGGGGATAGGGGCGCCAGTGAGGATGCGCAGCGCGCTTCGTGGTGGCAATGTACCCGCACTGTCGCCCGCTGCGACCCGGCCAGCCACAGGCAGGGTCCAGGGGGCAGAGCCGATCAGATCTGAAGTGGCCAGTGCATAGCCATCCATGGCCGAGTTGTCGAAAAGCGGCAGCGCCACCGGCGAGACGCAGGGCGTCGCCGTCACCCTTCCCAAGGCCTGCGACAGCTGACAATGCTCCTCGCCCGCCACAGGGATTGCCAAAGACAATCCGATGGCGCGAGCCTCTTGCCACCCCATCATGGGGGCAGGGCCTGCGGTGGTGCAGTCGGTCAACCTGTTTGCCTCGCGGACGATCGTTTCCTCCTAAAAGCCCATGCAGCCAGCGCCATCATTGCAACCGCCATGCTGGCGGCAAAGACGAAGATCCATTCCCTGGCGTTATGATCCGGGTTACGCGCGGCCAGATAGCCAATGATGACAGCGCGTTCTCCAGGCTCCAGACGTGCTCCGTTCAGCCACTCCATCCGCAGCACTGTGGCCGTCCAGCCGGGCGTGCCAAAGGCGGCTCGCTGCATCTGGCCGGCGTTGTGGCAGGTCAGGCATCGCGCCTCGACCAGCTTTGCGCCAAGCGGCCTTGCTTCTCGTTCAGTCTCGATGCGCTCAGCCTCTGCCTTCGCCGCCCGTTTAGCCTCCTCCTCGCGGGCGCGCTCTGCCGCAATCTGGTCCGAAAGACGTCGGCGCACTGCCTCGCTCTCCTCTGCGCTTAGCGAACCTGCATCGGTCTTGTAGTCGCTATCCGACATTTCCGCCTGCGCCGGAAAGGCGAAGAACAGCAAGACCAGAACAACCCACGGCTTCATTCATCCCCCAAGGGACAAGTTCGCGGACTGGTCCAGGTTCGGGACTTCGAAGCGATCATCTCGACCTTCCACAATAAAGGCTCTAGCCCCTGCCCAGGCCGGTTGCCTCGTAGCGTCTTCGCTGATCCATGGGCGTTCTTCGGAGCAATCTGTGGATGTCAACTCCTCTTGCGATGCGCAGGGCCACGGAAGTACAGGCGTTGCGACAGCGCTGGCCACAGGTGCCACACGGCATACTTCAATCATTCGATCCAATGCTGTCTCCCTTGGCGCACCGAGCCTGAAACACTGCGTCGTCCCAGCCATCATTGGCCGCTACATGATCCCAACCCAACCCGTCGCGCTGCAAACGCCAGGCGATCTCGGCCAGATCCTCGGCCGTCAAGGCGCCAATACCTCGTGCCGAACCTGGTGGCAGTTGCGAGAACCCTGCCTTTATCTCAGCTATAACAGGTGCCTGCACCGAACCCTCGACCGCCAGCCAGATCATGCGGGCAAGGTGACAATAGACCGGGTTCACGCCATGCTCGCGGCTGGCGTTCTCCAGATCTCGAAGAAACGGCGTGATCCAGCGGCAGGGATAATCGGCGATGATCTGATCGGCCTGCGAAAGATATGCGCGGGCGTCGATGTCTTCGCCATTCTGCGCTTTCTGGCCTGCGCGTTCGTAAAGAAGTGCAAGGAAATCGGCCTGAACTCCGACGGTATCGTTCAGATCCCTGAAGTGCTCATGGCGCTTGTACCCATGCGTGGCATAAATCGCCTCCAATGCCTGTTCTGACGCGCCCTGCATGCCGCCATCGATATAGAAGCAGGTATTGACCATCACCGGCGTCGGCGGAGTCAGAAACAATGCCGCATAAAGCTTCTGCAACGCCAGCGGATCGGCAAGTTCTGAAGCTGCCTTGCGGAAATCAGCGACCTCTGCTGACAGCTGCAGTCCCATCTCCTTGCCTATCGTATCCAGATCATCTGGAAGATCGGTCTGAAAGGCACGCAGGTAGTCCTGACCCGTGCCGGGGGGCGCAAATGCGCGGGCAAGGCAGAGCCAGAAATCGCGCGTTGTGTACGCAGCAGCGGCGGTGTGGTTCAAGGCGGTTCCCCTGTTGAGTCAGCAAACCGGGGCGGCATAATCTACCGCCCCGGGAAGGTTCACCACTAGGCGCGATCTTCGGCGCCTAGCCTCCAGGCTGCAAAGGCGTAGACGGCATTCGCCAGGCCGATTGCCAGCACGAGGAGCGCCCACTCCCCTGTGGACGGGCTGTATTCCAGCAGGTTCGGCGCCCATGTGCCCTTGAACAATGGCGCCAACTGCCCACCGATGATGAACTCGTACCGGCTGATCAGCAGGCCAACCATAACCAGTGCTGCAGCCAGCACCTGCATCATCCCGTTCGACCGGGTTGAAGGCAGAACCATCAAAACGAAGGGCAGTGCGACACATCCCCAGAGCGCCAGGTGGAACAGTGGCTGGGCGGTCATGTAGTCCCAGACCTGCATCCCCTCGGCATTCGACCACAGACCGGTAATTGCTCGTCCGGCATGCAGGATGAAGTGCAGCGCGATGGTGGTGGCAAACATCGTGGCCAAGGTGCCCTCGAACAGAGAGCGTGTTTCAGCACGCATGTTGTCATGATTGAAGCCGTTCTTCAGATGGCTGAAAAACACGGTGAAGGCCAGCCCTCCCATGAAGCTTTCAATCAGGAAAACCACCGGGATTTCGCCTCCGAACCAGACGGGGCGCATCGCCATCATGCCATAGACCAATCCAGCGACCAGCGTCACCGCCAGTGCCAGCACTCCCACGGCGATCATCAGCGGATTGCGCTCCGCTGCTGGCTTGTTGATCATGCCCAGAAGAACCAGCCCCAGCGTGATCGTATAGGCACCAACCAGCAAAACCTTCCAGAACAACGGAGAGGCTGTCTGCATGTTCAGTGGTGTGGCCCAAAGCGCTGTCAGGGGGGCGCCCAGTTCGAGGAAAAGCACTGCCACACCGCCAACCAGCCCGGCCATGGCCAGCCAAAGCGCGCGCCTTGCTATCGGTTCAAAGTCTTTCAGTCCGAAAACGTGCCAAAGTGAGGCGACCATCGCCAGCCCTGTCGAGGTGAGCAGGAAATAGTCGTAGGTGACGATCGCCATACCCCAGTGGATGCCGGCGTTCGAGGTATTGAACTGCACCTTCCCGAACTGAACGACTTCGGAAAGCACATAACCGCCTCCAATCGCCAGCAGCAGCAGCGCCACGACCAGATGGAGAAGGAAGTGGTTCCCCCGCGCCGTAGCCGGGGCCGTCTCTGTGATAGTTGTCATTGTTCATGTCCTCCCAGCATTCATGTCCGGCGCGAGCGATTGCCCGGCACCACGGGTGAGCCGCCACCCGACAGATAATAGACCTTGGGCTTGTTGCCTGTTTCTTCCTTCAGACGTACGCCACCCTTCTCGGCAATCAGCGCGTTCACTTTGCTGTCGGGGTTGTCGAGATCGCCAAAGAAACGTGACTTTGGTGCACAGACGCGCACGCAGGCCGGAGTGAACTCCTTGGTCTCCGGGTTGTCTTCGTCCAGATCGGCAACGCCTTCAGGAGCCTGGCTGATCTTGTGGTAGCAGAACGTGCACTTCGAAACGACGCCCTTGGGCTGGATGCCGATGCCCTTGGAAGCATCTTCGTACTCGTCGGGCATCTTGAAGGGCGGGTTCCACGAGCGCTTGCCGTCGCCCGGGTAGGTTGCGCGGACATCAGGTTCTACCACTGGCGCCTCGTCCATGTAGAACCGCACGCCATACGGGCAGGCAACCATGCAATACTTGCAACCAATGCACTTGTTCCAGTCCACCAACACGACGCCCGTGCCTTCGTCGACATAGGTTGCCTTGGTCGGGCAGACTGACACACAGCTTGGGTTTTCGCACTGCATGCAGGGCCGTGGAAGCCAAGACAGGTTCAGGTTCGGGTATTCGCCTTCGGAGTAGAACAGCACATCTTGCCAGTTCTCGCCCGGAAGGCGGTTGTTTTCCATAGCGCAGGCCGTTGTACAGGCTTGGCATCCGGTGCAGGTTTCAAGGTCAATGACCATTCCCCATTTTGCCATGATTTGGTTCCTCCCCTCAGGCCTTGGCCACGTTGACCTTGGTTGAATAATACATGCACTGTCCGGTAATCCGGTCGGACTGGTTCACCGTAGCTTCTCCGCAATGTTCAGTCGGAACGGCCTTGGACCAGCGGCCCGATGCCCAGTGCCCGTACTCCATTGGCAGTACGAGCGTATCCGGGCGAACGCCCTCATAGATGCGGCAGCGCGCCTCGATCGTGCCGGCGTCGGAACTGATCTTGACGCGATCCCCATCGGCAATTCCACGTTCCTTTGCAGTTGCCGGGTTGATCTCGACAAAGGCCTCGCCTCGTCCGCCTACAGTTGGTTGCAAATGCGCGATAACCATTGGGATGTTGCTTCCCCGGCCCTCTGCATGCAGAGCAACTTTGGGCGTCACGAAATAAAGATCTCCCCCGCCTGGATGCACAGGTTCTTCCCAGATCGGGTACATCAGTTTCGACTTGTCTCGCCCGGTGTTGGTGGCAATCCAGTCGGCGTTATCTTCCAGCTTGGATGAACGGAACTCGAACTTGCCTGACGCTGTCTTGAGGAGCTTCTCCTTGACTTGATCCTCCGTCATCAGGGCGTTGTAGCCCTGACCGTCCCATTCAAAGAATTCGCCATTACGTTGTTGCCAGAGATAGGGCTTCTTGTACCAAACGCCCTTCTCCACCCAGCTTTCCCAGCTGTTTACGCCATTGTCGCCAGGGTTTTCCTCAAACCCCTTCGCAAGATGGCGCAGGACATTTTCCGCGCTGTCTAGCGCCTTGTAATAATCGGCCATCGGGCCGTCCATTCGCTTGCCAATCTCAATTACGACGTCGCCGAAGTACTTGGTATCGTGGATAGGCTTCACCGCCGGCACCCGCAACTGGGTCAAGGGGTAGCCTTCGAACGGATAGGTAGGAGCGTCCTGATAGCGCTCCAGATAGGAGTGATCAGGCAGTATGATGTCGGCGAACTGACCGCTTTCTGATGGGAAAGGAGAGGTATCAACAATGAAGACATCCTTCATCGCCTCTTCCCAGACTTGCCCATTCGGTGCCGTGAAAATGGGGTTTGTCTGATAGAAGATTACCGTGTCCAGTTTGTACGGGTCGCCCTTCAGATGGTTCGGCCCTATTTCTTGCATCATATTGCGCGCCAGCAGATAGCCGTCAGGCGAGCCCTTCTTGTCGATGCGGGGAAAATTCTTCCAGGCGCCGTTGTTGGCCCAATCATCCTTGAATGCATTGGAGTCAGCCGGCATTGGGCCATAGCTGGGCCCCATCTGGTACATCATCCCGCCCTTCGCGAAGAGTGATCCGACCAGGGCATTCAGAGAATGGATCGCCATGGCGTTGTAGATGCCGTTGGTGTGCGCATGCGCCCCGCGTTCGAAGATTGCCATCGCCGGGCGCGTGGACCCGAACTCGCGCGCAGTTGCAATGATGTCGCGCTCGGGAATATCGGTGATCGCGGCAGCCCACGCGGGGGTGCGGTCCTTGAGTTCGACATTCCACCAATCTGCTAGGCCCTTGACCCATTTCTCGACAAAGCCCGGCCCCTCGATCGGTGGCACCGTTGTCTGTCCGGTTGCAGCATCGGTGACTGGCTCGGGTATCGTTGCTGCCTCGACGGTTTGGCCCGCGACGAAATGGTTGCGGCCATCTGCAAAATCGCCAACGAAACTCTTTTCCCAAAGGCCCTCGGTCAGGATCACGTGGGCAATTGCCAGCGCGAGCGCACCATCGGTACCCGGCTTGATGAGTAGGCCTCGGTCTGATGCCGCGAGTGTTGTGTTGACATGTACATCGACCGCCGTCACCCGGGTCTTGGGTGACTTGCGGCCACGCATGTAACCCCACATCTGCATGTTGTTGTTGTAGGGGCGGAAGGCTTCCAGGAAGCCGCATCCGAACATCAGCAGGTAGTTGCAATTGCGATAGTCGTGCGCGTTGTAGCTCGCATTTCCGTCTGTGTAGCCCTTGGCGACAATCGAACCATCCGAGCACATCGACGAATGGCCGATCGGCATGTTGGGCGAGCCGTAGAGGCCACCAAACGTGCCCAGAAGTCCTGCGCAAGATGCCCCCCAGCCTCGACCGTAAAGGATTGCAGCCCGATGGCTCTCGCCGCTCTTGCGAAGCCCGTTCAGCCTGTCGGCGACGGTCTGCAACGCTTCATCCCAGGTGATCGGTACGAAACCGGGATCTTCACTGCGACTCTTGTTCGGATTGGTGCGCTTCATCGGACCCCGCCAGCGGTCCGGATCGTAAAGGATATAGGTACCCAGCGGTCCCTTGGGGCAAAGCTTGCCGTTAGAGATCGGGTGATCGGCAGTGCCATAGATGGCGTGAACCCGCCCATTGGTCGTATACACATCAATGCCACAGCGCGCTGGGCACTGATGGCAGATGTTCTTGGTCACGATTGTATCCGGCTTCGCCCGCGCGGTCTGGGCTTCGGCGCTGGTGGCCTCAAGCCCAGCTCCCGGAACACCGGCAACCGCAGCAGCAGTAGCCGCCCCGGTGATGCCAGTGGCCTGCAGGAACCTGCGTCGGCTGACATGGGTGTTGATCTGATCCATTTGGTCGGTCCTCCCCTTCAAATTGGATGGTTCTTGTTGCGTTTGCGCGGCATCAACCTGTGAGCTATGGCGGCGAGATCTGTATCGCGGGCGCAGCCCTCGCAGACGGTCTGTGACCCCACTGGCGAAAAGCGCGCCCGGCAGCGGCCACAAGTGGCGACGGGTCGGGTCACCACAACGTGCGGGCAATCAAATGTCTCATCTGCTGAGGGTCCGAGTGCCAGCACACCTGTCTTTGTGCAGTCACCACAGGCGATGCAGGCGGTGGCATCGAAAACCAGCGCTGTTTCGGTTCCGGTCTCGGTCACTGTCAGTGCCGAGGTCGGACAAAGTCTGGCCAGACTGTTCAGTTCGCGGGGGTGCCCGGTCACTTGCAGCGCGGGAAACAGCGCTCCCGGCAACGGCAATGTATGCGCGAGGGTGGCAAGTTGCGCCGCCCGGTGGCGGGGGCCGGGAGTCTCCACCTTATCGGGAAGACCAGACAGCGGATCTACAGGCGCTGCACGAACCCCGGCTTGTACGAGGCGTGTTAGCAATGCCCTTCGCGCCGGATTGCTGCTGAGGCCCCTGGGAGCAGGTCGCGCCCGCCAGCGCGATAGCGGCTCACGCCGGATTCGCACACGCGCGGCGATGCCCAGAACTTCAGCTTCGGCATTCACGGTGTTCAATGTGTCGGCCCAAGGTGCCGCATCTTCACCCGATACCGGACAGTCTTCGCACCAACCCCGGTCGATCAGGGTTACATCGCCCGCAGCCAAGGCGTCCCGCAAGGAGAAAGGCGACAGGCCGCCAAGGCAGGGAACGATCTCCGCCCCAGCATCGGCGCGGCGCACACGCCCGCATTCGAAAAGACTGGCAGGACGGGTGCCTCGCGCCGATATCGCGCCAGTCGGACACACTGTCGTGCAGCGCCCGCATCCGCTGCAAGCAGCAGGATCAATGCGCACCGAGCGCTCGGCGACATGTATCGCGCGCTCAGGGCATGAATTCGAGCAAGCTGAGCAGGGGATGCCCGGACGGCAGGCAGTCAAGCAGGCGTTAACAGACAGCTGGGCTGTGCCCTGCTGCAGCTCCCCGGAGGCCCTGAGTGCCGCTGACTTCACGTCGTCCTCCCTCGCTGCCGCGCCTGTATTGGCTGTTATGAAAGCAGTCTCTTATGGGGAGAAATTTATCAGACGGGATGTCGCTACGCACCGGGATACAAGGGTATTTTTGAAGGCTTAAGTATATGAAATAAAATATAAAAAATTAGTGTTCGGACATCCGGACGAGTATAACGGGGGCCTGTCCGGATTCCCGGACACTTCGTCATGACGTTACTCGCTCGCTTCGATTCCGAGCTTTTGCATCTTCTCCCACAGCGTTGAACGACCGATTTGCAGCAACTTTGCAGCCCCGGTAAGCGATCCTTCTGCCCGCGCGAGTGCGCTCTGAATATGCGCTCGCTCTGCAGTATCGCGAACTTCTCCTAGCGGAAGAAAATCGCGATCTTCGTTTGCCACTGCGCCTGGGCTGCCTTCAGGAAACAAATCGCTGGGAAAGATCGTGTCACCCCTTGCCATCGCCATGGCGCGCGTCAGACGTGAGCGAAGTTCGCGCCCGTTGCCGGGCCAGTCATGACTGAGAACCGATTGCTCGCTTTTCGGTGATATACCCCGGAAGGGAGGCGAACGGCGTGCATTCATCCCCTGAAACAGACGCGCCATCAGCCACACAGCATCTTCGGGCCGGTACCGCAGGGCAGGAATGGAAAGTGTAAGGATCGAAATGTGGAAATGGAGATCGGGCCGCAACTTTCCGACAGTCAGGTCAAGCCCGCCGGTCGCAATCAACCTGGGTCCCGCTCCTTCATCATCCGACCAGAGGGCCGCCACGAGTTTCTCCTGCAACTCCGTTGTCGCCATACCAATCTGCTCGATCAACAGACAGCCCGAGCCAGCCCGGACGAAGGCGCCATAGTCGGGAGCAAACACATAGTCGGTCATCTCGTCTGGCGGCAGGCGGGACAGATCGACAGCAACGAATGGCGAACGCTGACGTTGCGACATAGAATGCAAGCGCTGCGCAACCAGCCTCTTGCCCGTGCCGTTTTCTCCTACAATCAAGACAGGCTCGGAGCGGTCGACGATGCGCGTCAGATCGCTGTCCAGTGCCTTGGCGATTGGGGAAATGCCGAACCACGGCCCCTTGGCTCTGACATCCTGCGGCGCGATCACATGGGTCAGCCGCTGCAGGAATTGCCCCATGTCAAAGGGTTTTGTGAGGTAGTCTGCTGCACCAGAGCGCAGCAGTCGCACCGCCTGATCCGCGGCAGCCTGTCCGGTCATGAACAGAAACGGAGGTGGAGTACCATCTTCGCAAAGCTTGTTGAACAACTCTTCCCCGGAACCGTCCCGCAAGCGGATATCGCAAACCACCGCGTCAAATGGCTGGCGCGGCGTGCGCAACGCGCCAAGTGCGCGGTGTATGGTCTTCATCCAGACCACTCGCGCACCTTCCAGTTCCAATCGCTCAACAATCGAACTGCCCATGAATTCGTCATCTTCGACGAGAGCGATATGGCGGCCTTCAAGCATGATGTTCTCCAACAGCAGGCAACCTGACCCTTACCTCGTTATGCCCGTTCTCCGTAGTGCCGAGTTCAATCGCTCCACCGAGCGACATGGCCAGGTCACGCACCATTCGCAAGCCCAAGCCTCCACCAGGCTCTACTGGCTCATCGGACAAAAGGCGGGGTTTCATGGACTCGGCAAAACCCGGGCCAGAATCCCAGACGCACAAACACAAGCCATCGTTGTGCGGGGCAACGCGCAATCCAAGCTTGCCGCCTGATGCCGTTATGGCAGATGCATTCAGCAGCAGGTTCAAGATGATTTGCCTCACCGGCCCTGCGGGCAAAGTGCCGAAACAGGTTAGTCCGGCATCAACTTGCCAATCGAGGGACTGTCCCTTCCGGTCGACCTCCGGGCGGATAAGTAGTTGCAAGTCGTCGAAATCCTCCAGTACCAGCCCTACCGCATCCCGACGGGCGCCTCCATCGCTGCGGTGAACCTCCAGAGTAGTGCGGGAGACGTCGCGCAGATGCTTCAATCCCCGATCCAGCCGGTCTGCGCCACTGCGTACCACATCGGGACGGTCTGCGAAGTTTCGGATGGTATCGACGGTATTGAGAAGCCCGCCCAACGGGTTGTTGATCTCATGAGCCAGTCCCCCGGCCAGCCGGCCCAGGCTGACATAGCGCTCGCGTTCAGCAAGTCGGCGCTCCGCCGCCGTGCGAGCCTGGACTGCTCGGATCATGCCATTGTACGTTCGGTAAAGTTGCGCAAGCTCGGCGTCTCTCGCAGGAATCAAGCCTTCGGGAACCGGCTGCGGCGTCCCGCCCGGCTGCGCCATCTCACTGCTCAAGCGCCTGACTGGAGCTAGGATCCGCCGCAGCAGCGCATAGCCTGCGAACGAGAGCACCAGGATTGCGGCAGCATTGCCCATCAGCAATATCCAGCGGGCGCGCGTTCTTTCAGATGCGAAGTCCCGCACATCGAACTCGATGGCGAGTTGCGCAACGAGCCGCCCTTGCCAGACTACCGCGTTGTGCACGGAAATCCTGTCTGCACCAGTATCATAACGAATATCGTCGAGCAGGATGGACACAGCGATCTTGGCAGCGCCGTCACTTCCAATGGGGTAAGTCTCCGGCTGCGTGGACACGAGAATTCGCCCGCGTGTATCGATCAATGTGGCTGATATCGGACGAAAGGTGCCATCGCGCAGCGTGGCCCGGTCCAGGATATCGAACATCTCCCAGATATCATTGCGCTGCACGTAGGGGCCGAGTGCGGTGGAAAGCGTGTTGAATTCGATCGCAGCCAGTTCTGTCAATTGTCGAACCTGAGTGCGATTCAGCGCTGACAGGACCAGCTGCGATGCAACTATCCCCATCAGGACCATCAGCGCTGCAACGATCAGCGGTACTCGCAGGCTTAATGGCAGAGGAACAAACCAGCGCATCGCTATCCCCTCTCCGATACCGTGCGCATCAGCCGCTCGATGCTTTCAAAGTTGCCTGGCTGCGGTGGGACGAAGCCGTCAAGCTGCAGCAAGTGCAGAACAACTCGACCGGACTCAGTTCGGGAAATATCGAACAATGCACGTTTCAGCGCAGCAACTTCAGATGTCTCGCGTGATTCAAACGTCGCCACGACCGGAGGAAATGCATGCCATTCGGAACGCCAGACAACACGGGTACGCGCGACAAGTTCCGGTTCGGTGGTGGCAAGGACATCGTAGACATAACCATCCACGCTGCCCGATTGTGCGAGGCGGCTCGCAACGGCACGCACCGCATTGCGATGCCCGAAGGTGAAGAACGTGCGCGCAAAAAACTGTTCGGGTCTGAAGCCGCGTTCGAGCAGCCGTGCCACTGTTACCAGGTGACCGGAATTGGAGTCCGGGTCCGAATAGGCGTGTATGTCACCAGCCAGGTCGGTTATGTCTTTGGCAGCACGATCATCCGCAGCGATAACATAGGCCCTGTATAGAGGCTTTTCCTTCCAAACCGGGATTGCAACAGCCTCAAGCCTTCCGGGATGTTGCAGGAGCGGATAGCCACACAGCCAGGCTGCATCGATCTCGCCTAGCAACAGCAACGCAACGACTTCCTTATAGGTACGGCGCTGAACATATTCGACTTCACGACCGGTTGACTCGAGGATATGTGCACTGAGGCGCTCGAGTAGTTGCCAGTCGTTGTCCAGAAATACCGGCGTCAGTCCAAAACGTATCGGCCCCGATATTGAAGCCTTCAGCGGCGTTGCCGTAGCGACCAGCCCAGCGACGGCCCACAATGCTCGCCGCCTCGTCAAATGTCGTCGTGCCATCAGCTTGCCCCTACATTCACGGTTTCACCCGGCAACTTCAAGATCGGCACGCCTTGACGCCCTCCACCCGTGAGCCTGCCAGCAAATTCAACCCTGCGCGATGTTGCCATGCCCGGTCGCTTCATCTTGGCTGCAAGCGCGCAGAAACCTGAGTCATCATTGGCCGCACTCCCACGCCTTCCCAATTTGCGATGGAAGCTCCAGAAGCAAATTCGACATCAGAGCTCATGTCCGTCGTCAGGGTTTTTGGGAACCAGTCAGGTCCATAGCTAGACTGAACTGCCACCTCTGAGTGATCCGGGGCAAATGTTAGTGCATGGTGGGGATTTGATCCATGGGGATGATGCTCTGCGGTGCCGGGGATCGATAACCCGGGGCGCTTTGTGGACGGACCGTGTTTTAGTGCCGGCGCCACTGCTCGATGACAATGCGGGCTTCGTTGATGGTTTAGAAAATCTCGCCATTGAGCAGTTCGTCCCTATTGCCGACGTTAGGACAGCAGTGGTTGAACCGTCTGGAAGTGGCACAT
>CAYMJJ010000058.1:0-14269 GCA_964390445.1 uncultured Anderseniella sp.
AATGACCTGGCGCACCCGACAGGATTCGAACCTGTGACCTCTGCCTTCGGAGGGCAGCACTCTATCCAGCTGAGCTACGGGTGCTCTGACGCCTTGGTCTGCCCGTCGTATACCCCACCCATCACAGCGGGGCAACGGGTCTTGTCCGGCAACAGGAGAACGCTTGCAACTCACTCAAACGATACCGGCGACACAAAGCCCGGCGGCTTCACTGCCAGTACCGAGCAGGTGACCTGATCGAGAATATCTTCTGCGGTATTGCCGAAAATGAATCCGGGGATACCCGAGCGGGCAACCGTGCCCATGACAATCAGGTCAGCTTCGATTTCCGTTATCAGATCAGGGATGATTTCGCCTGCAACGCCCTGGCGAAGATGCTTGCGAACCCTGATCTTCTTCACAACCGGCTCACCGATCAATCTTGTCGCGCGGGCGACAAGCCGATTGAGCCAGTTGACGTGGTCGCGTTCGGTCCTGGAAATGTAGGCCCTGATCTCCTCGTCCGGGATGTTCGCACGGGCCCGGCTATACTTGGACAGGAATGGCGCATCCCAGACGTGCCCTATGTGCAAGGTGGCATCATTGTCCGCACACAGGGAGGTCGAGAGTTCAAGTATCTTCTGGTTCAGCCCTTCGCGGTCATCGTCGCAATCCTGGATTGAACCCTCGACGACATCGTCGTCAGCATCCACAGCCGCAAGCACGTGATCGAACTCGCCATAGGTCTCGCCCTTCGACAGCCATACCGGGCATGGACACTGACGCAGCAGCTTCATGTCGAGACGCCCCAACAGGCGATCGACGAGGCGGCTGCCACCTATGGGCTTCATCACCAGGTCGTAGCCGGTCGTGATGACTTCCCGGATGATCTCGACATGGGCACGTCCTTCGAGAACGCGAGGGCTCGCGTTCGCAGTGAACGTGTTGGCCCTGGCAAGCTCCTCCAGGCCAGCCCTGGCCTCATCCAGCAGGTGTTTGCGCAAGTCCAGGGACGTGCTGGAGACAAACATCGCCGGCGGTGGTTCCACCACGCAGATCAGGCTGACCTCGCCATCATTCCGGTCAGCGATCTGGGTGGCCAGCTTGAGCGTTTGAGCCGCAAACTGCGAACCGGAATCATGCACGTACAGGATTTTCTTGAAGCGTTTCATTGTTGTCTCGCCTGTCCTGGAATGGGGCCTCGCAAATCTCACTGCATCGATAAAGATGAACCTGTTTCGGCACATCGGCCTTGAGGTGAATCAATCCGCCGGCCGCTGTGGGCGAAACGCCAGGCGCATCTGCTTCTCGATCTCGATCAACGCAAAGAAGACGGCACCGACGGCCAGTATCAGCAGGCCGTCGAACAATGCTACATCGGCAGTGTGGAAGGCGGTCTGCATCGCCGGGAGGTAGGTGACCGCGAACTGCGCCACGGTCACCGTCGCGATGCATATCCATACGACCTTGGTGCCGCGCACCGCCGTCCAGGTGAACGACGTGCCGTAGATGTTCCGGATGAAGAACAGGTGGAAGATCTTCAGTACTACCAGGGTGTTGAGCGCCATGCTTCGCGCCACATCCTCCGGGAGACCCTTGTCGAGGGCATATGCGTGTATGCCGTAGATACCCGCGAGGAAGAGCACCGAGACGAGCACGACGTGCCAGATCAGGTCGCCCGTGAGCAGCGGCTCGTCGCGCGCACGCGGCGGACGGCGCATTGTGTTAGCCTCGGTCGGCTCGAATGCGAGCGCGATGCCAAGGGTCACGGCGGTAATCATGTTGGTCCACAGGATCTGGACGGGCAGGATTGGCAGTGCCGTGCCGAGTGCAAGCGCGAGGAGCACCGTCATCGCCTCGCCGCCGTTGGTGGGAAGCGTCCAGCTGATCACCTTCTTGATGTTGTCGTAGACCGTTCGTCCTTCGCGCACTGCAGCCGCGATGGAGGCAAAATTGTCATCAGCCAGAACTATTTCCGCAGCCTCCTTAGCGGCTTCACTGCCCTTGAGACCCATGGCAATTCCGGCGTCGGCCCGCTTAAGTGCGGGCGCATCGTTTACGCCGTCGCCAGTCATGGCGACAGTCAGGCCACGTGACTGGAGCGCGGTCACAAGCCGCAGCTTGTGGACAGGTGAGGTACGGGCGAAAATGTCGGTTCCCACAGCCACTTCGGCAAGGGCAATATCGTCAAGTGAATCGACATCTGCTCCGGTCAGAACGCGCTCGCAATTCTGCAATCCGATCATGCTGGCAACAGCCCGGGCCGTCACGGCATGGTCTCCCGTTATCATTTTCACCCGGATGCCTGCCCGGTGGCATTCGGCAACTGCCTCGATCGCTTCCGGTCGAGGCGGATCGATGAGACCCACCAGGCCGATCAGGGTCAGTTGCCCGTCGAGGTGGGCTGAATCCAGACTTGAAAGGCTTTGTGACGGCGTGCGCGTTGCCACGGCCAACACGCGCTGACCTTCGCTGGCCAGTTCTTCCACCATGTCATGCCAGTAGCGCGCGTTGAGTGGTTTGGTGGAGCCGTCAGCATTGCGCTGGTCTGCGCACAGGGCGAGGACAGCCTCGGGTGCTCCCTTGACGTAGATGAAAGTGTTGCCCCCATCGTCATGATGCATGACGGCCATGTAGCGATGTGCGGCGTCGAAGGGAATGACGTCGGCCCGCACCCAGTCACGAAACGGCTCCGGCCCCTGCCTGGTGAGCTTGCCGGCCAGCGCCATCAGGGCCCCCTCCATGGGATCACCCTCCACACGCCAGTCATCTCCGGCCTGGTGTAGTCGTGAATCATTGCACAGCCCTGCTGCGCGGGCGAATTCCATCAGTACGGTGTGATCCTCGGGATGCACGTCGGAGTTCTGCCACCGTATGGCCCCGTGCGGTTCGTAACCGCCACCGCCGACCGAGTACGTGCGATCTGCAGCAACCAGTGCCGTGGCCACCATTTCGTTCCGGGTCAGCGTACCTGTCTTGTCGGAACAGATCACGGAAACAGAGCCCAGCGTTTCTATGGCAGGCAGGCGGCGCACGATGGCGTTGCGCCGGGCCATAGCCTTCACTCCAACCGCCAACGTGATGGTCAGCACGGCTGGTAGGCCTTCAGGTATCGCTGCGACAGACAGGCCGACAACGGCCATGAACAGGTCCGCGAACTTGAGATGCCCGACAAAGTATCCGTAGACGAGCAGCACGCCGGCAACAATGAGGATGAACACGGTCAACCAGCGCGCGAAGATATCCATCTGCCGGACAAGTGGCGTAGTCAGCGTCTGTACATCCGACAGCATGCCGCTAATGCGTCCGATCTGCGTTGATGAGCCAGTCGACGTGACAATGCCGCGGCCAGTACCTGCAGCCACCAGTGTGCCGTTGAACAGCATCGACGTGCGATCCCCGAGAGCAGCCGCGCCATCGACCGGCTCAGTGCCCTTGTCGACGGGTACGGACTCGCCGGTCAGCAGGGCTTCCTCCGCCTTCAGACCCCGCGCATGGATCAACCTCAGGTCGGCCGGAACCCGGTCTCCCGCCTCAACCAGCACCACATCGCCAGGTACAAGTGCGATTGCATCCACACTCTGGCGGCGGCCGTCGCGCAGCACTGCAGAACGCGGCGCAAGCATGCCGCGGATCGCTGCCATCGCCTGCTCGGCCTTTCCTTCCTGCACGAAGCCGATCACTGCATTGACCAGTACGACGGCCAGGATGACGCCGGTGTCCACCCAGTGCTGGAGAGCGCCTGTCACAACTGCCGAAGCAAGCAGTACATAGATCAGCACATTGTGGAAATGCGACAGGAACCGCAGGACCAGATTGCGGCCAGGCGGCTCAGGCAACCGGTTCGGTCCGTATTTGGCCAGCCGATCTGCTGCTTCACCGGACGACAATCCACTCCCCGATGCACCCAGCGCCTCGAGCACTTGCACGGTCGTCAATGCATGGAAGCCGGATCGCTGCAACCTGTCAGTCATAGTAGAACCTTTCGGACACGATCTGGCGGGCAGGAACACCGAGGTTCCTGAGAGCCGCTTCGACCACATCGAGCATTACTGGCGGGCCACAGACCAGGAACAGCCAACCAGTGACGTCTCGCGACTTGAACACATGGGCAAGAGTGCCGGCATCAATCACGCCAGTCAGCCCATGCCAGCTGGTTTCAGGCTCGCTGACCACGTGGACCAACTCCGAACCCGGATTCGAAGCGAGCACCAGAAGTTCTTCCTCGTAGACAATCTGGTCTGCAACCCGGTTGCCATAGACGATCACAACCGGCCTTGGATCATCATCAGCCTTCAGTTGGCGGGCAATTGACAGCAAGGGCGCAACGCCGACGCCACCCGCTATCAACGCGATACCCGCCGCCTCACGATTTTCCAGGGTCAGGTTGCCATACGGCCCGTCGACATGGGTCCTGGTGCCGGGTTTCACCTGAGGCAGCGACCGCGTCATGTCGCCCACTTCCTTGATGACAAACTGCAACTGGTCGCGATCAACAGGAGCCGAACTGATGGAGAACGGGTTCTCCTCAAGCGAAAAGGGACTGCTGCCGACGTTCAGCCAGACAAACTGGCCGGCAACAAACTCCATCGCGGATCCCGATTTGGGCTTGATCGTCAGTTCCCAGGTGTTGAGGGCCAGCTTGCGGATTGAGCTTACCTCGTAAGGACGCGACAACTGGCGCAGCGGTGTGAGCAAATAGGTCTTCACCAACGATGCAAGGGCGACAACCAGCAGAACGATCCAGAATCCGGCCAGCAGCGGGTCAGCGCTGTAGCGGCCAGCCGCCAGCGTATGGTGTGTCACCGAGACTGCGATAGCTACCGCCGCGATGGCGTGCCACATCCGCCAGGTCTCGTAGCGAAACGGCAACTGGTCGCGCCAGATCGAGGTCACGACAACGATCAGGACAAGGAGCCAGCCGGCAATTCCGGTCAGTGCCGAAGTGATGTCGAGGCCAAGTGTCAGCTGTCCCGTTGCGTCCCAGGGAAGCGGATGGTTGAGCATTGGCGTTGCGTACACGAACGGATGCACCAGCACGAAAAGCAAAGCGGCGCGTGCAGCCAGTTGATGCACGCGCATGGTGACGTCCATGCCCATTCTGGCCGAGATGATCCTGAACCGGCCGGACAGCACGAACTCCGCCAGCAGGATGGTGAAGGCCAACATGCCGAGACCTGTTGCCAGTTCGTCCTGCAACGACCTGGCGGGCAGGCCCTGCATCCATGCCAGCAGCAACGGTGCCAGGATTATGATGAGGTAGACGGGAAACAGGATGGCTGGTGACATGCGAGGACCTCCGCGCTGACGCAGACCACGCCAGCATCCGATGGGTTCATCCGCGTTTCACCGTGAAACTGCGGTACGCACAATCCTTGCACGCGCGCCGGTGCACCACCTTGATACGAGTCAAACAACCAGCGACACCGGAAGCCGGAAGACCGCACGTTTGCCGGAATGCCCGCAGGTTGTTCACGTGATGTTGTCTGCACGTGATACGACCTTGGCAAAGAGTTGGGCTAGATTGCCTCTTGCTTGAGTGACATCTGCGTAATCAATACAAGCAACAGTTTCATACCAACGAGAAGGAACTCACCCTTATGTCGACCGTCAAGACCCTCACCTCCGCAGCACTTGCTGCGGCCGTGGTTACCGCCGTTACCATGACCGCCGCCACGACGCCGGCACAGGCTGCAAAGCTGAAGTGCTACGGCATCTCCAAGGCAGGCGAGAATGATTGCGCCGCCGGCCCCGGCACCACCTGTGCAGGCACCTCCACCGTGGACTACCAGGGCGACGCCTGGACGGTGGTCGAGACCAACAGCTGCGAAGAGATCGTGATCAAGGTTGACGGCCAGCCTGACCGTACCGGCTCCGACAAGCCGCTTGATCGCGATCTGCCGTCGTAATCTGCCCACTGCACAACAAGGTCCGGAACCGGCCATGCTGACAATCTCATCATCCAGCTTCCCAGAAGGCCGGTTCCCAAAACGTCCGATCCCGGCGAAAGCCGGGGTCAGCTTGAAGCCCGAACACGTGGGCGATATCCTCGAGACTGATGCCACGATGGGCTTCTTCGAGGTCCACGCAGAGAACTACATGGGCGCGGGCGGTGTGCCCCACGCGCTGCTGTCTGCCATCCGCGAGAGGTATCCGTTGAGCGTGCACGGTGTCGGTATGTCAATCGGTGGCGACAGGCCGATCAGCACCGACCACCTCGACCGGTTCACGGCCGTGGTGGAACGCTACCAGCCCGGACTTGTGTCGGAGCACCTTGCGTGGTCCACCCACGACGACATCTTCTACAATGACCTGCTACCGCTGCCTTACACGCAGCAGACGCTGGCCCGCGTGGCCGAGCATGTCGACCAGGTACAATCCGCCATCGGGCGCCAGATCCTGATCGAGAATCCGGCGACCTACCTGCTGTTTGCCCAGTCCACCTATTCGGAGACGGATTTCCTGACTGAGCTTGCCCGCCGGACAGGGTGCGGGTTGCTGCTCGACGTGAACAACGTCTACGTTTCCGCCACCAACCACGGCTTCTCACCGCAAGCCTATCTCGATGAATTTCCCGTCCAGTACGTTGGCGAGATTCACCTGGCGGGCCACGCGCAAGACATGGACGAGCATGGTCATCCGCTGCTGATCGATTCACACAGCACTGCGGTGCCATGTGCGGTCTGGGACCTGTACGGCGACATCCTGCAGCGAACCGGTGCCTGCCCGACGCTGGTCGAATGGGATAATGACGTGCCTGCCTGGCCGGAACTGGCGGCGCAGGCCCGCCGCGCCGGGACATACCTTGCTGCCGCTCATGACCCGTCGCGACCTGTAGCGGCCCCGGAAGGACTGCTTCACAATGCCGGTGCCTGATCCCGATACCCGCAGCTGGCAATCAGGTGCATTCGGCTCCGCGCTGCTGGACCTGAACGTGGATGTGCCGGGCGAGCTGCGCGACCACCTGCACCGCAAGGCCGGCAAGCGGTTTGACGTTTATCGCAACAATGTCGTGTCCAGCCTGATGGAGGCCCTGCGCAGGGTTTACCCGTCACTCGTCGCGATCATGGGCGAAGCCAACTTCAACGTCGTGGCCCGCATCTTCGTGACGCGGCATCCGCCTCGCGACGCCATGATGGCGAGCTACGGGGCGGGCTTCGACAGCTTCCTCGAGAGCTTTGCGCCGTTGTATAAGTCGCCGTTCCTGGCCGACGTGGCCCGCGCCGAACGGGCCTGGCTGGATGCCTATCACGCGCCGGACCTGGCACCGCTCGCCGGTGACGCGCTGCTGGCCCTGCAACCGGACGCGCTGATGGACCAGGCTTTCACCGTTCATCCGGCAACTTGGCTGCTGCAGTCGGCCTACCCAGTTGCAGACCTGTTTGCCTATCGCACGGAAGTTCCGGCCCACGGGGTGAACCTTGACGAGGCTCAATCCCTGCTGATCACGCGGCCTGTGCTTGATGTCGAAGTACGATCGCTAGACCCAGCCGGGGCGGCGTTCTTCGCAGCCCTGATGAACGGCCACGCCCTTGGCCAGGCCATCGAGGAGCACATCGCCATCGAGCCGGAAACCGACCTCGGCGAGCTGATCGCCTTGCTGCTCGCCAGCGGTGCCTTCACCGCAGCCCGTACCAGCCTGCACCCCATTGAACCCGGAACCCGTGGAGACCCGTCATGACCGAGACCAACACCAGGCAAACAGCCTCCACACTGCCGTCAGGCGGAGCGCTGACAAGCCTTGTTGCGAAACTGCAGCAACTCCATCAGAAGGTGTTCGCGACCGTCGAGGGGGCGACGGACGGCTGGCTGACAGGCCTGCTGGCGCGACTGGTGTTTCTGGCGGTGCTGTTCGGCTACTTCATTCATTCAGCCTTCACGAAAGTCGGTGCGGGGGTGACCGGGTTCTTCCAGGTGCAGGATGGCGCCTATTTCCAGATCCTTCCTTCGGTGATGGAAGCCTACAGCTACGACACGGCCAATGTGCCGTTCTTCTATGACCTCGTCGTCTATGCAGGCACGTACAGCGAGTTCGTGCTGCCGGTGATGATCGTGCTCGGGCTGTTTGCCCGGGTGGCAGCGCTGGGCATGATCGGCTTCATTACCGTACAGACGTTCGTCGACATCAAGTTCCACGGTGTGGATGCCACCACCATCGGCGGGCTGTTCGACCGGGTGCCGGGTTCGGTGATCGCGGACCAGCGTGTGCTGTGGGTGTTCCTGCTTGTGGTGATCATCGTCAAGGGAGCCGGCTACATTTCGCTTGACGCGCTGCTGTCACGCTGGTGGCGAAAGACCGCCTGACTCGGCGGCTTCACCTGCACCACCCGGGCCCCTGCAAATCTTCCGTGACAGAACCCGGTAAAAAGCGCCAGACTGACAACACCCTGTCACTCTGGCGGCGCAATCCTTGTGCTGCCGATCCTTCTGCCGACGGAACACAACGACGATGGCCGATGCCTTCTTTGCGCCTGGCTTCAAGCTTGAACCATACTGGTGGGACAAGACCCCGCGACCCCGCCTGACAGAGACTGACCTGCCGGCTCGTGCCGACGTGGTGATCGTTGGGTCAGGCTACACCGGCCTTCACGCTGCCCTGGTGCTGGCGCGCGCAGGCCGCTCTGTCGTGGTACTCGATGCCGATGATGCAGGCTTCGGTTGCAGCGCACGCAACGGCGGCCAGATCAGTACCAGCATCAAGCCCGATCTGGCCGAACTGACCGCGCGCTACGGCGACAAGACCGGCGCCGCAATCCTGCGCGACGGCCATGATTCACTGAAGTGGATCGGCGAATTCGTGCGCGACGAAATGATCGCCTGCGACTTCAAGATACCGGGCCGGTTTCATGCCGCGCATAACAAGGCGCAGTTCGACAAGCTGGTGCGCACCGTCAGCAACCAGCCGAAGGGCTTCGAGGTGCCGGTCCGCATCATCGACAGGGCCAGCCAGCACGCCGAACTCGGAACCGATGCCTATCATGGCGGCGTGGTGTTCGAGAACCATGCCTCGATCGAGCCGGCTCAATATCACCAGGGGTTGCTGGGCAAGGTTATCGAGGCCGGCGCAACGGTTATCACCCACTGCCGCGTCAGCGCCGTTGCGCGTTCAGGCGGCACGGATTTCGACATTGCAACATCGCGCGGCCGGATGCAGGCGCGCGACGTGGTGATCGCCACCAACGGGTACACCGGCGCAGTGACGCCCTGGCAGCGGCGCCGGGTGATCCCCATTGGCAGCTACATGATTGCCACCGAACAACTTCCCGCCGGCCTGATGGACAAGCTCATGCCGAAGGACAGTATCGTCAGTGACACCCGCAAGGTGGTGTACTATTACCGGCCCTCGCCGGACCGGACCCGCATCGTGTTTGGCGGGCGCGTGTCGGCGGCAGAAACCGACCCGATGAAAAGCGGGCCGCTGCTGATGCGAGACCTGCGCGCGATCTTTCCAGAACTTGAAAACACGCGCATCTCGCATTCCTGGATGGGGTTCGTGGCCTATACCTTCAACACGCTCGCCCATACCGGCGTGCACGATGGCATCCACTACGCGATGGGATATTGCGGGTCGGGCGTGTCCATGGCGAGTTACTTCGGCATGCGAACCGGCCAGCGGGTGCTGGGCCTGGCAGAAGGGCGCACCGGCGTCGACGGCATCAGCTTTCCCACCCGCCCGTTCTATACCGGCAACCCATGGTTCCTGACTGCCTCGGTGGCATGGTACCGTTTTCTCGATGGCCTGAACCGCTGAGGCTGCCTGACAATTGCCAGCAAGGAGAAAGTGTGCAGAGATGCTGCCGCTGGTTCAACAAACGATAAAAATGAAAACCCAAATCGAACCGCTGTACGCAGCGACAGGAGGAATTCAATAATGACGCCTTGCAGTAAATCCAACCGCAGAACATTTGCCGGTGCCGCGATGGCCGGCGTGGCACTGGCCGGCCTCAGCCTCGGTGCAGGCATTGCCCTGGCTCAAGGGACCGTTACGATCGCCTCATGGGGCGGTTCTTACCAGGAGGCCCAGGACAAGGCGCTGTTCACACCTGGCGCGAAGTCGTCAGGCATCGAAGTGAAGCAGGAAACCTATGGCGGCATGTCGGACGTGCGGCTGAAGGTCCAGGCCGGTGCCGTGCCCTGGGATATCGTGTCGTCGGGGTCAGGCAGCGCTGCACGCGCCGCCGAGGAAGGCCTGCTCGAGCCGCTCGACTACACCATCATCGACGTCTCGGACTTCTACCCCAACCTCTACACCCCGACCTGCGTCGGGTCCGACGTGTTCTCGACCGTGATCGCCTACAACACCAACACCTTCTCCGAAGACAAGGCCCCGAAGAACTGGGCCGACTTCTTCAACGCTGAAGGCTTCCCCGGCAAGCGCGCCTATCGTGACAAGGTTGCAGGTGCGCTCGAGCCGGCCATCATGGCTGATGGCGTGGCGATCGAAGACGTCTACAAGGAGCTCGACAGCGAAGAAGGCATTGCCCGCGCCATCGACCAGGTACGCAAGCTGAAGCCGCACATTGCAGTGTTCTGGCAGTCTGGTGCCCAGCATGCGCAGCTGATGAAGGACGGTGAAGTGGACATGACGACCGGCTGGAACGGCCGCTTCGACGTGGCCGCAAAGGACGGAGCGAAGGTGGCCTATACCTTCAACCAGGCACTGCTCGACTATGACTGCTTCGCGATCCCGAAGGGTGCGCCGAACAAGGATCTTGCCATGAAGTTCCTGGCTGAGATTTCCAAGCCTGAACTGCAGGCAAACCTGCCGCTGCACATCACCTACGGGCCAACCAACAGGAAGGCTTACGAGATTGGCCAGATCGACGAAGAACTGGCCAGGAAGATGCCGTCGCATCCCGACAACGCCAAGCTGCAGGTGCCGATCAACCTCGACTGGTACGCAAAGTGGGAGCAGAAGGCTGCCGCCAAGTACCAGGACATGCTGACCGAATAGTCCGGCACGCATTCACCCCCGGCGCGAAGGTGGCAATGGCTGCCTTTGCGCCGGATCCTTGATTCCTTTCCTTTTGCAGCCGACAGGGGAGCACCCAGATGTCTCAGGCCGGCGCCTTGCCAATTTCAATTACCGGCGTGACCAAGACCTACGGTACGGTGCACGCACTCGACAATGTCGACCTCGAGATCAGGCAGGGTGAATTCATGACCCTGCTTGGCCCGTCCGGCTCGGGCAAGACCACGCTGTTGATGGCGCTTGCGGGGTTCACGCGGCCCGACCACGGCAGCATCCGCTTCGGCAACGAGGAGATCATCCTCAAGCCGCCTCACCTGCGCGACGTTGGCATGGTGTTTCAAAGCTACGCGCTGTTTCCGCACATGGATGTGGCAGCGAACGTCGGCTTCCCGCTCAAGCTGCGCAAGGTGCCGCGCGCCGAGATCGACGCCCGCGTGGCCGGGGCGCTCGAAACGGTGCAACTGGCAGGCTATGGCGAACGGCGCATCGGGCAACTGTCCGGCGGGCAGAAGCAGCGCGTGGCGCTGGCCCGCGCCATCGTGTTCAGCCCACGCATCCTGCTGATGGACGAGCCGCTGTCGGCGCTCGACAAGAAGTTGCGCGAACACATGCAGATCGAGTTGCGCCACCTGCACGAGAAGCTCGGCATGACCACGGTCTACGTGACCCACGACCAGCGCGAGGCGCTGACCATGTCGGACCGCATTGCGGTGATCAACCACGGCAAGCTGATGCAGCTTGACAATCCGCGCGCCATATATGACCGGCCGGCCAACCGCTTCGTGGCTGACTTCATCGGCGAATCGACCTTCCTGGCACTGGAAGAGACAGGCGGCAAGTTCAGGTTTGGCGGCGAACCCATCAGCGTACGCGATACGCCGGACGGCAAGGGCCAGCCCATCCTGGTGTTGCGGCCGGAGCGGCTGGTGGTGCTGGACAAGTCCGCGCCCAAGACGCTCAACCGGTTCAAGGCGCAGGTCAGGGAGCTCGTCTACCAGGGTGACACGTCGCTGATGTACGCCACCCTGGCGGACGGCACCGAGGTGACGGTTCGTGCCGGCACCCGCACCGGTGCTGCCATCGAGAACGTCGCGATCGGCGACAAGGTCGAACTGGGCCTGCACAGCAACGACACCGTGGTCATCCGCGATGAGTGATGTTGCCATGACCAGCCAGGCCACCACCAGCCATCGGCACGCCAACGAACACCTGTTGCGCGCCCATGAACGAAAGGAGCGGCTGTCGCTGCTCGGCCTGACCGGACCTGCCGTCCTGATCGTTCTTGTGGTCATGGTGCTGCCGGTCGGCTGGCTGTTCTACCTGTCGTTCATCGGCGCCGACGGCTCGCCGTCGATGGAAAACTACACCAGGATGATCGAGAGCAAGTCCTATGGACGGATCTTCTGGACCACCTTCAAGGTCAGCTTCCTTACCACCGGCATCTGCATCCTGCTGGGCTATCCGCTGGCCTACTTCCTGTCGCAACTGCCCTCGCGCATGGCCAACATCTGCATGCTGGCGGTGCTGCTGCCGTTCTGGACCTCGCTGCTGGTGCGCACCTATGCGTGGCTGGTGCTGTTGCAGCGGCAGGGCCTGATCAACGAGTGGGGCATGGGGCTGGGGCTATGGAGCGAACCGCTGCCCCTGGTACACAACCTCAACGGTACCCTGATCGGCATGGTGCACATCATGCTGCCGTTCCTCATCCTGCCGCTGTACAGCTCGATGAAGGCAATCAGCCCCGATTACCTGAAGGCTGCCTCAAACCTTGGCGCGACGCCGTCACAGTCGTTCTGGCAGGTGTTCTTTCCGCTGTCACTGCCGGGCCTGTTCGCCGGCGCGCTGATCGTGTTCGTGCTGTGCCTGGGGTTCTTCGTGACGCCCGCAGTACTGGGTGGCGGCAAGGTGATCATGGTATCGAACCAGATCACCAACAACATTGAGCTGTTCTTCAACTGGGGTGCTGCCAGCGCACTCGGCGTGGTGCTGCTGGTGATAACGCTTGCCCTGCTGTATGTGGCATCAAGAGTGCTGCCGCTGGGCAAGATCATCGGCGGGGGCCACTGAGCAATGAACTGGTTCAAGGCCCCTGCCTCCGAAACCCAGGTCACCCATGGTCAGCGCCTCTGGCTGTACGTGTTTGCCGCGGTAATGATGTTCCTGCTGGTGGCACCGACCCTGATCGTGATGCCGATGTCGTTCTCCGCCTCGCAATACCTCGAGTTTCCACCGCGCGAATGGTCGCTGCGCTGGTACGACAACTACTTCAGTTCGCTGGCCTGGATGGATGCTACCCGCACCTCGCTCGTGGCGGCGTTCCTGACCATGCTGGTGGCAACACCGCTGGGCACCGCGGCTGCCTATGGGCTGAGCGCCAGCAAGCACCCACTCGGCCGGCATGTATTCCTGCTGCTGATCACGCCGATCATGATCCCGGTCATCCTGATCGCCATCGGTGCGTTCTATGCGTACGTCCAGCTGGGTATCGTCAATACCATGACCGGGCTGGTGATCGCCCACACGCTGCTCGCCCTGCCGCTGGTGATGATCGTTGTGTCGTCGGGGCTCGCTTCCTATGACGTGAGCCAGGAAATGGCAGCGCGGAGCCTGGGTGCATCGCGGCTCAAGGCATTCATGCTGGTGACCCTGCCGCAGATCCGGTTCTCGGTAATCACCGCGGCGCTGTTGTCGTTCCTGACGTCGTTCGACGAGGTGATCGTAGCGCTGTTCGTATCCGGAGGGGAGCATTCGACGCTGACCCGCAACATGTTCAATGCCCTGCGTGACCAGATCGACCCGACCATCGCTGCGATCTCGACCATCATGATCATCATCTCGACGGCATTGCTGCTGATGGCGCAGTTTTTCGGCAAGCCGCGCGACTGAAGCCGGTCCCAACAAAAACCCCCGCGCCACTTTCAGTCGTGACGCGGGGATTTCTTTTGCAAGGCCGGGTTGGCCCCATCCGGTAATCGCGTATCAGTGGAGGATGGTCAGCAACTGGTCGAGCGAGGACTTCGCGTCACCGTAGAACATCCGCGTATTGTCCTTGAAGAACAGCGGGTTCTCGATGCCGGAATAGCCGGCGCCCTGGCCGCGCTTGGATACGAACACCTGCTTGGCCTTCCACACTTCCAGCACTGGCATCCCGGCGATTGGCGAGTTCGGGTCGTCCTGGGCCGACGGGTTGACGATGTCGTTGGAGCCGATGACGATGACCACGTCGGTGGACGGGAAGTCCTCGTTGATCTCGTCCATTTCCAGCACGATGTCGTACGGCACCTTGGCTTCGGCCAGCAGCACGTTCATGTGACCGGG
>CAYMJJ010000059.1:0-14136 GCA_964390445.1 uncultured Anderseniella sp.
GGTCAATGTGCTGACCGGGTTTCAGGCCCCCACCAGCGGCGAGGTGATGCTGGGTGCGCGCAACGTCTCGCGCGTGCAGCCGCACCAGTTGCGGCGCATGGGCGTGGCGCGCACCTTCCAGGGCGGACGGATGTTCGGCGACCTTTCCGTGCTCGATAACCTGGAAGTAACCGGTGTCGGCATGGGACTGAGTCGCCGCCAGGCTGCCAACGATGCCTTCGACATGTTGCAATGGATCGGCATCGGCCACCTTGCCGAGACACTGGCCGGCGGGTTGCCCTACACCGATGAACGCCGCGTCGCCATTGCGCGCGCGCTGATGTGTGATCCTGACTTCCTGCTGATGGATGAACCCGCCGCCGGCATGTCCGCTCATGAGGCAGCAGACCTGGTCGAACTGACCCGCAAGATCCTCAAGGAGAAGGGCTGCGGCATCCTGCTGATCGAGCACAACATCGGGCTGGTGCTCAGCCTGTGCGAGTATATCCACGTGCTGGACTCGGGCGTGCTGATTGATGGTGGCGAACCTGCCCACATCCGCGCGAGCGAAGTTGTGCGCCACGCCTACATGGGCACCCAGGGCGAGTTTGGTGTCGATCTGGAGAAGGCGGCGCTATGACCGGATTGCTCAAGGTTGATGGAGTTACTTCGCGCTATGGCAGGCTTACCGCCTTGCGCAATGCCAGCCTCAGCCTCGCCGAGGGCGAACTGCTTTTCGTCACCGGGCCGAACGGGGCAGGCAAGTCTACGCTGCTCAAGACCATCTCCGGCATAGTGACACCTGCCGAAGGCAGCATTCATTTTGCCGGCCAGCCCATTGCCGGCCGCTCGCCGGAGGATATTGCCCGGCTGGGGTTTTCGATGGTGCCGGAAGGTCGCCACGTCTTCGGCGGGCTGACCATCGAGGAAAACCTGGTGCTCGGTACCGGCATGCTGGCAGATCGCTCGCGCACCGGCGCAAACCTGGACAATGCCTACACCCTGTTTCCGATGCTGGCCGAACGCCGCCACAAGCCGGCGGGTGTATTGTCGGGCGGGCAGCAGCAGATGCTGGTCATCGCGCGTGCCCTGATGACCGAGGCCCGGCTTATCGCCATCGACGAGCCGTCACTGGGCCTGGCACCCAAAATCATCGACCAGGTGTATGAAACGCTGCTCAGGCTGCGCGAGGAACGCAATCTCACGCTGCTCATCGTCGAGCAAAGCTCCACCCGCGCCATGATCACCGGCGGGCGCATGATCCTGATGCGCTCCGGCGAGATCGTGCTCGAAGGCGATGCTGCGGAACTGGCCGAGGGCGATGCGCTCGAAGCGGCATATTTCGGCTACGGGGAGCATTGATGCGGTCATGACGGCAACCTTGCAGATCATATTCGATGCGCTCAGCCTGGGCAGCCTGTATGCACTCGGTGCGCTCGGCATTGCGCTGATCTTCGGCGTCATGCGACTGGTGAACTTCGCCCATGGCGACTACATCGCGTTCTGCGTGTTCGCGCTGCTGTGGCCCTCGACCGAGGCCGCAGCAATCGTGTTTGCAGGCCACCTGCCGGCCTGGCTGCTGATCCCGCTGGTGCTCGCCATCGGGGCAGGCATTTCGGTGCTGTCGGAAATACTGGTGTTCCGCCGGTTCAGGAACGTCAACCCGGCGACGATGATGATCGCGTCCTTCGCGCTCGGGTTCGTGATCAAGTACTTCCTGCTGATGCTGTATTCCAGCCGGCCGAAGTCCATCAACCTGTGGTCCAACCTGTCGCTGCCGGTGGAGATATTCGGCGCACGCATTCCGCTGCTGCAGGTGATCACCATCGGTGTCACCATCGTCGTGCTGATCGCGCTGGTGGCCTTCCTCAAGCGCACACGGTTTGGTCTTGAAATGCGGGCGGCGGCCGAAGACTTCACCATGGCCCGCATGCTGGGCGTGCGCGCCAACCGGGTGATCATGGCCGCGTTTGCCATCTCGGGCATGCTGGCGGCGGCCATCGGCCTCATCCTCGGCACGCAGACCGGCACCGTCGATATCCAGATGGGGGCTTCCATCATGCTGGTCGCCTTCATCGCCACGGTGATCGGGGGCTTGGGCAGTTTGCCCGGGGCGGTGCTGGCGGGCTTCCTTATAGGTGGGGCAAGCGTGCTGATGCAGGTCATCCTGCCGCTCGAAGCACGTCCGTTCCGGGATGCGTTCGTTTATGGCGCTGTCATCGTTGTTCTGATCTTCTGGCCGAACGGGCTGCTGCCGTCAAAATCTTCGCGCGGGAGGGTGTAGCGATGCAGCGTCCAGCCCCCATTCTCGTCCAGACGATTTCCACGCCCGTGATCCTGTGCCTGATCATGCTTGGCGTGGCGCTGCTGGCGCTGACCAACAACAGCGGGCCGTTCAACCAGACCGTGATCGACGTGTTCGTGCAGGTGGTCCTGGTGGTCGGACTGTACGTGTTCATCGGCAATTCCGGCGTGATCAGCTTCGGCCATATCGGCTTCACCTGCCTTGGGGCCTATGCGACAGCCTGGTTCACCATTCCGCCGCTGATGAAGAAGGTCCTGCTGCCCGGCCTGCCGGAGTTCGTCACGCAACTGCAGATGCCGCTGCTGGTATCGCTGGTGTGCTCGGCCCTGTTTGCCGGCGTGTTCGCCTACCTGTTCGGGCGCATCCTGATGCGGCTGTCGGGCATCGCTGCCTCGATTGCCACCTTCGCGATGCTGGCGGTCATCAACACCGTCTATTCCAACTGGGAAGATGTGACGGGGGCTACAAGTTCCGTGGTGGGCATTCCCATCCACCGCAGCATCTGGCCGTATTTCCTGGCTTCCGTCGTCACCATCTTCATCGCGTACTTCTACACCATCTCGCGCTCTGGTCTGGCACTGCGCGCAGCGCGCGACGAGGCCACTGCTGCCAGTGCCTCCGGGGTGAATATTCCCCGCGAACGTTTGATTGCCTTCACAGTGTCAGGTGCATTGATGGGGCTTGGTGGCGCGCTGTATGCCCATTCGGTGGGCGTGGTCACACCCGACACATTCTATCTGGGACTGACCTTCATCTCGCTTTCGATGCTGGTGGTGGGCGGCATGAGCAGCCTGTCCGGTGCCGTTGTCGGGGTGGTGGTTCTGTCGATCATCATCCAGTTGCTGCGCTGGCTCGAGAAGGGCGTCGCGCTGGGGGAGACCACGCTCTCCATTCCCAACGGCGTTCAGGAAATTGCCATCGGCGTGGTGATGATCGTGATCCTGATGTTCAGGCCAACCGGCCTGATGCGCAATCGCGAACTGGTTTGGACTGGGTGGCCGTTCAACAGAATCTCCGGTGCAGGAAACCAGCGTGCCGCTGGCTCCGCGCCGGAATAACCGAGCATTGGAAGCTCAACAGGAGGTGAACATGACTAAGTGGACCAGACTAGCTGGCAGCGTGTTGCTCGCCGGCACGATGATCGGAACCTCGGCAGCCATGGCCGATGACATTGTGGTTGGCTTTGCAACAGCCGAGTCCGGCTTCATGCAGGCCTATGACAAGCCGGCACAGGATGCCGCGATGATCCGCATCGACGAGATCAACAAGGCAGGCGGCTTGCTTGGCCAGCAGATCAAGGTGGTCAACGCCGATACCAAGACCGACCGCGCGGAAGGTGCAAAGGCGGGCCTCGCAGTGCTCGACCAGGGTGCCGACCTGGTAGTCGTGTCATGCGACTATGACTTCGGTGCGCCGGCCGCTCTGGCAGCACAGGCTGCCGGAAAGGTGTCGTTCTTCCTGTGTGCCGAATCGATCAAGGCCGGGATCCAGGGCGTTGGCCCGTTCTCGTTCTCTGCCTCGGTGCTGGCACCGGTGCAAGGCGCAACCATGGCCGAATGGTCGTACAACAAGAAGGGCGCGCGCACCTTCTACCGTTTGCTTGACACCTGGACCGAGTACAACAAGGGCATCTGCGACGGTTTCGACTGGATGATGCCGAAGCTGTCAGAAGCCCAGCTTGTCGGCTCCGATACCTTCAAGAACGAAGATGCCTCGATCGCGGCCCAGATTACCCGCATCAAGAGCCTCGAGAAGGAACCCGATGCGATCATGCTGTGTTCGATGATGCCGGGCGTCGTGTCGGCCATCAAGCAGATCCGCGCCGCCGGCATCAACTCGATGATCCTCAACGGGTCGGGCGTTGACGGCAGCTACTGGCTGGACGCCGTGCCGGACCTGTCGAACTTCTTCGTGCCGGTGCAAGCCTCGATCTATGGTGACGACCCCAACCCTGACGTGACCAAGTTCAACGAGACCTACAAGGAAGTCACCGGGGCCGGTCCCTCCAGCCAGTACGTCTATCCGGGCTACATCCTGATCGACGTCTGGGCGAAGGCAGTTGAACGCGCCGGTTCCACCGATGCTGCTGCCGTGGTGGCTGAACTGGAAAAGATGAGGGACGAGCCGACGCTGTTCGGTCCGCGTACCTTCACCTCCGAGCTTCACCACCAGAACAAGGGCCGCTACCACATTGTTGAAATCAACAACGGCAAGCCCGGTATCGTGGACACCCACACGATTTCCGAAGCCCTGCCGATGGAAGCACTGCTGAAGTAGGCTGCTGCCTGCTGTAGTCAACACGCAACGGCTGCCGCCTTCGGGCGGCAGTCGCATTTTCAGGGGGGCAGGGTTTTGCCTACTTGTCCTGCAGCCCGGCCAGGATTCTGCTGCTAATGTCCTCGTCCTGCCGCATGATGGCATGCGACAGGGTGTTGAGCCGATGGCGCGCCTCGTGCAGCTGATCGATCAGGTCCATGACCACCGGCAGCGTTTCCACCTCGACATCCATGTCATAGTGCAACGTGCAGATCAGTTGTACACGCGCGCATTCCATGTCGCTGAACACCGTTTTGCCAGATGCCTCGTCGGCGGCAACAAGGGCGTTGCGCATCCAGGCTTCAAGGTCTTCGCGGCGCAGGTCGTCGAGCGAGTCGACAAGTTGGTCGAGATCCATCATGACAGTATCTCCTTGCGCGGATTCTGTGTGGTCTTCGGTTGCCAGCCTTCCAGGAAGGCCGTCAGATCCGGTTCATCGCCGTCCGGCAGTTGTACCTTCAGGGTTATCATCTGGTGCCCGCGCTGGCCGGACTTGCGGTTGAGGATGCCCTTCTCCCTAAGCCGCAGCCGGGTGCCAGTATTGGAGTTCCTGGGCACTGTCACGTTCACCGGCCCGGAGATGGTGGGCACCTCGATGCGGGCACCCAGTACGGCTTCCTTGAGCGTTACCGGCACTTCCAGGTGAACGTTGTCGTCCTTGCGCTCAAAGAACGGATGGCTGTCCACCTGCAGTTCCACATAGGCGTCGCCCGCAGGGCCGCCATTGAAACCCGGCATGCCCTGGCCCTTTAGGCGCATCATCTGCCCGTTGCTGGCACCTTCGGGAATGGTCACATTGAGCGTGCGCCCGTCAGGCAGCACAACCTGGCGCTTCGCACCGGTGGCGGCTTCCAGAAAGGAGACGGGCAAGGTGTAGTTGACGTCCATGCCACGGGCACGGCGTGATTGCTGGCCGGCACCGCGCCTGCCGTTGGCTCCGCTACCACCAAAGGCACGGGCGAGAAACTCTTCAAGTTCCTCGTTGCTGGCAAATCCGTCCTGTTCGGCATGTCCGGCGAACGGACCGGCACCGGCGAAGTCGCGGTAATATTGCTGGCGATGCTGCCGTTGCTGTTGCGGCTTCTCGGCGCCCGTGGCGTCGATCTCGCCGGCATCATAGCGCTTGCGCCTTTCCTTGTTCTTCAACAGGTCGTAGGCGCCTGAGGCCTCCTTGAAGATGGTCTCGGCCGCCTTGTCGCCGGGGTGAAGGTCCGGATGATGCTTGCGGGCGATCTGCTTGAACGCCGCCTTGATTTCCTTGTCCGTCGCCGTCCTGGAGACGCCCAGAACCTCGTATGGGTCCTTCATGGTCCAGCTCTTCCACTTGTCTTGCGTTCGTCTTGGTCCAGGCCGGATATGGCCTCTCGCATGGATGATTTCCAGCCCCGGCTCCAGGGCGGCCTACCGCTTGCGGGTGATGTCGATAATCTGGCGTTCGCGCGCGGCGCTTGCGCCGGGCAGCAGCGCGTGGGCTTTGGCCTCGATGGCGTCAAGCTCGGCGTCGGTGCGGTCGGGTGCATGGTGGAACAGCAACAGTTGCCGTACGCCAGCGGCCTGAGCGGTTTTGCAGGCCTCGCGCCAGGTTGAATGGCCAAAGCCGCGATGGGAAGGATAGTCCTTGTCGGTGTACATGGCGTCGTACAGCATGAGGTCTGCACCCTCGGCAAACTTCACCAGTTCCTCGTCGATTTCCTTCACGCCGTGCTCATGGTCGGAGAGGTAAACAAAGCTGGCGCCGTCATGGTCCACCCGCCAGGCAAGGCAACCGCCGGGGTGGTTGGTGGGGCAGGAGCGCGCGGTTATGCCATTGCCCAGGTCCAGAGTGCAGCGGCGATCCACGTCGTTGTAGCTCATGTTGGCGCACATCAGGTCGATGGTCACCGGCAGGTAGGGTTCCTGCATGAACCCTGCAATCAGTGCGCGGGTCGTGGGCTTGCCGCAGGTGTGGCCGGACCAGATCTCGAGCTTCATGGTGCGATCATAGACCGGTGCAAAGAACGGCAACCCCATGACGTGGTCGTAGTGGCCGTGCGACAGCAGCAGGTGGGCGTGGGCGGTACTGCGGTTGGCGATTTCGCTGCCCAGTTCGCGAATGCCGGAGCCCGCATCGATGATGATGGTCTGGTCGTTGATCTGCAGTTCCACGCATGCGGTTGACCCGCCAAAGCGCATCGTCTGCGAGGTGGCCACCGGAATCGAACCCCGGCACCCCCAGATTTTTGCCGTGAAGCTCATCTGTGGGTCTAACCGGCAGCGGCAGGTGCGGGGCTGCCATGTTGCTGCTGCTGTTGTGCGTGCTCGCCAAGGCGACGGGCCGCCTCGACCATCAACCCGGCTTCGACATTGGCGAATGCGATGCGCAAATACTGCTCCTGACCCGGTCCGAACATGGTGCCGGGTAGTGTAAGCACGCCGGTGTCGCGCGCAAGAGCCATCGCGACATCGCGTGCGCTGCGGCCATCGTAAGGGTGGCGGATGTAGGCGAAGAAGGCACCTGAACTGACCACGTCGAACTGGGGGGCGTGGGCGGCAAACGCGGTTCGCATGGCGGCCAGCCGGTCGGCCATGACGGTGCGCTTTTCAGCTTTCCAGCCGTCAAGGTGGCGCAACCCGTAAAGTGCTGAAATCTGCGCCACGTGGGGGGCGCAGATGGTGATGCAGTCCTGGATCTTCTCTACCGTCTCGATCAGGGCCGGGCCGGCGATCAGCGAGCCGACCCGTTGCCCGGTCAGCGCATAGGACTTCGAAAAGCTGAACAGCTGGACGAATGTGTTTCGCCAGTTGTCGCGCCGGAACAGGTTGTGCGGTGCGGTTGATGGGTCGAGGAAGTCCTTGTAGGTCTCATCCAGCACCAGCGCGATGCCGAGGCGCTCGCACGCATCATAAAATTCATCCAGCAGCTGCGGCGGATAGACGGCTCCGGTCGGGTTGTTGGGCGAAATCAGCACGAGTGCCCGGGTGCGGCCGTCACATGCGCCGGCAAGGTCTGCCGGGTCGGGCAAGGCTCCATTGCTGCCTGTCGCGGCGATGCTGCGCACTTCGATGCCATTCATCTGCAGCCACATGTGGTGGTTGAAGTACCACGGCGTGGTCAGCACCACGTTGTCGCCATGGCCGGCCAGCGCCATGATTGCCTGGCAGAAGGCGGCATTGCAGCCTGCGGTAATGGCAACGTCGGCGGCGCTTACCGTGCCGCGATAGCCCGTAGCCATGTGCGCAGCCAGTTCAGCGCGCAGCGGCGCAATGCCGAGGATGTCGGTGTACAGCGTTGCCGATCCATCCCGGATGGCTTGCGCCGCGTGATCGGCCAGCGCCTCTGCCGGACTGTAGCTCGGTACGGCCTGGGACAGGTTGACCGGCTTGAGGCCCGAGCGGTTTTCCTCCAGCCATCGGGCGGCCTCGGCAATCGGCGGCGATGCCACCGAACTGATGACGGCATTGATCGGATAGGTCATAGTGTGCTTGTTACGGAAAGTTGGGTCGGGACTGCTGGCGTTTTCAAGGCGCCGGGCATTTCCACCGGCATGTGCAGCATATTTGACAGTTGTGCGAATGCAAACGATTGAAAAAATATTGTCCCAGCGGTCTGCGCGCCTGAAAGGCGAGGCCGGCGACATGGATACAGCACTCGGCCGGCGCGACCTGACCATGCTCATCGAGCATCATTACCCCGCCTTCGAGACGGTGCGCGATGCCCTCATGGACTGCGCTCCACCTGAAGGCCGGTTGGTGTCCAGCTTCCTGCGTAACAAGGCCACCGGCGATGAAGATGTCGGGATGGTGTTTGACGCTATGCTCAGCCACGGCCTGATCGAGCGCGAGCATGACCTGTTCGGCCTGCCGGACCTGGCTGCGCGCCGTTTCGTCACCGGCGGCTGGCTGGAGGAGCTTGCCTGGCTGGCCGCAATGGATGCCGGCGCTGACGAGGCCTACTACTCGCAGATGGTTGCCTGGGAAGTGAACGGCTATAACGGCGAAAACGAGATCGACGTGATCTTCCGCCATGATGACCGGCTCGGGTTCATTTCCTGCAAGGCCTTGCGCTCGACCTTGTCGGCGCGTGACCGAAAGCATCGTGCGCGCATGATGGATGCCGTCCACGAGGCTGATAATCTGGCGGACCACTTTGGCCGTCCGGGCGAACGTGTCGCGGTGCTGGTCACCACAGACCTGTTTGATGACCAGAACGGTGCGCCGCGCTACGAGGCGCTGATGGGCAAGGCCGCCGTGCTCGACGTGCGCATCGTGCCGCTTGAGGACATGGACTGGAACAAGCTCACCCGCGTGATGCGTCACCTCATTGAAGAGTGATTGCATTTGCTTGCGCCATCGCGCACATCACACATCATTCAATCAACCAGAACCTGGAAGGACCGTAACACCATGAAGGCAATCCGCATTCACGAACCGGGCGCCCCTGACGTGATGAAGTACGAGGATATCGATCTCGCCGCACCAGGCGAAGGCGAGGTACGCTTGCGCCACACCGCCGTTGGCCTCAACTACATCGATACCTATCACCGCTCTGGTTACTACAAGCTGCCGCTGCCATTTACGCCGGGCATGGAAGGTGCCGGCGTGGTGGAAGAACTGGGTAACGGTGTGACCAGCCTCAAGGTGGGTGACCGCGTTGCATACGGGGCAGGACCGATCGGTGCCTATGCGCAGGCGCGCAACATGCCGGCCGGCCGGTTGTGCAAGGTGCCAGACACCATCGACGACCAGACCGCCGCCGCCTTGATGCTCAAGGGCATGACGGTGCGCTACCTGCTGAAGGAAACCTTCAAGGTCAAGCAGGGCGATACCATCCTGTGGCACGCAGCGGCTGGCGGTGTCGGGCTGCTGGCGGTGCAGTGGGCCAAACACCTCGGCGTTCGCATGATCGGCACTGTCGGCTCACCGGAAAAGGCCGAACTGGTCAAGTCGCTTGGTTGCGCTGAAGTGATCGACTACTCCAAGGAAGACGTGGCCAGGCGCGTTCGCGAGCTGACCGATGGCAAGGGCGTGCCGGTTGTCTATGACGGCGTCGGCAAGGCAACGCTGGATGCTTCGCTTGATTCGCTCAGCCCGCGCGGGCTTCTGGTCAGCTTTGGTGCTGCCTCCGGCCCGGTGAAGGATTTCGACACTGGCATCCTTGGCGCAAAGGGCTCGCTGTACCTCACGCGGCCGACCGTGATGACCTATGTCGCTACCGACGACGCGCTGCAGGCCAACGCCCGCGACGTGTTCGACGTGGTCGGCTCGGGCGTCGTCAAGGTCGAGATCAACCAGACCTACCAGTTGTCCGATGCAGTCCAGGCCCACAAGGACCTCGAAGGCCGCAAGACGACCGGTTCGTCTGTTCTGTTGCCCTGATCGCGCCGGACGGCTCGTCCGGAAGACAAGGCCGCCGTGGAGCTATCTCTGCGGCGGCTTTCACTTGCGGGGTACCGCTGCCGGGTGGACTAGCTGGCGGGGCAGCGATTCGGTTCCTTGGCGGCAAGCTGCTGCCAGGTCGCGCCACAGGAGGTGTTTTCGCACAGGAACCGGGCCAGCGCCGGCGTCGGGATTGCGTGGGCCAGGTTCAACGGGCGTCCGTTTGCGTCGGAAAGGGTGGATACCAGCATGCCTGTCAGCTCACCACGATTGTCAAACAGCGGGCCGCCTGATTCGCCCTTCTTGGTGGCCATGCGCAGTTCGATGGCATCGGGATAACCGAACTTGTTGTAGCGCACCGCGCGGCCAAAGCTCATGGAGTTGACCGATCCGATGCGGGCGGTGTCGTTCTTGGCGTGTGGCTTGCCCAGCGAAAACACTGGCGCACCGCGCGCCATGCAGTGGCTGACCGCCGGCGTCACCGACGCGCCATTGAAGCTGCGCAGCTTGATCAGTGCAATGTCGTTTTCCGGCTTAACCGCGATCACCCTGCCAGTATAGATACGCCCGTCCGCACCGCGTGCATCAACCGTGTTGCCGGGTTGCACCGCCACATGGGCTGCCGTCATGACAAGGCCATCGCCGACGATGAAACCGCTGCCGGAGGTCAGGGCATCAGGCAAGATTGCCGAGCGCATCGCGCCACGGCTTTCCTTTTCATGAACCACCAGCGTCACATAGGACGGGCTGGTCTTGGCCTCAAGCTGACGGATATGGCTGGAAATTACGCCGCCTGCCGGTTCGGCTGTGGTGTCCACGTCGATCGTGCGGGGCTCAAGCAGGGCCGAGTTGGTCACGCCGCCAGCGCAGCCTGCCACGGCAAGACACATCGCAACACTGGCAATTAGCTGGCGCACCTAAAGACCCCCTGGAACATTCGCAACCGCGAAGCACATGAATACATCGGCTGGTTGCCGCATACCATACCAATGTCGGGAACAACTTGGCGAATATGTGGCTCAACAGTACGGGAAAACCGCAGAACGCGCCGTCACGCCCCATATTTTCGCGCACTGTTGCAAAATGGTCACAGTATAACCGGCAGGTGGCAGGGCCAGGTCAACACTGCAAGATTTCGGGTTCAACACCCTACCGGCTGTATGAGCAATCTGCTTCAGAAGGTTGGAGGCCTCGTCCGGAATCGAACCGGAGTAAGCGGATTTGCAATCCGATGGATAACCACTCTCCCACGAGGCCTTCGCGAGGACGTGCCCGGATTGCTCCGGGGCGGCGCTGCTTATAGACGACAGTTGGCCGGCACACAATGTCTCGTTTGGCGGTCGGCGCGTGCCAACCCAACAAACCTGCTTGGCGTTGGCGCGCGGGGTTGCTAAGGAACTACCAGCGTTCGTGGTGTTGCCTGCCTGATGGGCCAGGCGCGCATCGAGAGCGGTGTCCAGGCCAGCAAAGGTTTACGCGATATGCTTGATTTCTCTGTCGCCCGCGAAAACATGATCGAGTCCCAGGTCCGCCCGAACGGCATCACCGACAGGCGCGTTATCGATGCACTTGCGGTCGTCCCGCGAGAACAGTTCGTGCCGGAAGCGTTGAAATCACTCGCCTACATGGACAATGACATTGCCTTGCCGGTGGGCGAGGGCGGCGCACGACGCTACCTGCTGGAGCCGATGGCCTATGCCCGCATGCTGCAGGCAGCCCGCGTCAAGCCCGGCGACATCGTGCTGGATGTTGCCGGTGCGTCCGGATACTCGGCCGCGGTTCTCAGCTTTCTGGCCCAGACGGTCGTGATGATCGAAAGTGATCCCGCGCTCATCCAGATGGCCAACGAAAACCTGTTGCGGCGCGAGGCCGCCAATGTGGTCACCATCGAGACCGCGCTGCCGGGTGGACACCCGGCTGAAGCACCATATGACGTGATCATCATCAATGGCCGGGTTGCTGCCGTGCCGGATGACCTGCTCAACCAGTTGTCCCCGGAGGGCAGGTTGATTGCGGTTGTGGGCATGACTGATGTTTCACAGGCAAGGGTGTACACGCGCAGTGGCGGCACCTTCACCTACCGGCATGCATTCGACGCGAGCGTACCTTCGCTGAACGAGTTCAACCCGGCGCCCGCAGGGTTCAGGTTCTAGTCCCGGGGCAGATGGGCGACGTTGCGTAAGCCTGCCGATGTGCACTGGCCGCATTGCTGTCATGTTGTCGTCCTATTCAGTAGACAGTGCGTTTTTGCGCGCCGACAAGTGAGTTTTCGGTGTTTACGGCCCGGTCTTGACTTGATTTAACACGCGCGATTAGGGATTCATTAACCGTGCGGGTTCCATGGTGAGTGGTGTCGATTCCAGAGGGGATTCAGGTGCGGCAGGGAATGACTTCAAGACAGCGGCGGCCATTGCGGGGTGCCGCCACGGCACTGCTTCTGGCCGTGTCGCTGGCTGCCTCTGCCGGCGCTGCACGTGCTGAAACAATTGCCGGTGCCTTGGCGAAGGCGTACATGACCAATCCGGCCCTGGCAGCAGACCGTGCGCGCCAGCGCGCTACGGACGAAGCCGTGCCGCAAGCCAAGTCGGGCTGGCGTCCACAGGTACAGGCAGGGGCCGAAGTGTCGCGCAACTGGCAGGGGACCAACCTGAAGGGTGCTGGCGGCAACAACAAGTCGGATTTTACCACCCGCAGCTTTTCAATAACCCTGAACCAGCCGATCTTCGATGGATTCCGGACTGAAAACGCCATCAAGCAGGCAGAAGCGACGGTTGGCGCGGGCGCACAGAACCTGCTCGCCACCCAGCAGAATATCCTGCTGGCGGCGGCAACCGCCTACATGAACGTGCTGCGCGATCGTGAGATCGTCAACTACCAGCGCCAGTCCGTCAGCTACTTTGACGAGCAGCGCCGCGCCGCCCGGGCGCGGTTCAACGTGGGCGAGGTCACGCGCACCGATACCGCTCAGGCTGATGCAGCCTTGAGCCAGTCTCAATCCAATCTCGCCGTCGCCATCGGCAACCTTGAAGCGTCGGTTGCCAACTATGTCCGGGTGATCGGCGACGCGCCGGGCAAGCTGAAGTATCCGGAGCTGTCGCCGCGCGTGCCAAAGACATTGCGCGCAGCAATTGACATTTCCGGGGAAACCAATCCGCAGATTCTGGCTGCCGCCTTCAACGAGGAAGCCGCGATTGCAAATATCGGCGTCGTGCGCTCTGACCTGCTGCCGCGGCTGGATTTTCAGGCGCAGTACTCTGTTGCCAACGAACCCTCGTCGCAGCTTTCAGACAGCGAGCAGGGCAGTATCGGCGGCGTGCTTTCGATCCCGATCTATGACGGCGGCCTGACGTATTCGCGCATTCGTGCTGCCAAGGAAAACGCCAGCCAGAGCCGTCTCGAGGTGCTGGATGCCAGCCGTCAGGTGCGTGAAAGCGTTGTTACCGCGTGGCACCTGCTGAAGGCCGCGTCGACCACCATTACTGCTGCCGGTGACGCCGTGAAAGCCCAGACCATCGCGCTCGATGGTGTTCGCCAGGAAGCACAGGTTGGCACACGGACCACGCTTGATGTGCTGGACGCCCAGAACAATCTGGTCAATGCCCAGATCGCGCTGGCGAATGCGCGCCGTGACCGCATTGTCGCCGGCTACCAGCTGGTCGCGGCCATCGGACAGATGACTGCCGACAACCTCCGCCTGTCCGTGCCGATGTACGATCCCTCGATCCACTACGAACTGGTCAAGGACAAGGCATTCGGCACCCGTGTCGTACCGCAGGAATAGGCCTGCTTAGCTGTCGACAACCTGACCTGTGACCGTTGCCGCCCCTTGTGATATGGGACAGGCGTCCCGATACTTTGTGCAGTAGAGGCAATTTCAACCTGCAAGGCATGCGGTTCATTCATGGGCAAGCCCGAGAACAGTCCCCCGGACGGGCAGAGCGTCGAGCAATTGCTCTTGTCGATCCGGCAGGCGATCGAGGCAGACTCGCGTCAGCAGCCCGCCAGTGCGGCCTTGCGCCCGTCGCCGGACCAACCTGCGCCGGAACCACCCGCAGCAGACAAAGAGCGTGCAGCGCGTGACGTGAGGCGCGGTCCGGGGTATCTTTCACAGAACCCGTACAGGTTTCGCTATTCACTGGAAGGCTCGACAACCTACATGAACTTGCGCAACAGGCTGTCGT
>CAYMJJ010000060.1:0-14057 GCA_964390445.1 uncultured Anderseniella sp.
ACTTTGTTAACCTTTTTGAGAGGTATACCGGGCACAATCGGCGGTGCGCTCAGGATGAATGCCGGTGCTCACGGAGGTGAGACCCGCGACATCCTGATTGAAGCGCGCGGGGTTGATCGCAAGGGGACGCTTCACATCATGTCAAACGCGGACATGGGTTACAGCTACAGGCATTCGTCGGCGCCGGAAGACATGATCTTCACCTCGGCGCTGTTTCAGGGTGCCGAGGGCGATCGCGAAGAGATCAAGGCCCACATGGACCAGATCACCGCTGCGCGCGAGGCCAGCCAGCCGATCCGCAGCCGCACCGGAGGGTCGACCTTCAAGAACCCGCCCGGCAACAAGTCGTGGCAACTGATCGATGCGGCCGGCATGCGTGGTTATTCGGTGGGGCCTGCAAAAGTGTCTGAAATGCATTGCAATTTCCTGATCAATGAAGGCGGCGCAACCGCCGCCCAGATCGAGGAACTTGGTGAAACGGTTCGTAAGCGTGTCAAGGAAACGTCCGGTGTCGAGCTTGATTGGGAAATCAAGCGTATCGGCGTGAACTCCCGTTCGTGAAAGGCGCGCTGACGACATGGAATTCCGTGATCCTGAACTGACCCACGTTGCTGTCCTGATGGGCGGGTGGTCCAACGAACGCGAGGTGTCGCTGTCGTCTGGCCGGGCCTGCACCAAGGCGCTGGAAGAAGCCGGTTTCCGAACCACGCAGATAGATGCCTCGCCGCATATCATCGACCAGCTTCGCGAAGTGAAGCCCGACGTGGCGTTCAACGCACTTCATGGCAAGTGGGGCGAGGACGGTCATGTTCAGGCGATTCTTGAAACAATGAAAATTCCCTACACCCATTCGGGCGTACTGGCATCGGCGTTGGCAATGAACAAGCGGCTGTGCAAGTCGGCCTTGTCTGCGGTCAAGATGCCGGTGGCTGAAGACAAGGTTGTCATGGTCGAGGACCTGCTGGCGGATGACATCATGCCAATGCCGTACGTGATCAAGCCGGTTGATGACGGCTCAAGCGTTGGTGTTCATATCATTGATCGCGGCAACAATTCGATTGCTGAGCTGCTGAAGGCTGACGGACTTGGTCCGGAAGACCGGATCATGGTCGAGCGGTTCGTGCCGGGCCGTGAACTGACCTGTGCGGTAATGGGAAACGTGGCGCTCGGCGTTATCGATATCGTGCCCGCAATGGGGTTTTACGACTACAAGGCAAAGTACCAGCCAGGCGGGTCGGAGCACGTACTGCCGGCCGACATCCCGCAGCACATCTATCGGCGAATCCAGCGGTTGTCGCTGGCAGCCCACATGGAGATCGGCTGCAAGGGCGTATCGCGGTCGGATTTCCGCTACAATGACACCGATGGCACCGAGGGTGAACTGGTGTTCCTCGAAATCAACACGCAGCCCGGCATGACGCCTACCTCGCTGGTGCCGGAAATGGCCGCTCATGCCGGTCACAGCTTTCCCGGACTGGTGACGTGGATGGTCAACGACGCGGGGCTGAACCGATGAGATCATTCGATCCGGTGCGCTGGTTCAGGAAGTTCAAGGCAAGCGGTACCTATCACGCCGCAGTTGGGTTGATCGCGAGCGGTGAAAGGGTTGCTGCGCGCCGGCTTGCGCGCTTCGCCATGCGCGGCAGCGCCGTCGGCATGCTTGCGGCTGTTGTGGGTTATGGCCTGCTTGCCGGTGATCACCTGTCGGACCCCTCCAGCGGCACGCGCGGCCTGCCTGCGCAGATCTCGTCCTACTTTGGCTATGCGGCAGAAGATGTGCGTATCAAGGGCCTGCAGCGCAAGCGGCCCGAAACGGTCATGAATGCCATCGGCGTAAAGCCGGGCGGTTCGCTGCTGGGCTTTGACCCGATGCATGCGCGCCGCATCCTGCTCAATCTCGACTGGGTGAAACACGCCTCGGTTCGCGTTGTTGCGGCCAACCGGCTGGAAGTGGAGATCGTCGAGCGTGAGCCGTTTGCCGTGTGGCAGCGCGATGGCCTGTACTTCGTGATTGATCGCGAAGGCTCTGCGATGGCCAGCTTTGATGCCCGCAAGTTTGCCGGACTGATGCTGATCTCCGGCGATGGTGCGCAGACCCACGTTTTGCAACTCGTTAACCAACTCGAAGTCTGGCCGGGGTTAAAGTCCAGGGTCAAGGCGGCGGCGCGGTCCGGCAACCGGCGATGGACATTGCATTTCGATGGTGGGCGGCGCGCACTGTTGCCGGAAGCGGGGGTTGATGCGGCCATGGCCCGTCTGGCTGATCTGGTTGACCGGCATCCGGTGCTTGACAGCGGAATCCAGGAGATTGACCTGCGCACGGCAGGCAAGGTGAGCCTGGTTCCGTTCGAGACTACTGGTGACGAGGCCGGGGACAAACTTGCAGCCAGTACCCGCTGACCGGGACGGCTGCGACAGCCTGAGCGGGGCGTCAGGCTGTGGGCTCGAGTGGTTGAAAGTTGGTTGGACTGGTGCGCCGGTCCTGGCGAGTGTGGACAAGGTATATGAAAGTGGTTCCGTTCCCGGGGGCAACCCCAACAGGCAGCAATACCGGCGCTGGCACGCCATCGCGCATTGCCACGCTCGACATCGGCTCCACCAAGATCTGTTGCCTGATCGGCGAAATTGAAAGCCGCAAGCGCCGCACGGTCGATGATCGCATTCCGCCGGTGCGCATCATCGGCAGCGGGCATTGCCGCTCGGAGGGTGTGCGTGGTGGCCACGTGGTCAACGTTGCCGCAGCAGAGCGTGCGGTGCGTGTTGCCATCGAGCAGGCCGAGCGCATGTCCGGTGCCACCATCAGCGATGTTTACCTGAACCTGTCCGGTGCGCGGTGCCGCTCGCTGCATGCAACGGGCACGGTAGTGGTTGAAGCCGGTGAAGTGCGCTCAGGTGACGTTCGCCGGGCGGTGGCGGCTGCCTTGTCAAGTATTGATGCCGGCGGCCAGGCGGTCGTGCATGTAACGGTGAATGGCTACCGGCTGGACGATGCGCGCGGCATTGCCGAGCCCGAAGGCATGCATGGGCGTGAGCTGTCGGCGAGCATCAACGTGTTGCTGGCAGACCCCAATACCATGGCCAACCTGGCGCGGGTGATGGAGCGGTGCCATCTTGACGTGGCGGGCTTTGTGGTCGCGCCCTATGCGGCTGCCCGGTCGGTGCTGCTGGCTGACGAGATGGAACTCGGTGTGGTGCTGGTTGAACTGGGGGGCGGATCGACGTCGTTTGCGGTGTTCAACGAAGGCGTGCTGCTGTCAGCCGGTGCCTTGCCGGTCGGGTCGCATCACGTCACCACGGATATTGCGCGCGGTCTGAACACGCCGATTGCCCATGCAGAGCGGGTCAAGACGCTGTGGGGATCAACCGTTCCGGCAATGCTGGATGAACGTGAACTGATCACCTGTCCGGTGCTGGGCGAAACCGGCGCCGAAGCCGTGACCCGGATCCCGCGGTCGATGGTATGCAGTGTCATCCGGCCGCGCATGGAAGAGATTTTCGAGCTGGTCCGTGAGCGCATCGAACAGGTGCCGGCGGTTCGAAATGGCATTCGCAGGGTTGTGCTGACCGGTGGCGGCAGCCAGCTCAATGGCGTCGAGCAACTGGCCGGCGAGGTGTTGTCGCGCCCGGTGCGAATTGCCCGGCCGCACCGGTTTGACGGGTTGCCGGATGCCATGTCGCAGCCCGGCTTTGCAGTGGTGTCGGGGTTGTTGCGCTATGGCCTGGCGCCGGACCAGCAGGCAGTGAACCTTGGCCAGCTGATTGCCAGTGCCGGCCATGACGCCGGCTATTTCCGCCGCATGGGCCAGTGGCTGAAGGAAAGCTTCTAGGCTTTTCGCCGGCTTCGAGCGGCATCGCAAAAAGATTTCCAACAGGTTGCATTCTCAGCGAAAACGCGCCTGCTTTTCGTGCTCCAGGCAACATTTCTGCCTGATCCGCAAACGATTGGTAAACGCGCTGCCTCCGAAAGATGCAATTTTTCCGGTCCGGGTAAGGTGTCGTTAACCTTTTATTATCGAATTGGAAACCAGAATGCCGCACAGGGGAAATTCCAGATCGGACGTCACATCATGCCAATCAAGCTTACAGTGCCAGATTCAGCCGAATTGAAGCCGAGAATCACAGTTTTCGGGGTTGGCGGTGCCGGTGGCAATGCCGTTAACAACATGATCGAATCAAACCTCGAGGGGGTTGAGTTCGTCGTGGCGAACACTGACGCGCAGGCGATCCTGCAAAGCTCGGCCGAGCGGCGCATCCAGATGGGCACCGACCTGACACAAGGGCTGGGCGCAGGCTCGCAGCCGCAGGTTGGCGCAGGTGCTGCCGAAGAGGCGCTGCCGGAAATTCTCGACCATCTTGCGGGCGCACACATGGTGTTCATAACCGCCGGCATGGGTGGCGGCACGGGCACCGGTGCTGCACCGGTCATCGCACGCGCTGCAAAGGAGCAGGGCATCCTGACAGTGGGCGTCGTCACCAAGCCGTTCCACTTCGAAGGCCAGCGCCGGATGCTGACCGCCGAGCGCGGCATCGAGCAGCTTGCCAAGCATGTCGACACCCTGATCGTCATTCCCAACCAGAACCTGTTCCGTGTCGCCAACGAAAAGACCACCTTTGCTGCCGCCTTCGCGATGGCGGACGAAGTGCTGTATTCGGGCGTCGCCTCGATCACCGAACTGATGACCAAGGACGGCCTGATCAACCTCGACTTCGCAGATGTCCGCGCGATCATGTCGGAGATGGGCAAGGCGATGATGGGCACCGGCGAAGCTTCCGGCGAAAAGCGCGCCATCGAGGCGGCTGAAGCTGCCATCTCCAACCCGCTGCTCGACGACGTGTCGATGCGCGGTGCACGGGGCCTGCTGATCTCGATTTCCGGTGGTCCGGACCTGACGCTGTACGAAGTTGACGAGGCAGCCACCCGCATCCGCGAAGAAGTCGATCCTGAAGCCAACATCATTCTGGGCGCAACGTTCGACGAGAGCCTGGAAGGCACCATGAGGGTGTCGGTTGTGGCAACCGGTCTGGCTGATGAAGTGCTGGGCGGTGCTGATGACACCGACGACGATGAACGCGAGACCACTTCTTACGGCTATGCGATACCGCAGCCGGTTTCACGGCCTGCACCTCGTCCTGCCGCTGCCGCGCCTGCACCACCTCAGCCGGTAGCACAAGAAGCCACCTGTGAGGCTGACGAAGACCTTGACGTGACAGCAGAAGCCGAACCTGCATCGGCTCCCGTTCAGCAGCGTTTGCAGCCTGCACCGGTGCCTCATGCAACTGCACCGAATCCTCCGCCACGTCCGCGCATGCCGTCGCCGGAAGAGTTTCCGGCCCATGCCCGCGAGGCCATGACTGCTGGAAACGACAAGATGAACCAGGTGGCAGCCGCTGCCACGACCAGGCGCAAGGGCCTGCTTGAACGGCTTGCAAGCGTGGGACTTGGCGTTCGCCGCGAGGAAGACAAGCCGGCGCGTCCTGCGCCACGCGAGCCTGAAATGCAGCGTCGCGCACCACAGCAGGCTGCTTCCAGCAACGTGCATCCGCTGCAGCCGGCCATCGACCCGTCGCTGGACGATGACCAGCTTGAAATTCCTGCATTCCTGCGCCGCCAGTCCAACTGACCCGCAGCCTGCCAACGAAAACCTGATTGATAGTGAAGGGGCGGGGATTGATACCTCGCCCCTCTGCCGTCCGTAGTCATATTTCCGCCTGCTTGCTGGATCATCCAACTTGATGCGTGGGGAAACGATCTGCCGGTCGGCGCATGCGCGCTGCTTGACCTTGGCGGGTCTGCCAGCCGATAAGGGGTGCGGTGGGAATCTTCTGCCATGCCCACGGTGAAAGTGGAGTGTTATCGTTGCTGGACAAACCCAAACTTCGTCCGCTTGCCGGTCTGGTCCTTGCCGGGATGTTGCTTGCCGGTTGCAGTAGCGGCAGCCTGCTGTCCGGTGGCGATGGTGAAAGCTTTGGTGCCAGCATTTTTGGCGGCAAGGGTGTTGCGCCGGACCTTGGCAATGATCCCGATGGTGCCCCGATTGCCGAAATGTACAACAAGGGCGTCAAGGACGTGCAGAACGGCGATTATCGCTCGGCCGTCAAGAAGTTTTCCGAGGTTGAACGCCAGCACCCGTATTCGAAGTGGGCAACCAAGTCGATCCTGATGCAGGCCTATGCCCAGTACCAGCGCAATGCCTATCCTGAATCAATCGCGGCATCGCGCCGTTTCATCCAGCTTCATCCAGGCCACCGTGATGCGGCCTATGCGCAGTACCTGATTGCGTTGAGCCACTACGAGCAGATCGGCGATATTCGCCGCGATCCCACGGCTGCGCGCAAGTCGCTCGCCGAGCTTGAAGAAGTGGCGCGGCGTTACCCAGACACTGCCTATGCCCAGGATGCCCAGGGCAAGGCGAACCTGGCGCGCGACGTGCTGGCGGGAAAGGAAATGGATGTCGGGCGCTATTACCAGCGCAAGAAGGCGTACCTCGCCGCCATCAATCGCTACAAGACCGTCGTCGAGAACTACCAGACCTCATCGCATACGCCGGAAGCACTTTACCGGTTGACCGAGAACTATCTGCAGCTGGGCGTGCGCTCCGAAGCCCAGACGGCGGCGGCGGTGCTTGGCCACAACTATCCGAATTCGCAGTGGTACAAGGACGCCTTTTCGCTGCTGCAAGGTGGTGGCCTCAGCCCTCAGGTTGATTCAGGTTCCTGGCTGTCGAGCATCTTCGGCAGTTGAGGCTGGCGTTATGGCTTCTCCGGGAACCAGTGCCTGGTCCGATTGGCAAATGCGACCAGTGACAACATCACCGGCACTTCAACCAGCACGCCGACAACAGTGGCGAGTGCTGCCCCCGAGTTGAGGCCATACAGGCTGATGGCAACGGCAACCGCCAGTTCAAAGAAATTGGACGTGCCGATCATGGCGCACGGGGCTGCAATCCTGAAAGGCACATTGAACGCCTTGGCTGCACCATAGGCAACAGCGAAAATGCCATATGACTGAACCAGCAACGGAACGGCGATAAGGCCGATGAGCAGCGGATTTTCCAGGATCACCTGGCCCTGAAAGCCAAACAGCAGCACCACCGTTGTCAGCAAGCCGGCAATAGACCAGGGTTTGAGCTGTGCCGTGAAACGGGGAACACGCTCATTGCCTATCGCCATCCGGGTGAGGTAACCAGCCACCAGTGGTACGACGATATACAGTGCTACTGACAGCACCAGCGTTGCCCACGGCACAGGGATGTCGGTGACCCCCAGCAGCAGCGCAACGATTGGCGCGTAGGCAAACACCATGATGACGTCGTTCACGCTGACCTGCACCAGCGTGTAATTCGGGTCGCCGCGTGTCAGTTGCGACCAGACGAATACCATCGCAGTGCAGGGAGCTGCCCCCAGCAGGATGAGACCGGCAATGTAGGCATCTGCGTCGGCTGGCGGGATCAGACCGGCGAATGCGTACTTGAAGAAGACCACACCCAGCGCGGCCATCGTAAAGGGCTTGATCAGCCAGTTGACCACAAGGGTTATGACAAGCCCTTTCGGCTCGCGGCCCACTTCGCGCAAGCTGCCAAAATCGACCGATACCATCATCGGGTAGACCATGGCCCAGATCAGGATGGCGACCACCAGGTTGACACTTGCGTACTCGATGGACGCAAGGCTGGCGAAAACAGCCGGGAACACCTGGCCAAGGGCAATGCCGGCAGCGATGCACATGGCCACCCAGACAGAGAGATAGCGTTCGAAAGCGGCCATTGGCGGCGTGCTTGTGGTTGCGTCGCTCATATGCCTCCCTCCTGATGAATCTGCTTCAGCTTGTTGCCAAGACTCATGCGGTCGATGCTGGCCAGCGGCAAGTTCACGAAGGCGGTAATCCGGTTGTTCATCTGCCGGTAGGTATCTGCAAAGGCAGCCGCGATCACGGCATCGGAGCCGGTCACGGCGGCCGGGTCGGGCACACCCCAGTGTGCGGTCATGGGCTGTCCGGGCCACACGGGGCACACTTCGCCGGCGGCGTTGTCACAGACGGTGAACACGAAGTCCAGTTCCGGCGCGTCGGGCCTGGCGAATTCGTCCCAGTTCTTGGAGCGGAACCGTGAGGTTTCGTACCCCAGCGAATTGAGCAGCTTGATGGCCTGCGGGTGAGGCTCGCCCTTGGGCATCGAGCCTGCGGAATACGCATTGAAGCGCCCCTTGCCAACCTTGTCGAGGATGGCTTCGGCCAGGATGGAGCGCGCCGAGTTGCCGGTGCACAGGAAAAGCACGTTGAAAACCTTGGTATCGGCCATTGCAGTATCTCTCTCAGCAATCGTTGCAGGTCAGCGCGGCCATCAGCGGCCGGCAGATTTCGGGATCACCCTGGCAGCAGTCTTCCATCAGCCAGGCAAGCAGGTCACGCATGGCACCCGGTTCAGCGCGGTAGAGAACGTTGCGCCCGGCACGCCGGCTACTGATCAGCCCGGTGCGTTCAAGAATCGCGAGGTGGGTGGACATGGTGTTCTGCACGGTCTTGAGTTGGGCGGAAATGTCGCCGGCGGCCAGTTCGCCCGGTGCTGCGGACAGCAGCAGCCGGAACGCATCAAGGCGTGCGCCATGGGCCAGGGCAGACAGGGTGTCGATTGCAGCATTCTTATCCATAAATCGGGATATATCGATGAATAATGACAATTGCAATACAGTCGCCAAGCTGGTGAATCCGCTCTCCCGATTCATCGGCAGTGGGGGTATAAACGGCACACCATGCTGACCAATCTGGCCATCCGCGACATCGTCCTGATCGAGAGGCTCGACCTGGCTCTCGACGAGGGCCTGTGCGTGCTGTCGGGCGAGACAGGTGCGGGAAAGTCGATCCTGCTCGATGCGCTGGGGCTGGCGCTGGGCGCGCGCGGTGATGCATCGCTGGTGCGAACGGGCTGCGACAAGGGCTCGGTGAGCGCGTCCTTCCTTCCACCGGCGGGGCACCAGGCCTTCGCGCTGCTGGAGGATGCCGGCATCGATGCAAGTGAAGGCAGCATCGTGGTGCGCCGGGTACAGCAGGCGGATGGAAAGTCCCGCGCCTTTGTCAATGACCAGCCGGCCAGTGTGAACCTGCTCAAGCTGCTGGGAGCGTCGCTGGCGGAAATCCACGGCCAGCATGATGACCGCGCGCTGATGGATGTATCGTTCCACCGGGCCGCGCTGGACGCCTATGGCGTGCTGGGCCAGCAGGTGAGCGCCGTACAGGCGGCGTGGGCTGCTCTGGTGGAGGCGCGGGACGCGCACGAAGCGCACGAGGCCAGGCTGGCGCGGGCAGAAACCGAGCGGGCGTTCCTTGACCATGCGCTGAAGGAGTTACACGAGCTGTCGCCGCAGCAGGGCGAGGAAACGGCGCTGGCTGAACGGCGGCAGATGATGATGAACGCCGAGCAGTTCGCCGATGCCGTCAGCGAAGCTCAGGCCGCCCTCAAGGACGGCGACACGGCAGGGGCAATCAACACAGCCTTGCGCAAGCTGGAACGCCGCCGCGAGCAGGCGCAGGGCGCGCTTGACAGCGTGTGTGCAGCCCTTGAGCGGGTGGTCATAGAGATGAACGAGGCCCAGGTGCAGCTTGATGCAGCCGGCCGGGACTTCGTGCTTGACCCTGCCGAGCTTGAGCGCGCCGAGGAACGGCTGTTCGCGCTGCGGGCGCTGGCGCGCAAGCACAAGGTGCAGGTGGATGACCTTGCGGCGCTGACCACACAGTTCGAAACGGACCTTCAGTCGATTGACGACGGCGGTGCCCTGCTGGCGAAGCTGAAGAAGGCGCGCGAGGCGGCGCAAGGTGCGTTTGATGCAGCCGCGCGCAAATTGTCGGATGCACGCATGGCGGCAGCTGAAAAGCTTGACCGCGAGATACTGGCTGAGCTTGGCCCGTTGCGGCTCGACAAGGCGCGGTTTGAAACGCGGGTCGAGACCGACGAGGCGCGAACCGGCGCACATGGCATAGACCGGGTGGAGTTTCTCATTGCGGCCAACCCCGGCACGCCGCTTGCGCCCATCGTCAAGGCAGCTTCCGGTGGTGAGCTGTCGCGGTTCCTGCTGGCGCTGAAGGTGGTACTGGCGGCGCGGGCCTCTGCGCCAACGCTGATCTTCGACGAGATCGATACCGGTGTCGGCGGGGCGGTTGCAGATGCCATCGGCCAGCGGCTGGCGCGGTTGTCGCGCGGGCTTCAGGTGCTGGCTGTCACGCACAGCCCGCAGGTTGCCTCGCGCGCCGATCATCACATGCTGATTTCCAAGATGGAGGAAGCCGGCGAGGCTGACGGGCGGCGGATGATCACCCGCGTGACGCCATTGTCGGGCGAAGGCCGGCGCGAGGAGATCGCGCGGATGTTGTCAGGCGCGGAAGTCACGTCCGAGGCGCGTGCCCAGGCCGACCGGTTGCTGGCAGGAACGGGCTGACCTGATGAGCAACGGCAACGGGAAATCCGGCCTGACGCGAGACGAAGCAGCGGCCGAGCTGGAGTGGCTTGCGGAAGAGATCGCGCGCCACGACGAGGCCTATTACCGCGAGGATGCACCGGTCGTTACCGATGCCGAGTATGATGCGCTGCGCCAGCGCAACGACATGCTCGAAACTGAGTTTCCCGACCTGGTGCGGGCTGACTCACCATCAACACGGGTGGGCGCCGTGCCATCAGAGAAGTTTGGCAAGGTGCGCCATGCCGTGCCGATGCTGTCGCTGGGCAATGCGTTTGCCGATGAGGACGTGGTTGAATTCGTTGGCCGCATCCGCCGCTTCCTGAAGCTTGCCGACGACGAGCCGGTGGCGATTACCGCTGAGCCGAAAATCGACGGCCTGTCGATTTCGCTTCGTTACGAGAACGGCAAGCTGGTGCAGGCGGCCACCCGCGGCGATGGCCAGGAGGGCGAAAACGTCACCCGCAACGTCGAGACCATCGGCGATATTCCGCGCAACGTGACGGCGGATGATTTCCCTGCGGTGTTCGAGGTGCGCGGTGAAATATACATGTCTCACAAGGACTTCGCCGAACTTAACGAGAGACAGAGTCAAGCCGGGGCGAAGGTCTTTGCCAATCCGCGCAATGCGGCGGCGGGCTCGTTGCGCCAGCTCGACCCGTCCATTACTGCCGCGCGGCCATTGCGGTTCTTTGCCTATACGTGGGGTCAGGCAGACAGCCTTCCTGCGCAGACGCAACGCGGCGTGCTGGACGCGTTCGAGCGCTGGGGCTTTCCGGTCAACCCGTTGACGGTGGTGTGCAACGGGGTCGAAGACCTGCTCGCCCATTACCACGCCATCGAGCAGCAACGTGCCACGCTGGGCTATGACATTGATGGCGTCGTCTACAAGGTTAACCGGCTCGACTGGCAGGAGCGGCTGGGTTTCGTATCACGCAGCCCGCGCTGGGCCATCGCCCACAAGTTTGCCGCCGAGAAGGCCACTACGATTCTCGAAGGCATCGACATCCAGGTGGGCCGCACCGGCGCGCTGACGCCGGTTGCGCGGCTGAAGCCGGTCACCGTGGGCGGGGTGGTGGTGTCCAACGCCACGCTGCACAACGAGGACGAGATTGCCCGCAAGGACATCCGCATCGGCGACACGGTCATCGTGCAGCGGGCTGGTGACGTGATCCCGCAGGTGCTGGGGCATGTGCCGGACAAGCGCCCGGCGGATGCTGTGCCGTACGAGTTTCCAACTCTTTGCCCGGCGTGCGGCAGCCATGCGGTGCGCGAGGTCAACGAGAAGACCGGCAAGGCCGATGCCGTGCGCCGCTGCACCGGCGGACTTATCTGCCCGGCCCAGCGCGTCGAGCGGCTGAAGCACTTCGTGTCGCGCAACGCCTTCGACATCGAGGGCATGGGCGACAAGGTGATCCAGGAATTCTACGACGACGGCCTGATCCAGAGCCCACAGGACATATTTACGCTGGAAGCGCGCAACGAACGCTCACTCAAGAAACTCAAGGATCGCGAGGGCTGGGGGGATGCCTCGGCGAAGAAACTGTTTGCTGCCATCGACGAGCGTCGCACCATTGCGCTGGACCGGTTCATCTTCGCGCTCGGCATCCGCCATGTAGGCGAGACAACGGCGCGGGTGCTGGCGCGCTCCTATGGTGATGCCCAGGCTTTCATGGAAGCGATGCAGGGCGCACAGGACCATGCGTCTGACGCCTATGCCGACCTCGTCAACATCGACGGCATCGGCGATGTGGTGGCGCGCGCAGTGGCTGAGTTCTTTGCCGAACCGCACAACCTTGCCGTGGTGCGCGAACTGGCGGATGAGTATCTCGACATCCAGCCGCTGCAGGCGGTCGCAACGGACTCGCCCGTGGCCGGCATGACGGTGGTGTTCACAGGTGCGCTGGAGCGGATGACCCGCGACGAGGCCAAGGCCATGGCCGAACGGCTCGGTGCCAAGGTGGCGGGGTCAGTATCAAAGAAGACCGACCTTGTGGTTGCAGGTCCCGGTGCCGGATCCAAGCTCAAGAAGGCGGCGGAATTGGGCGTTGAAGTGATCTCCGAGGATGACTGGTTCACCCGCGTGGGCGGGTGAGGCGATGAGTGCCCGCAAGGACTTTGCCGCAGGCGCATTCTCGATCCTGCCAGTGCTGGCGGCCGCATTCCCCATTGCGCTGCTGTTCGGCACGCTGTCGGTTGCGCGAGGGCTGTCGGTGGCCGAGACGGCGCTGATGAGCATGACGGTGTTTGCCGGTGCGCTGCAGTTCGTGGCCATCGACCAGTGGGGCGATCCGGTGCCGGTTGGTTTGCTGGCGTTCACCGCGCTGGTGGTCAACATCCGTCACGTGCTGATGGGTGCAAGCCTTGGCCGCAGCCTGGGCGGTTTCTCGCCGATGCAGAAGTATGCCGGCATGTTCCTGCTGACTGACGAGGGCTGGGCTTTCGCAGAGCAACGCGCCCGCAAAGGTGCCTTGACGCCTGCGTTCTATTTCGGTGCCGGGCTGGCGCTGTGGTGCGTATGGAACATTGGCACGCTGGCTGGCGCGCTGCTCGGCACTGGTCTGGGCGACACCGCAGCATTCGGCTTCGACTTTGCCTTCGCGGCGGTGTTCATCGCCATACTGACCGGCTTCTGGAGTGACTGGCGCACAGGTGCCGTATTGCTGGCCAGCGGGGTCGTGTCGGCGCTGGTGAAACTGTCCGTTTCCGGTGCCTGGTACATCATGGCGGGAGCGCTGGCCGGGATCATCGTGGCAGCCTTGCTGCACGCTGATCGCGATCCACCGGGTGATACCGACGGGTTGATGCCTTCATGAGCCTTGATCCCCAGACTGTATTGGCCATCCTCGCCATGGCGCTGGCCACCTATCTGACGCGAGTGGGAGGGTTGTGGCTGCTCAGGCTGGCCAACGTGCAAGGGCGCATGCGATCCGCGCTCGATGCGGTGCCGCCGGCGGTGCTGATGGCGGTCATCGCGCCCACGGTGTTTGCAACAGGGCCTGCCGAGACGATTGCTTCCGCCATCACGCTGGTGGCGGCCTTCAGGCTGCCATTGCTGACGGCGGTGGTCATCGGCGTGGTGAGCGTCGTTGGCCTCAGGATGCTGCTCGGCTGACCGGCGCGCAGGCGGCAGCCAGCCATTGCCGGTCGGCCTCGTCGGCCAGACGCGGCGAAATGTTCTTGAGCACCTGTGCGTGATAGTTGTTCAGCCAGTCAAGCTCTGCATCGGTCATGATCGACGGGTCGATAAGTTTGCGGTCTATCGGTGCAAACGTAAGGGTCTCGAACCAGTGCATGGGCCGCTCACCGCCCTCCACGGGCGTGGCCTCGCGCACCACAATCAGGTTTTCGATGCGGATGCCGAAGTCGCCAGCCTTGTAGTAGCCCGGCTCGTTGGACAGGATCATGCCGGGTTTCAGGACCGTCTTGTCGGCCTTGGAAAACCGCTGCGGGCCTTCGTGCACCGACAGGTAGCTGCCGACGCCGTGGCCGGTGCCGTGGTCGAAGTCGAGACCTGCTTTCCACAAGGTCACGCGGGCCAGCACATCAAGGTGGCCGCCGGTGGTGCCGGGTGGAAACCGCACCCGTGACAGGTTGATCATGCCCTTGAG
>CAYMJJ010000061.1:0-13936 GCA_964390445.1 uncultured Anderseniella sp.
CGGGTTGGCTGCTTGAGGTGCACGGCAACGTGCATCCCAGATGAATGATCATCCACGATGGCGGGCAACCGCCATCTGGACAGAACCCGGCTTACAGGCCGGCTGATGTCAAAAGACATATCTGTGGTGAAGGGTGTTGCCACATTGCTTCATTGAAACGACTCATAATTTGACGTATAATTCGCCCTACCGGCGCATCGTGAATGGAATGGGTGCGCCCTGAGACGACCGGTATAGAAATCTACGCCTTAACACCGCCGAGACGACTTTCCGCGCCTTCCCAGAGACCGGCATGCCTACGTGAGCCGGACTGGTCATTCCAGAGTGATACCGGGAAAGGACTGTCCCACATGCGTGTTAATGGCACCGTCAAGTTTTTCAACACCACCAAGGGCTTCGGCTTCATTGCGCCGGAAGACGGCTCCAAGGACGTGTTCGTGCACATCACGGCGATCCAGCGTTCGGGTCTTGAAGGCCTCAAGGATGGCGACAAGGTAAGCTTCGTGGTGGAAGCTGACCCGCGTGGCCGCGGCAACCAGGCTGCTGAAATCCAGATGGGCTGATTGTCTGCCTGAAGATTGGGGCCGGGCTGGCGGAACCGCTGGCCCGGCCCCGTCGTTTTTCAATACATTGATTATCGCTGCACAAAACTGTATTCAGCCCGGACCAGAAACCGACAGGGAAACAATTTATGTCGAAAGAAGAAGTGCTCGAGTTCGAAGGCGTCGTGACGGAGGTGCTGCCTGACTCGCGCTTCAGGGTGAAGCTGGAGAATGACCACGAGATCATCGCCTACACCGCTGGCAAGATGAAGAAGTTTCGTATTCGCACCATCGCGGGTGACCGGGTGACGGTGGAAATGACGCCCTATGACCTTGAAAAGGGCCGCATCACGTTTCGCCACAAGGATACCAAGGGCGCACCGCCGCCTCCGGGGAATCAGGGCCGCCGTCCAGGTGGCAGCGGCAAGCGCTGATCGCTGATCCACGTCAGGCATGACCTGTCCAAACGGCCCCTGGTGGGCCGTTTTTGCTGTTTGCGCTGAATATTCGTGAACAATCGCACGTTGCGGCACAGAACAGGTCACTCCATCAACGGTTTGTTAAGGATCGCGGCTCCAAAGTCCTAACGCTTGTTTAAGATATGGACGGCGGACGCCTGCTGCGTTGGGGAAGATGCAGCTGGTGATTTGCCTGGTGGGACACATTACGAACCATGACACGTGCTGGCGAGACCACGCCGCAGCGTCACGTGCCGGTGCTCTTGCAACCGGTACTCGATGCCATGCACCCGCAGGACGGCGAGGTGATTGTGGATGGCACTTTCGGTGCCGGTGGCTACAGCCGTGCGCTGCTGGCTGCAGCAGACGTGCGCGTGGTGGCGATCGATCGTGACCCGGACGCGATTGCGGCTGGCCAGCCGCTGGTGGCCAGCAGCAACGGACGGCTGCAACTGGTCGAGGGTCGCTTCTCGGAGATGGCAAGCATTGCCGCGCGGCTTGGGCTGACCCGTGTCGATGCCGTGGTGCTCGACGTGGGCGTGTCCTCGATGCAACTCGACGAGGCAGAGCGGGGATTTTCGTTCATGCGCGATGGCCCGCTGGACATGCGCATGGCGAAGGCCGGCCAGAGTGCCGCTGACGTGGTCAATTCCTTCGAGGAGCGTGACCTTCGCCACATCATTGCGGTGCTGGGCGAGGAAAAGCGCGCCTTCGCCATTGCGCGGGCTATCGCCAAACGCCGGGAAACCGAACCCTTCGCGCGCACGCTGGAGCTTGCCGACCTCATCGAACAGACAATCGGACGGCCCCCGAAGCACAAGGGGCCTTCCATTCACCCGGCCACCCGCACGTTCCAGGCGCTGCGGATTTTCGTCAATGCCGAATTGAAGGAACTGGCCGAAGCGCTGGCCGCAGCCGAACAACTTCTTGCGCCAGGCGGACGGCTGGTGGTGGTCAGCTTCCATTCGCTAGAGGACCGCATCGTCAAACGTTTCTTCCAGGCGCGCACTGGCCGGGCTCCCAGGGCATCGCGGCACGCACCGCAGGCTGACGAAATCGAACCATCGTTCGAGGAACTGGCGCGCGGCGGCGTTGTCGCCACCGAGGCCGAGACCGATGCAAACCCGCGTGCGCGCTCGGCGCGGCTGCGGGCGGGCAGGCGCACGGCAGCGCCGGCCCATCCATTCGATCTGGCTGAATTGGGCCGGGAGGTTGCGCTGTGCTGAGACTGTTGAACGTGTTGCTGGTCGCCGTGGTGCTTGGGTCAGGCTTTGCGCTCTACCAGCTTGAGCATCACACGAGGTCGCTTGAGCGACGGATTGCGGCGGCAGAGCGCGACATCGAATCCGGGTACGAGATGATCGGCCTGCTGAATGCCGAATGGAGCTTGCTGACCCGGCCGCAACGGCTGGAACGGTTGGCCAGGAAGCATTTGAACATGGGTCCGGTGTTTCCCGACCAGATCATCGCCGACCAGCAGGTTACCGGATCACTGCCACCTGCGCCGGCGATGTCGCCGGGCGAGATTCCGGCCAGCAAGGACCCGCTGGCAGACCTTTTGCGGATGATGCAATGAGCGACGCAAACACCACTCACGACACACCTGTTGCAACCGGCACCTTGCGCGGACACAAGCGGCTGCGCCTTGTGGTGGCAGGGTTCACGCTGGGCTTTGCCGTGCTGATCGGCAAGGCCGGCTGGCTGACGCTGATAGAAGGCGCACGCGAGCAGCAAGTTGCGCAACAGGACGTCAAGGTCCGCATTCCCCGGCCTGACATCACCGACCGCCACGGCACCACGCTGGCCACGGACATTCCGGTGTCGTCACTGTACGCCGACCCGGCCAAGATGATCGACCTCGACGAGGCCATTGAGCTCCTCACCGGGGCGCTGCCGGAACTGAAGGCTGCGGACCTCAGGCGCAAGCTGTCGAACCGCAAGCGCCGCTTTGTCTGGATCAAGCGCGAGGTGTCGCCGGCAGAGCGCGAACTGGTGCATAACATGGGTATTCCCGGCATCGGCTTCCGCAGCGAGACGAGGCGCATCTATCCGATGGGCAACCTGGCTGCGCATGTGCTGGGTGCGGTTGACCTCGACTCGCATGGCATTGCCGGGCTGGAGAAGTTCCTCGATGACCAGGGTGCGCTGTACACTGCATCGCTGGCCGAGACGACCCGCGCAGCCTCCCTGCCGGCGCAGACTTCAATCGACCTGCGGGTGCAGCATGCGGTGACCGACGAGTTGCGCAAGGCAGTCGCGAAGTTCAAGGCAGAGGCTGCTGCCGGCATCATTCTGGACGCCTTCACGGGCGAAGTGCTGGCGATGGCATCACTGCCTGATTTCAGCCCGAACAATCCGGCCGATGCGCTCAAGCCGGACAACGTCAACCGGGTAACGGCAGGCGTGTTCGAACTGGGCTCGGTGATCAAGGCGGTGACGTTCGCGATGGCGTTCGATGCCGGCACGGCAACGCTCAAATCGAGCTATGACGCGCGTTATCCGCTGGTTATCGGCAGGGCCCGGATCAATGACTTCCGTGCCAAGAAGCGCATTCTGACGGTCCCGGAGATTTTCGTCTACTCGTCGAACATCGGCACTGGACGCATGGCACTGGAGGTGGGCGAACAGGCTCATCAGGACTTCCTGAGGAAGATGGGTCTGTTCGACCGGTTGCGGACCGAACTGCCCGAAGCGGCAAAGCCCCTGCTGCCTGCGCGGTGGGGCAAGCTTGTGACAGTGACAGCTTCGTTTGGTCACGGATTTGCCGTACAGCCGCTGCAGGGTGCGATGGTTACGGCAGCGTTGATAAATGGTGGCAAGCTCATACCGCCAACACTGCTGAAGCGCGATGAAGAGACCGCCAATGCGCTTGCCACGCAAGTGATCAAACCCTCGACCAGTGAAAAAATGAGATACCTGTTCCGCCTCAACGTAGCTGAAGGAACGGCCGGCAAGGCCGAAGTCCCCGGCTTCAGGGTGGGGGGCAAGACAGGCACCGCGGAAAAGGTGGTCAATGGCCGCTACTCAAAGACGAAGCTGCTGACCTCGTTCATCGGGGCGTTCCCGATGGATAATCCCCGGTATGTCATGCTGATCGCCATCGACGAACCCAAGCCGCTGCCTGAAACCTTCGGTTTCGCGACGTCTGGCTGGAACGCGGTGCCGACGACCGGCAACATCGTGGCGCGCATTGCGCCGTTGCTGGGTGTTGCGCCAATATTTGACGAGGCGGACAGCAAGAAGCTGGAAAAGTACAAGAAGGATCGCGCCAAGCAGCTTGCCAGGGAAAGCGCTGCGCAGGCATCCGCACCCTCGGGGGACATACGGTGAGCCTGATGCTTGAACACCTGGCCCAAGGCATCGTCGCGGTGCCCGGAGGTTGCCGGAAAATGGTGATCGACGCGATCACCAGTGACAGCCGCAAGGCGAAGGCGGGTTTCGTGTTCGCGGCCATACCCGGTGGCAACGCTGACGGTGCAACGTTTGCCGGTGCCGCTGCCGCACAAGGTGCCGTTGCGATACTCGCCGGCCATGACGCAGATATCGACGTGCCGGCCACCACGTGCGTACTGCGGGTGGACAATCCACGCCTCGCGCTCGCGCTGATGGCAGCGCGGCTGTATGGCCCGCAGCCGGATATCGTGGTCGCGGTAACCGGCACCAACGGCAAGACCTCGGTTGCCTCGTTCGTGCGCCAGATCTGGTCGATCCTCGGGTTGACGGCGGCCAGCATCGGCACCGTCGGCATCGTGTCGCCGTCGGGCGTGCGCAAGCTTGAACACACCACGCCGGACCCGGTTGAAATCCATGCGGCCATGAAGGCGCTGTCGCGAGAGCATGTCAGCCACGTGGCGCTGGAGGCGTCCAGCCACGGACTGGCGCAATACCGATTGCATGGCCTGCGCATTGCTGCAGCCGGCTTTACCAACCTGACGCGCGATCATCTTGATTATCACAAGACCTTCGAGGCCTATCTGGACGCGAAAATGATGCTGTTCGAGGAAGTGCTGGGCGAAGGTGCCGGCGCCATCATCAATGCAGACATGCCCCAGGCTGCAACCATCATCAAGCGGTGCGCGGCGCGCGGCCTGGTGGTCAATACCGTGGGTGAAGCCGGCGACACGCTGCAGTTGCTGTCCGCGCAACCGGAGGGATTTGGCCAGTTGCTGAAGATCAGGGGGCGCCAGGGGGATTATCAGATATACCTGCCGCTGGTCGGCGCGTTCCAGGCTGAAAACGCGTTGATGGCCGTTGCACTTGTGATGTCGGCAGGCGGGTCCGAACCTCATGCCATTCGCGCGCTAGAACAGATCCGCGGCGCTACGGGACGGCTTGAACTGGTTGCCACCAAGCACAATGGCGCGCCGATCTTCGTTGATTATGCCCATACGCCTGACGCGCTGGCGCATGCGCTGCAGTCGCTCAGGCCCTATGCCGAGGGCAAGCTGCACGTGGTGTTCGGGGCGGGCGGTGACCGTGACCCGGGCAAGCGGCCGGAGATGGGGGGCGTTGCCGCCAGAGGTGCCGACGTCGTCATCGTGACCGACGACAATCCGCGCAGCGAAGACCCTGCCGCCATTCGTGCTGCGATCATGACTGCGTGTCCAGGCGCACAGGAGATCGGAGACCGGGCACTTGCCATCGCCAAGGCGATCGATGCGCTGGAGGCAGGCGATGTGCTGGTGGTGGCCGGCAAGGGACATGAGACGGGTCAGACGGTCGGCAAGACGGTGATCCCGTTCTCGGATCATGAGGTGATCTTGACGCATACCGGTGGGCAGGTGGCCAATGGCTGACGGGGCATTGTGGGGTGTTGACGAGTTGCTTGCTGCCACCGGCGGTACGCTGGAAGGCACGGTTTCGGCTGGGCTGAACGGTGTCGCAATCGACAGCCGCAGCATCATGGCTGGCGATATCTTCATGGCAATACGCGGTGATCGCACCGATGGTCACGAGTATGCGGCAGCTGCGCTTGATGCAGGCGCGGGGCTGGCAATCGTTTCGCGCCCTGATGATGCGATGCGTGCAGCCGGGCCGTTGCTGGTGGTGCCTGATGTGCTGAAGGCGCTGGAAGCCATGGGCCGCGTTGCGCGAGACCGAGTCACCGGCAAGGTCATCGCGGTGACCGGTTCGGTCGGCAAGACCACCACCAAGGATGCGCTGAAGGTGGCGTTGTCGGCCTGCGGTCCGACACATGCAGCGGTGTCGTCGTTCAACAATCACTGGGGAGTGCCGCTGACGCTGGCCCGGATGCCGCGCCACACGGTCTATGGCGTGATCGAGGTGGGCATGAACCATGCCGGCGAAATCAAGACGCTGATCGACATGGTGAAGCCGCACGTGGCGATCATCACGACGGTGGCTGAAAGCCATCTCGGCCATTTCGAAAGCCTTGACCAGATTGCCGATGCCAAGGGTGAGATATTCACCGGTGTGGTGCCCGGCGGTGTTGCCCTGGTCAATCGCGACAACCAGTATTTCGAGAAGCTGGTCGGCATCGCTGCGGCCAACGGCATCACGGACATCCGCAGTTTTGGCGAAGCGCCAGAAGCAGATATCCGGCTGGAACGGTTCACTCTGCATGATGAGTGCTCATCCATGACTGCGACGGTTGGCGGCGAACTGGTGACCTGCAAGGTGGGTGCGCCAGGCCGGCACGTGGTTCAGAACGTGCTGGCGGTGCTGGGTGCCTGCGAGGCCGTGGGCGCAGATCTTGCGCGTTGCGCGCTGGCGCTGGCAGACATTGCGCCGCCGTCAGGGCGCGGTGTGCGGCACAAGCTCAAGGCAGACAGCGTGGCGGTCACGCTGATCGACGAAAGCTACAACGCCAACCCGGCCTCGATGCGGGCTGCCCTTGCGATGCTGGGAAACACTGACCCTGCAGGGCGTGGCCGCCGCATTGCGGTGCTGGGCGACATGCTTGAACTGGGCGTGCATTCGGCCAAGCTGCACGCAGGGCTCGTCGAAGCGGTGGAAGCCGCTGGAACCGACAAGGTGTTTGCCAGCGGGCCGGAAATGGCGGCCATGTGGGCTGAACTGCCTGATGCCTTGAAAGGTTCGTACACAGCAGCATCGGCAGAGTTGATCGAACCACTTTTGGGGTCTATCCAGACCGGAGACGTGATCATGGTCAAGGGATCGCTGGGATCGAGAATGGGTCCGGTGGTCCAGGCGATCATCAAGAAGTACGGGGGCGGTGCCGGGGCATGATGGCAAAGCCGCCGTCCGGGCGAAAGCAACCAACGCCTGCCGGACTTTTCCTTACCTCGATGCGAGACAGCACATGTTTTATCATCTTTTTGTTGAACTGAGTGACCAGATTTCGGCCTTGAACGTGTTCCGGTACATCACCTTCCGGACGGGCGGGGCGCTGATGACGGCGCTGTTCCTGGTGTTCATGTTCGGTCCGTGGCTGATCTCGCAGATGCGGTTGAAACAGGGCAAGGGCCAGCCGATCCGTGAAGACGGGCCGGCGCGCCACGTGCTGGAAAAACAGGGCACGCCGACCATGGGCGGGCTGATGATCCTGGTCAGCGTGCTGATCTCGACGCTGCTGTGGGCGGATCTGTCGAACCTGTATGTCTGGTCGGTGCTGTTCGTCACCATGGGGTTCGGTGCGATCGGCTTTTACGACGACTACCTCAAGGTGACGCGGGCCAAGACCGGCGGGTTTTCTGCGCGCATGCGGCTGGCGTGTGAGTTCATCATCGCAGGCATAGCAGTGTGGATGTTCACCATGCTGGGCGAAGAGAAACTGTCCACCGCACTGGCGCTGCCGTTCCTGAAGGACGTGCTGCTGCAGATGGGGGCGTTCTTCATCGTGTTCGGCGCACTCGTGGTGGTGGGCGCGGGCAATGCCGTCAACCTGACCGATGGGCTGGACGGACTCGCCATCGTGCCGGTGATGATTGCCGCAGCAAGCTTTGGCGTGATTGTTTACCTGGCGGGCAACGTGAAGTTTGCCGACTACCTGCAGATACACTATGTGCGAGGCACTGGCGAACTGGCGGTGCTGTGCGGGGCGCTGATCGGGGCAGGGCTCGGGTTCCTGTGGTTCAATGCGCCTCCGGCGATGATCTTCATGGGCGATACCGGCTCGCTGTCGCTGGGTGGCGCACTGGGAGCTATTGCCGTGGCTGCCAAGCACGAGATCGTGCTGGCCATCATCGGCGGGCTGTTCGTGCTGGAAACCGTTTCGGTGATCGTGCAGGTGGTGTCGTTCAAGCTCACCGGAAAGCGGGTGTTCGCGATGGCACCGCTACATCACCACTTCGAGCAGAAAGGCTGGAAGGAACCGACCATCGTGATCCGATTCTGGATCATTTCGGTGGTGCTTGCGCTCATCGGGCTGGCCACATTGAAGCTGCGCTAGGAGAACGGGCCGCTCACATGGCAATTGCAGCAAAAACTTTCAGGGGCAAGCGGGTCGGCGTCTTCGGGCTGGGCCGGTCTGGCAACGCCACGGTTGATGCGCTGATGCGAGGTGGCGCAGAGGTGCTGGCCTGGGATGACGCGCCAGCGGCGGCTGCACGTTCGGAAGAGCTCGGCCTGCCCGTGGTCAACCTGCACGAGGTCGACTTCTCAAGCCTCGACAGTTTCGTGCTGTCGCCGGGTGTGCCGCTGACCCACCCCGAGCCGCATTGGAGCGTGCGCAAGGCACTGGCCACCGGCACCGAGATCATCGGCGACACCGAAATCCTGGCACGCGAGATTGCCGGAACCTCTGCCCGGCTTATCGGCATTACCGGGACCAACGGCAAGTCCACCACCACCGCGCTCACAGGCCATGTGCTGGCAAATGCCGGGCTTGATGTGCAGGTGGGCGGAAACATCGGCACGGCTGCACTGCTGTTGCCACCGCCGCAGGACAGCACCGTTTACGTGATCGAGCTGTCGTCGTACCAGATCGACCTGATGCCGTCGCTGAAGCCTGACGTAGGCATCCTGATGAACCTGTCGCCGGACCACCTGGACCGGCATGGCACCATGGAGAACTATGCTGCCGTCAAGGCGCGGATGTTTGCGCTGCAGGACGCCGGAGATGCGGCTGCCATCGGCATCGACGATGAATGGTGTGCAAGGATCGCTGCTGATGCCGCGCGCCAAACGGATGTGGTGACGTTTTCAGTGAAGGGCCGCAAGGCGGCGATCATGGCTGACGCCTCCGGGCTTGCTGACAGCCGCGACGGCGTACGGATTTCGCTGGCCAGCGCGCGGGCGCTGCGCGGGGCGCACAATGCGCAAAACGCCTGCGCGGCCTACATTGCGGCGCGGCGCATGGGGCTGAACCCTGAGCAGATCGAACAGGGATTCAATACGTTTCCGGGTCTTGCGCACCGCATGGAAGAAGTGGGTCACACGGGCCGCGTGGTGTTTATCAACGACAGCAAGGCAACCAATGCCGATGCTGCGGAAAAGGCGCTTTCGAGCTTCAGCCGCATCTACTGGATTGCGGGCGGGCAGGCCAAGGCCGGGGGCATCGAGCCGCTTGCGCCGCTGTTCGGGCGGATTGCACGCAGCTACCTGATCGGCCAGGACGCAAGCCAGTTGGCAGAGAGCCTTGAAGGCCGCGTGCCTTACGAGATTTGCGGCACGATGGAGGCTGCGGTGGCGGCGGCTGCACGAGACGCCGCGCGTGATCAATCCGCAGCGGACGAAGTGGCTGTGCTGCTGTCGCCCGCGTGCGCCAGTTTTGACCAGTATCCGAACTTTGAAGTGCGCGGCGAAGACTTTCGCGCGCTGGTGCAACAGCTCGATGGGGTCGAGTTCCACAAGGAGGTCGCTTGAATCATGCTGATTTCACGCTCTGACAAGGGTCTTGTCGCCGACTGGTGGTTTACCGTGGACCGCGTGGTGCTGGGCTGCGTGCTGGTGCTGATGGCGGCAGGGGTGCTGTTTTCGATGGCGGCCAGCCCGCCGGTGGCAACACGCATCGGGCTTGATCCGTTCCATTTCTTCATCCGGCAGTTCGTATTCCTGGTGCCGGCGATCGTCGTACTGCTGGCAACCTCCATGCTGACAACCGGATGGGCGCGGCGGATCTCGTTGCTGACCTTCTTCGCCGGGCTTGCTGCGATGGTTGCTGCGCTGTTCGTTGGTCCGGAAATCAAGGGCGCGCACAGGTGGCTTGACCTTGGGCCAGTCAACGTCCAGCCCTCGGAGTTCGTAAAGCCCGCCTTTGCAGTGACCGCCGCGTGGTTTCTGGCTGAAGGTGCGCGCCGGCCCGACATGCCAGGTACGCTGATCGCATTCGCACTGTTCGCCATGTTTGCGGGCCTTCTGGTTCTGCAGCCGGACTTCGGCCAACTGGTGCTGGTCTCGGTTGTGTTTGCCACGCTGCTGCTGATCCAGGGTATTGCCTGGATGTGGATTTTCGGCCTTGGTGGCGTTGCTGTGGCGGGTGCCGTCGGAGCCTATTTCAGCTTTCCGCACGTGGCTTCGCGGCTCAACCGGTTTCTCGATCCGGAAGCCCATGACACTTTCCAGGTGGATGTCGCCACTCAGGCGTTTCACAATGGCGGGCTGATGGGCACGGGCCCCGGTGGCGGCACGGCCAAGCACATCCTGCCCGATGCCCATACCGACTTCATCCCTGCCGTGATCGGCGAGGAGTTCGGCTTCATGGCCTGTGCCATACTGATCTTCATCATCGGATTCATCGTGCTGCGCATCCTGCGCCGGGCAATGATCGTGACGGATCCGTTTGCGGTACTGGCGCTGACCGGGCTGGTGACGCTGTACGGCGTCCAGTCGTTCATCAACTTGGGTGTGAACCTCACCCTGCTGCCAGCCAAGGGCATGACGTTGCCTTTCATCTCCTACGGCGGCTCGTCGCTGATTGCGATGGCATTCTCGATGGGACTGCTGCTGGCGTTCTCGCGGGTGCGCAGCCGCAAGCGGGTTGTAGAGACCGCCGCGACCGGACTCGCATTGAAGACGGCCTGACAGCATGGCGCGCGGGGTTGCAAACCAACGGCCTGGCAAGCGAACGGTGGTGCTTGCCTCGGGCGGCACCGGCGGTCACCTGTTTCCGGCACAGGCGTTGGCCCATGAGCTTGAGGGACGCGGCTGGGATGTGCGGCTGTTGACCGATGCGCGCGGACTGGCCTGGCGGGACCGGTTTACAAACGGCACGGTGAGCGAGGTTTCGTCGTCGACGCTCACACCGGGCAAGCCCTGGAAGCTTCCCGGCCAGATGGCACGACTGTGGACCGGCTACCGGCAGTGCAGGATGTTGTTCAAGCGGCTGAATCCGAAAACCGTAGTGGGGTTCGGCGGATACCCGTCATTGCCGGCGATGATGGCGGCCCGCCGTGCGGGTATCGCCAGCATGGTGCATGAGCAGAACGCGGTGGCGGGCCGTGCCAACAAGATTGCCGCAGGCGTTGGTGGTGCGCAGGTGATCGCGACGTCGTTCGAGCCGGTATACGGGTTTTCCGCTGCCCAGATGAAGCGCGTGCAACTGGTCGGCAACCCGGTGCGCGAAGCGGTGCTGGCTGCGGTCACCGACTATGAAGCGCCGGATGCGGCGCACATGTTCAACCTGCTGGTGTTCGGTGGAAGCCAGGGCGCACAGTACTTTTCGCAACTGATGCCAAAGGTGATTGCGGAGCTGCCGCACGGCGTGACAAGGCGGCTTCGGGTGGTGCAACAGTGCCGCCCGGAAGATATCGACATGGTGCGCTCGGCCTACGAGGCGGCAGGCGTCAAGGCCACCTGCGAGACCTTTTTCGATGACATGCCCCGGCGCATTGCCAACGCCCACCTGGTGATTTGCCGGGCAGGGGCGTCGACGGTGGCAGAGCTTGGCGTGATCGGCCGGCCGGCGATCTACGTGCCGTTGCCTCACGCGCTCGACAATGACCAGTTGCGCAATGCTCAAAGCATGACGAAGGCTGGCGGTGGCTGGGTGATGGAACAGAAAGACATCGTGCCTGAACAGCTTGCCGCGTTCATAACGCGCTTGCGATTCGAGACAGGCGATCTTACCAGAGCCGCACAAGGTGCCCGCTTGCACGGGCGTCCTCATGCGGCGGCGTCGCTGGCCGACCTGGTTGAAAAGCTCGCACGCCCGGCATTGGCAAAGGAAACTCCAGCACCATGAAACTGACCCAGGATATCGGACCCATTCACTTCGTCGGCATTGGCGGCATCGGCATGAGCGGCATTGCGGAAGTGATGGCGACGCTTGGGTACACGGTGCAAGGCTCTGACATTGCCGACAACTACAACGTGGCGCGGCTGCGCAAGGCTGGCGTGACGGTGCACATCGGCCATCGTGCGGAAAACATCGGCAGCGCCCAGGTCGTGGTGACCTCGACAGCGGTCAGGAAGGACAATCCGGAAGTCATCGAGGCGCGCTCGCGCTACCTTCCGATCGTGCGCCGGGCTGAAATGCTGGCCGAACTGATGCGGTTCAAGTCGTGCGTTGCGATTGGTGGCACGCACGGCAAGACCACCACCACGTCGCTGGTGTCGGCGTTGCTGGACGCGGGCGACATGGACCCGACCGTTATCAATGGGGGCATCATCAACGCCTATGGCACCAATGCGCGCCTTGGCAAGGGCGACTGGATGGTGGTGGAGGCTGATGAGTCCGATGGCACCTTCGTCAAGCTGCCGGCAGACGTGACCATCGTTACCAACATGGATCCCGAACACCTCGACCACTACGGCACCTTTGACGAAGCCCGCAAGGCCTATCGCGCCTTCGTCGAGAACATACCTTTTTATGGTTTCGCGGTGATGTGTATCGACCATCCGGAAGTGCAGACGCTGATCGGGCAGGTGACGGACCGGCGCGTGTTCACCTACGGCAAGAGTGCACAGGCCGATTACCGGCTCGGCGACATCAGCTTTGCCGGTGGCAAGAGCCAATTCTCGGTGACTATCAATGATCGCCGCACCGGCGAAAGCCGCAAGATGGAAAACCTGACGCTGGCCATGCCGGGCGAGCACAACCTGCTCAACGCAACGGCTGCCATTGCCGTGGCAACCAACCTTGGCGTGTCCGACGCAGCCATTGCAAAAGGGTTGACGTCGTTTGCCGGCGTCAAGCGCCGCTTCACTTTTACCGGCAAGTACGATGGCATAGAGGTCTATGATGACTACGGCCATCATCCGGTCGAGATTTCGGCGGTGTTGAAGGCGGCGCGCGGGGTAACCGACAAGCGCGTCATCGCGGTGATGCAGCCGCATCGCTATACCAGGCTGCGCGACCTGTTTGATGACTTCTGTTCGTGCTTCAACGATGCCGATGAGGTTGTGCTGGCGCCTGTCTACGAGGCTGGCGAGCAACTGATCGAGGGTGCAACGCACACTGCGCTGGCCGAGGGCTTGCGCGCGCGCGGGCACCGAAACGTCCACACCATCTCGCATCATGCCGAGATCGCTCCGCTGATCCATGAAACGGCTAAAAGCGGTGACGTGGTGATCTGCCTTGGTGCCGGCAACATTACGCAATGGGCCTATGCGCTGCCGGACGAGTTGAAGGCGCTGGGCGAGCGCAAGGGCGGTACGTGATGGCGACGCCCGGTGAATTGCTGGCCCGGCGGCTGCCGCCGGTGCGCGGGCGCGTCGAACTGGACCGGCCGCTGGCGGACATGACCTGGCTTCGGGTTGGCGGGCCGGCGGACGTGTTGTTCTCGCCCGCCGACGAGGAAGATCTCGCAGGCTTTCTGGCGGGCCTTGATGAAGATATTCCGGTGCAGGTGATCGGTGTCGGGTCCAACTTGCTGGTGCGCGACGGCGGCGTGCCCGGCGTGGTGATCCGGCTGGGGCGCGGTTTTGCTGCGATGGAAGCTGAGGCCGGCCAGCGGGTGCGCTCCGGCACGGCGGTGCCCGACGTGCGCCTGGCACAGTTTGCGTTGGGTGAAGGTATTACTTTGTTAACCTTTTTGAGAGGTATACCGGGCACAATCGGCGGTGCGCTCAGGA
>CAYMJJ010000062.1:0-13843 GCA_964390445.1 uncultured Anderseniella sp.
AAGCGGCGCGAACACACGACGCTGTTTGACCACGCCTTCGAGGTGTTCTGGCGCCGGCCCAAGATGATCGAGCAGATGATGCAGTTGCTGTTCCAGCAGGTGCGCGTCGAAACGAAGCCTGACAAGAAGAAGGCCGGGCAGAAGCGGCTGGCCGAGGCGATGTTCGACCAGGAAGAGGCCCAGTCGCGGCGCGAACGCCCGACCGACGAGATCGAGCTTGAAGGCGAGTACACCTCGTCGGCGCGCGAGGTATTGCGGACGAAGGACTTCGAGCAGATGAGTGCCGAGGAAGAGCGCCAGGCGCGCGAAGCCATCCGGCGGATGCAGATGAACCGCATCGAGGTGAAGATGCGCCGGTTCAGGGCCAGCCCGCGTGGCAAGGTAGACCTGCGCGCCACATTGCGGGCATCGATGCGCTCGGGCGGCAACCTTGCCCAGCTGAAGTTCAAGGCACGACAGACGCGCGAGCCGCCCCTGGTGGTGCTGCTCGACATTTCCGGCTCAATGGCCAACTACAGCCGGGTATTCCTGCATTTCCTGCATGCGCTGACCAATGACCGCTCGCGGGTGCAGGTGTTCACCTTCGGTACGCGGCTGACCAATATCACCCGCGAGTTGAAGCGCCGCGACGTGGACGAGGCGATGGAACTGGTCGGCTCACACGTCAGTGACTGGTCCGGCGGCACCCGCATCGGCCACATCCTGCGGGAGTTCAATCTCAAGTGGTCGCGCCGGGTGCTGGCGCAGGGCGCGCACGTGCTGCTGATGACAGACGGCCTGGACCGCGACGACACCGAAGTGCTGCAAGCTGAAATGGCCCGGCTGGAGCGGTCGTCCAAGCGGATCGTTTGGCTCAATCCGCTGCTGCGCTATGCCGGGTTCGAAGCCCGCGCCAGCGGCGTCAAGGCGATGATGCCCCACGTCGACGAGTTCCGGCCATGCCACAATCTCAATACTCTTGCGGACCTGGCTGAAGTACTGTCAGGCTCGCGCCAGACCATACACGACCCGCGCCGCTGGCTCGATCAGGCCGGTGCGCGGCTGCGCAAGGAGGCCCCCGCACATGAGCACCAGTGATGCAAGCCTGCTGGGCAAGGCCAACGCCTGGGTTGACGAAGGCCGCAAGGTCGCGCTTGCCACCGTGATCGAAACCTGGGGCTCGGCACCACAGCCGGTTGGCTCGCAACTGATCATCGATGGGGACGGCAATTTCGAAGGCTCTGTGTCGGGTGGCTGCGTTGAGGGTGCCGTCGTCACCGAGGCGCTCGAGGCCATCGCTACTGCCAAACCCAAAGTGCTCAGCTTCGGTGTGGCGGACGAGACCGCCTGGGAGGTCGGGCTGGCCTGTGGCGGCAGGATCCGCGTTTACGTCGAACCGGTTACCGGGAAAGCCTGAACGGACATGGATGCTGCACTGCTCAGACGCCTTGAAGACGCTCGCGAAGCCCGTATTGCGCTCGCCGTGGTCACGGACCTTGCATCCGGCGCACAAGAGACCGTGCTGCGCGCAGATGCTGTGGCTCACCCGCTGGCAGACTCGCTGGAGCAGGGCTTCCGCTTCGACAAATCCGGAGTCGTTTCAACCAGTAACGGCGAGGTTTTCATCCACGTTCACAACCCGGCGCTGCGGCTGGTCATCATCGGGGCGGTTCACATCGCCCAGGCCGTGGTGCCGATGGCGCAGGCGCTCGGCTATGACATCACCGTCATTGATCCGCGCGGCGCCTTCGCCACGCCGGAGCGGTTTTCCGGCGTGACGCTGCACGCAGACTGGCCTGATGACGTGTTGCCGGAGATGAAGCTGGATGCCCGCACGGCGTTCATCGCGCTTACCCATGACCCGAAGATCGATGATCCCGCGCTCACCATCGCGCTGAAGTCCGACTGTTTCTACATCGGCGCGCTCGGCTCGAAGAAGACGCAAGCCGCGCGCCGCGAGCGGTTGTCCTCTGCCGGTTTGCAGCCTGAACGTATCTGCGGCCCGATCGGGCTGGACATCGGCGCGCGCGGTGCGCCCGAGATTGCCGTATCCATCATCGCCGAAATGACCCGCGCCTTGCGGCTTGGCGCACCGTCATGAGGTTCGGCGAAGTGCCAGTGGCCGAGGCGGAGGGAGCAATCCTCGCCCATTCCGTCCGCCATGGCGGGGTGTCCTTCAAGAAGGGCCGGTTGCTGTCGGTTGCTGATATCGCGAACCTGGGCAAGGCCGGGGTGACGGCTGTCCATGTCGCGCGCCTGTCCGCTGAAGACATGCACGAGGACGAAGCGGCCGGGGTACTGGCCAGGGCCGTGTCGGGCGACAACCTCGTGCTGCAGGAGGCATCCACCGGGCGCTGCAACATCTACGCCGGTGCCGCCGGTGTGCTGCTGGTGGACGCAGGCCTGGTGCGTGCCATCAACCGGCTTGATGAAGCCATCACGCTGGCCACCCTGACGCCGTTCCAGGCGGTCGAACACGACCAGATGGTCGCGACCGTCAAGATCATCCCGTTTGCCGCCCCGCGTCACGTGGTGGCAGAAGCCGCCAGCCTTGCCGCGCCGCGCTCGCTGGTGTCGCTGAAGCCGTTTACGCCGCACGTTGCCGGACTGGTTCTGACCCGCACCGAAGGCATGAAGGAAAGCCTGCTGGACAAGTCTGCCCGCGTCATCCGCGACCGGCTGGAACGCTATGGCAGCACGCTGGGCGAGGTGGTGGAAGTGCCCCATACCAATGACGGAATCGCCGGTGGCATTCGCCGGCTTGCCGCGTCGGGCCATGACCCGGTGCTGGTGTTCGGCGCGTCGGCCATCGTTGACCGTGGCGATGTGGTACCGGCGGGTCTGGTGGCGGCAGGCGGTCAGGTGGTGCACCTCGGCATGCCGGTGGATCCCGGCAACCTGTTGATGTTGGGTACCCTCGACACGCGGCAGGTCATTGGTGTGCCGTCTTGTGCGCGCTCGCCCAAGCTGAACGGGTTTGACTGGGTGCTGGCGCGGGTGCTGGCCGGCATCGACGTTCGCCCGCAGGACATCATGGACATGGGGGCAGGCGGGTTGCTGATGGAAATTGAAACCCGGCCCAGCCCGCGTGAGGCGGGCCGGTGAGCGGTGTTGCCGCCATTATCCTTGCGGCAGGCACGTCGAGCCGCTTCGGTGCTGCCAACAAGCTGCTGGCCGAATGGCGCGGGCAGGCCATGTTGCGCACGGTCGCAGAGGTGGCGCTGGCAACCGAACTTGAGCCGGTAATCGTGGTCACCGGCCATGAGGCTGAAGATGTGCGCGCCGCGCTTGCCGGGCTTGAGGTGGCATTCGTTCATAATCCCAATCATCCGCAAGGCCAGGCAACGTCTCTGCAAGCCGGTATCCGCGCCGTGCCGCCCGCGTGTGAGGGTGCGATGATCCTGCTGGGCGACATGCCACGTGTTTCGGCGTCAGACATCAACCAGTTGCTCGATATCTTTGCCGGTCCGGCAAGCATCATCGTGCCAGTCCATGAGGGCCAGCGCGGCAACCCGGTCATCATGGGCCGGCAACACTTTTCAAGCCTGCTGGAGTTGGAAGGCGATGAAGGTGCCCGCTCGTTGTTGTCCGGTGACCGCGTCACCCGCGTCGAGATGGAAACAGACGCCGTGCTGCAGGATTTCGATACCCCGGAGGCCATGACATGATCCGACCACCCGCCAGCATTGGCGATCCAGTGAGCGCCATCGACACGCCCGCGCTGGTGATCGACCTCGAAGCCTTCGAGCGCAACCTCGATGCAATGGCCGACTTTGTTGCCACCAGCGGCATGCGCCTGCGCCCGCATGCCAAGACCCACAAGAGCCCGGATGTGGCACTGGCGCAGATCGCGCGCGGCGCTGTCGGCCAATGCTGCCAGAAGGTGTCGGAGGCCGAAGTGCTGGTCGATGGCGGCGTAAACGACGTTCTCGTCTCCAACGAGGTCGTTGGCGAGGCAAAGCTCGCCCGCCTGGCCGCGCTGGCGAGCCGTGCAACCATCTCCGTGTGTGCCGATGACATTGCGCAAGTCCACGCCTATGGCGCAGCCGCCCGCGCTGCCGGGGCCACGCTTCACGTGCTTGTGGAAATCGATGCTGGCGCCGGCCGCTGTGGCGCAGCAGCAGGGCAACCGGCCGCCGCCATTGCCCAGGCCATTGTTGATGAACCGGGACTGGAGTTTGCCGGTCTGCAGGCCTATCACGGTGGGGCGCAACATTTGCGCACCGACCAGGACCGCGCGACCGTCATTGCCCTGTCGGGCGAACGGGTGCGCGCCACGCTTGCCGCCTTCGATGATGCCGGCATCGCGTGCCCGACCGTGACCGGGGCAGGCAGTGGCACGTTCTATATCGAGGCCGCCTCCGGCTTGTGGACGGAGCTTCAGGCCGGGTCCTACTGTTTCCTTGATGCTGACTATGCCCGCAACCAGCCCGCCGCCGCGGCTCACGTGCCGCTGTTCGAACATGCGCTTTTCATTGCCTCAACGGTGATGAGCGTGGCCGTGCCGAACCATTGCATCGTTGATGCAGGCCACAAGGCCGCTGCCATCGACTCTGGGCTGCCGGTGGTCTGGGGCGCACCTGGGCTGACCTGCACCGGGGCCAACGACGAGCACGGCATCATCGCTGTTGCAAACCGCGCGCAACCTGCGCTTGGTGATCGCATCTGGCTGATTCCCGGTCATGTCGACCCGACCGTCAACCTGCACGACTGGTATGTGGGCGTGCGCGGCGGCTTGAACGATGGCCATGTTGAAACCGTGTGGCCCATCGCGGCGCGTGGCTGTGTTTTTTAGAGTCCTTTCATCCCCATAACCGGAGACGTTCAACTGATGTATACGCTTGTCGGAACCCCCAAGAGCCGCGCCTTCCGTGTCATGTGGATGATGGAAGAGGCAGGCCAGGCCTATGACCTCGTGCCGGCTGGCGCGCGCAGCGAAGAAGCCCTGAAGTACAACCCCTCCGGCAAGGTGCCGGCGCTGGTTGTGGACGGTGAAGTCATCATCGACAGTGTCGCGATCTGCCAGTATCTCGCTGACCGTCATGAGGTGTGCACCTTCAAGGCAGGCACCATCGAGCGCGCCAGGCAGGACAGCTGGCTGCACTTTGCAAATGATGAACTGGACTCTGCGTGCTGGTGGGCGGCAAAACACACACTCATTCTGCCTGAAGAGATGCGCTCGCCGGGTGCGGTGAAGGCCTGCGAACACGATTTTGGCCGTGCCCTGGGCTGGTTGGAAACAAGGCTGGGCGATCATGACTACGTGATGGGCAAGGACTTCACTGTGCCTGACCTGATCATCGTCCACTGCTTCGGCTGGGCAATCGGCATGCACAAGTGGCAGATCCCTGAGGGGCCGCTGACCGCCTACATGAAGCGTGTGCGCGAACGCCCTGCCTTCAAGACCGCCTGGGCCGCGCGCGAAGCGTCCTGAAACAGCAAGAGGCCGGACAGGTTCTCGCTGTCCGGCCCGATCTTGCATGGTTTGCCCTAGGGGCAGACTTACGGCCGGCAGCCCCGGTTGCGCATGCAGCGGCGATAGTCGCGGCCACGGCCAAAGCGGATCCGGCAGTTGCGCTCTATCCTGTCACAACGGCGCACCTGGCCCGGCATCGTGATCAGCCACCACGGGGTCGCATACCAGTAGCCATTATAAAAATGGCGGTGCCGGCCGCGGCGGGAACGGGACCGGTCACCATGGCGCTGGCGGTTATAGCGGCGCTGCTGCACCAGTTCGACCGGAAGTTGGATGGCCGATTCAGCCTGTGCAGCAGGGGTGTTGGCCATGCCGGCCAGTGGCGCGGCTGCAGCCGGGCCGGATGCGGCAAGGCACATCCCCGCAGCAATTGCGGATGCCGCGAACAGAGTTTTCAGGGAATGCATGTTTGTCTCCGATTGGTTTGATTACTTCGTGGTTCGCCCTTCCATACGTTCGTTGCATGAGAATTCGGGTTTTTCATTGACTGAGATCAAGGTAGTTCTAACGCAATGCAAGTTTTGCCAGGACTGGGAGAAACAACGATGCTGAATTGCGCCATCGGGCATTGCCGCCGCCTTCCCGGGTCGTTTTCCAGGCTGGCGACCGGCCTCATTCTGGCAATCGCGCTTGTGCTGACCTTGCCTGCGCCTGCACATGCCGGTGAAACCGCCGCCCTTGATGACATGCTGGTGAAGCTGGCGCCGCCACCTTCGGGTGAAGCGCTGGTGCAGATACCGGACCTGGGCCGAAGGCTGCTGGCGTTGAGAAGCTATGTCCGGTACGGCGACAGGATTGGGGAGCGCTGGAGCTGGACCGATGCGCAAATCGAAGCCTTCAAGAGCTCGCCGGAACGGCAGGCGCTGCTGGCCGAAATCGCGGCGGTGAATGCGCACTTCAAGGCTGCCAACCCCGGCTACGAGATCTACGTGCATGGCACGGTGCGCAGCCTTGATGAGCAGATTTCAAAGTGGAATGCCAATGCCTCTGTCGGGCAGGTGGCGGAACAGCTACTCGCCGCGTGGACCGAGAAGTTCGGCGACAGTCCCGATCCTGCCAAGCTGTCGCCGAAGGACGTCAGTGCCTGGTTGCGAGGCTACACCGCGACGCGGCGCGCCAACCTCGCAGCACCCGGTCTGACGCTGCACGGCCGCGCCAGTGCCATCGACTTCCAGGTCATGAAGGACGGCGCGATCCATGCAGGTGCCAACTCGAAGGAAGTCGACAGCGTCTGGCGGGCGGAAGGCTGGGACGTAAGGCTGAAGGCCAGCATGACGGCGGCGGGGCCATCATTTGCCGGCCCGCTCACCAACCCGGACGAACCGTGGCACTACAACTATACCGCACCCATCGGCGATGCTGTGAACTAGAGCGACAGATGTTGCTTCAGACGGCCAGGGTCAGTCATCCCCGGCTTCATCACCTGAGTTGCCGCCTGAAACGTATTTGGCGCTGTAGTTCTGTTCGCCGAGCCGCTTGAGCAGGCCGAGTTGCTGTTCAAGCCAGCTCTTGTGGCCTTCCTCGTCCATTACGATTTCCTCGAACAGCGTGCGCGTGCCGATGTCGCCCACCTCGTTGGCCTGCTGGGCAGCCTTGGTATAGAAGCTGATTGCCTCGTCCTCGTCGGCAAGATCCGACTTGAACATCTGTTCCAGCGACGATGCAGCCCTGGGCTGCTTGTGAAAGCCGATCTCCGGATTGCCGTTCAGGAACATGATACGTTCGATGAAGTTGTCGGAGTGACCGATTTCCTCCTGCATTTCCTCGCGCATCTGGCCGGCCAGCAGGTCCAGGCCCCAGTCGTCCAGCACATGGGCGTGCAGCTGATACTGGTGAGCCGCGGTCATCTCCATCTGCAATGCCTTCTGCAGGTTCTTCAAGGTGGTGTCGTTGCTCATCGCTGTCTCCTGGTTTTGCTTGAATCATGCCTGTCGCGGCAGCAATCCCGCGTCATGCGAGAAACCTTGCCGGGACGATAAGTGGCGATAGCATCCGTTGGACGCAAGAGCGCCGGCGGGACTTTCGTCTCGTCAGCCGCCTGGAATCCTGCGGCTCAGCGATTGGATGGTATAGATCAGGACGGCGATGCCCACCGCCCCCATGGCAGCCACGCCCAGCAACACGATCACGTCCACCGGCCCGCCAATGTTACTGAAACTCGAGTTGGTAACCTGCATCACGAACATGACTGCCGCCACCGCGCCTAAGGGCATGGCCAGTTGGGCGAGCAGGAATTTGCGCATCGACATTGCCCGGTCGCGGATCAGTACGTACAGGTAGGCGATGGTCACAAGGGCAGCGATCAACACCAAAGCCCAGAACAACCCGCGGCCGAACACCTCCTCGAACACGGCGATCAACGTCTCGACTGTCAGTTCCTTCATCGGTCCGTTCTCCTCAGGCCTTGCCGCGCAGCATGGCATTGTAGGTGGCCTTCAGCGCCACTTCCTTCATCAGCCAGCTGATCCACAGTTCTTCCAGCGGCGCGATCAGGCCGGGGAAGGAGGGGGTAAGGTCGTTGTTGTAGTCGAACTCCACCAGCATGGCGCGTCCAACCCGGGTAATCAGCGGGCACGACGTGTAACCATTGTAAAGCTCGGTGCCCTGTTTGCCGCCGATGGCAGCAACGAGGTGATCCTCAACGACCGGCACCTGCCACTTGACGCTTGCCGCGGTCTTGCCCTTGGGCACTCCAGCCACGTCGCCCAGCGCAAATACGTTTGAATAGCGGCGATGGCGCAATGTCTGCGGGTCCACTTCGACCCAGCCCTGGTCCGTCCACCTGTCGGCCCAGGCAAGGCCGGACTGGCGGATAACGTCCGGTGCGCGTTGCGGAGGAATGACGTGTAAGTAGTCGTACTTCATCTCGCTGGTGCTGCTGACGCCGTTTTCGGTCTTGCTGAAGGTGGCTGTCTTGCTGCCCGGATCGATGGCTGTCAGCGTCTGGCCATGGTGGGTTGCAATGCCGCGTTGATGAAACAGCATCCGCACCTTCTCCGCCACGACGGGCACCGAGAACAAGGCATCCTGCGGGGCAGCGTAGTGCATTTCGCACTTGCCCTTGCCTGCGCCACGGCTGGCAATGTCATCAATCAGGAATGTGTGCTTGAGCGGCGCGCCAGCGCACTTCATCTCGGTCGCCGGGCGCGTGAACAAGCCGATGCCGCCCTGTTCGGCAAATGCCGAAGCTGCCTGCCACGTTCTTGCGGCGTAGTCTGCGCCCGCATAGAGCGCACCGATGCCGTCCTTGCCCACCAGATCGAGCGAAAAACCTTCAATTGCGCCGTGATCCAGCACCAGACCCGATGCCAGCACGAGGAAGTCATAATTGATGTTTGTCCCGGAACTGGTGGTCACGTTCCTGCTCTCGGCGTCGATGGCGGCGGCGGCTTCTGCCACCAGCGTCACACCGGCGGGCAGCCAGTCTGCCGTTTTCGATACCACGTAAGAGGTCGGTTTCAGGCCGGCCGCAACCAATGACAGGCCGGGCTGGTAAAGGTGTTGTTCGTTCGGGTCGAGCAGGGTGATATTTGCACCATCGAGGCGTTGGACGAGCCGGTTGGCCAGCGAAATGCCTGCAGCACCTGCGCCGATGATGACGATGCGAGCAGATGTCTTCAGCTTTGCCGCAGCGGTGGCTGGCTGGCTGCTGGCTACGGCGGCGAGGGTCGCAGCCGTCATGCCGAGGAAAGCCCGCCGGCTGGTCGCAAAATCACGGTATCCTGTCATGCCCTTTCCTCCCGCCTGGCTGACGAATTCTGTTTTGTGAATGTATTTGTTTCAGCGCCAGGCGGCATTGACCTGTGTCAACGCTGCCGGTTTGTCACATCAGCCCGAGTGACCGGAAGCTGGCATGGCCCTTGCGCCCGATAATCACATGGTCATGCACCGTGACGTTCAGCTTCTGTGCCACTTCGACGATCTCGCGGGTCATGGTGATGTCGGCCTGGCTGGGCGTCGGGTCGCCGGAGGGGTGGTTGTGCACCAGGATGATGGCGCTGGCCGACAGTTCAAGTGCCCGCTTCATCACCTCGCGCGGATAGACCGGCGTATGGTCCACGGTGCCGCGTTGTTGCACCTCGTCAGCGATCAGCACGTTCTTGCGGTCGAGAAACAGGATGCGGAACTGCTCCCGGTCATCATAGGCCATGGCGGCGGTGCAATAATCGATCAGTGCCTGCCAGCTGGTCAGCGCAGGCCGGTCAAGCACCGACTTGCGGGCCAGCCGTACCGCTGCCGAGTGGATCAGCTTCAGTTCGAACACCACCTTGTCGCCAACGCCCTTGATTTCCTTCAGGCGTGCGGGCGGGGCGGCCAGCACGTCGCCGAAGCTGCCAAATCGTGCCAGCAGGGTCTTGGCCAGCGGCTTGGTGTCGGCACGCGAGATGGCGCGGAACAGGATCAGTTCCAGCATCTCGTAGTCAGGCAGGGCATCCGAGCCGCCATCCATGAAGCGGGCGCGCAGCCGTTCGCGGTGGCCGTGGTAATGCGGGTCTGCTGTTGCCGCCGTGTCCGGCGAAGCTTCGACGGCTTTCGCCTTGACCGGCGTGCCGGGGTTCGGCAGCTTGAAGCCCTGTGCGTCCTTGAACCCCATCAGCGCCCCGGTTCCTCCTCGTCAGCGATGCCAGGGCGGGCAGTCATAGCCCCCGGGCGACAGGGTGAAGATTTCGCAGCCGTCAGCGGTGACGCCGATGGTGTGCTCGAACTGCGCCGACAGTGAGCGGTCGCGGGTGACGGCGGTCCAGCCGTCCGACAGCACCTTCACATGCGGACGGCCAAGGTTGATCATCGGTTCAACGGTAAAGAACATGCCTTCGCGCAGCTCAATTCCTTCGCCCGCGCGGCCATAGTGGAGGATGTTGGGCATGTCGTGGAACAGCCGGCCAAGCCCGTGGCCGCAGAAGTCGCGCACCACCGAGCAGCGTTCGGCCTCGGCGAAGGTCTGGATGGCGTTGCCGATGTCGCCGGTGTAGGCGCCGGGGCGGATGACGTCCAGGCCTCGCATCAGGCACTCGTAGGTCACCTCGATCAGCCGTTCAGCGCGGCGGTTGATCTCGCCGACCGGATACATACGGCTTGAATCGCCGTGCCAGCCGTCGACGATCAGCGTCACGTCAATGTTGACGATCTCGCCTTCCTTCAGCGCCTTGTTGCCGGGAATGCCGTGGCACACCACGTGGTTGATCGAGGTGCAGATGGATTTGGGAAAGCCGCGATAGTTGAGCGGGGCAGGAATGGCGTCGTGGTGGTTGGCAAACGCCAGAACCGCGTTGTCGAGTTCTTCAGTGGTCACGCCGGGCCGCACCATGGGCACCAGCATGTCGAGGGCTTCAGCCGCCAGCCGGCCAGCCTTGCGCATCGCCTCGAAATCCGACGAGCCGTGCAACTTGATCTGGCCGTTGTTGGTCAGCGGCGCGTTGGCCGCGTCGACATATGTGTTCTGCATGGTTGAATTCCCGCAAATTCACGACGCCGGGTCAAGATCGATTATCCTGTCCACGACGATTTCATCATCTGACAGATGGCATGCCACGGCGATGCTTTCAACGCCAGCCCCGGTCGCCGCATGCCAGGCATCGCGGTACCCGGCGTCGATGTCGTGCGCCAGCCGGAAGCTTCCGGCATCGCTGCGCTGGGCAAGGTACACCATTACCGCGCGGTGGCCTTCGCGGACCATGTCTGCCAGTTCAATCAGGTGCTTGGCACCGCGTTCGGTCACCGCGTCGGGAAACTCGGCCAGCCCCGCCTCGCGCGACAGGGTCACGTTCTTCACCTCGACATAGCACATCGGCCGCGCCTCATCGCTCAGCAGCAGGTCGATGCGGCTGTTCCTGCCGTACTTCTGCTCGCGCTTCAGCGTGGAGTAGCCGCCAAGTGCTGCAATCTTGCCGGACAGGATGGCTTCCTCGACCAGCCTGTTGGGAAGCCCGGTGTTAAGCCCCACGCGCGCTGCCATGCCGCCGGGATTTTTTGCCTCGACCATCTCCCAGGTATGCTTGTATTTGCGCTTGGGGTTGTCCGACACCGACAGCCATACCGGGTTGCCGGGCTCCAGCAATCCCATCATCGAGCCGGTGTTGGGGCAGGTGGCGGTCACCACCTCGCCGCCGTCCAGTTCCACGTCGGTGAGGAACCGCTTGTAGCGCCTGATCAGCTTGCCGCGCAGCAATGGCTTGTCGGAAATCTTCATGCTGTGTTCTTGACCTCGGTTTGCGGTTTGGATCATGTGCGTGTGATCAATACACGTCTGCTTCTCACACCCGGAGCCAATGTTCCAGCCATGAGCGAAACCATACCCACAGCCGCTGTGCTGCTGATCGGCGACGAGATATTGTCCGGGCGCACCAAGGACGCCAACCTGGGCTACATCGCCGACTATCTGACTGCGCTTGGCATCGACCTCAAGGAGGCCCGCGTGGTGTCGGACGACGAAGACGACATCGTGGCGGCCCTGAACGCATTGCGCGCGCGCTACACCTACGTGTTCACCACCGGCGGGATCGGCCCCACCCACGACGACATTACCGCCGACAGCGTGGCGAAGGCGTTCGGGGTGGGCATCGGCCACCACCCGGAGGCGGTTGCCATCCTGCGCGCCCACATGGCAGCGCGCGGCCTGCCGGAAACCGAGGCGCGCATGCGCATGGCCCGCATTCCCGATACAGCCGAACTGATCCCCAACCCGGTGTCCAAGGCTCCCGGCTTTCACATTGGCAACGTGTTCGTCATGGCAGGCGTGCCGCGCATCATGCAGTCGATGCTGGACGCATGCGCGCCAAAGCTTGCCCGCGGCACCGTCATGCTGTCGCGCACCGTAACGCTGAACATCGGCGAGGGTGATCTTGCCGGCCCGCTCAAGGCGATCCAGGCGGCCCATGACCGCGTAGTGATCGGGTCCTACCCGTTCGAGAAGGACGGCGGCTGGGGCTCCAACATTGTGGTGCGCTCGCGCGACGAAGCAGCCATGAAAGCCGCTGCTGATGAAGTGGCCAAAATACCCGCCCTGCTGAGTGCTCAGTCTGCAGCGGCGCGATCGGCGACGGAAAGCTGATAGACGAAGCTGTCACCGCCGAAATCGCGCTTTGCTTCGCCGCGCAGTTGTGCTGGTACAATACGGTCGAGAATGATTGAACCGAACCCGCTGTGACTTGTGTCGGACATCTCGTCGATGCCGTTTTCACGCCATGTCAGTTCGAAGGCACCGCTACCGTTGGCTGTCCAGTTTATCACCAGTCGGCCTTCGGGCGACTTCAATGCGCCGTACTTGATCGAGTTGGTCGCAAGTTCGTGCATAGCCAGGGTGAGGATCTGGGCGTCAGTGGTATTTACCGTCACCGGCGGGCCGGACATCTGCACCTTGGGGCTGGACAGTTCGTGACAGGCGGCGATCTCGCGCGAGATGATGGTGTCGAGCGTCATGCCGTCCCAGTGTTCGCCGGTCAGGTACTGGTTGCTGCGGGACAGGGCCATCAGCCGGCGGTCGAACTTCGACATGAAGTCCTCAAAATCCTGCGAGCTTGAAACGGTCCGCCGGACGATTGCAGAGACCAGCGACAGGATATTGCCGACCCTGTGTTCCAGCTCGCGGGTGACGGCATTCTTCAGCTGCTCTGCCATCACCAGGGTCGTCACGTCCTGCGCCTTCTGGATCACGTAGTGGACCTCGCCGTCCGCGCCGCGCAGCGGGTTGTGATGGCAGGTCCACCAGATCTCCTTCATCTCGCCAGTCGGCTTGCCGTCGTTGCCGGTAACCGGAATGGAGTAGGGCACCTTGACCAACGAGGTGGCCTCGCCTGCAAGCGTGCGTCGGAATGCATCCTCGAACATGGCCAGCCGCTCTCCCTGCTCGGGAAAGGCGTCGAAAACGTACTGACCCTTGATGTTGTCAAGCTCGCGCTGGACTATGGTGAGATAGTTGTCGGTCGCGGCACAAATGGACAGGTTCCGGTCCAGTACGAGGCAGGGTGCGGGAAGGTGCTTGAACAGCTCATCCCATGGCAGGGCATCATCGGTCATCTCTCAAGCCATAGAAAACCAAGGGTTGGTGCAAACGGGCCAGCCACATCAGCTCAAAAAATCGGTTCATCAACCTGATACGTATATGAACTTACATGGACTTCTATATGGCAACAATCTGATGTTTGTTAAACGGTGGCTGTGATTGGCAGAACTTGCTGACCTGGCAGTGACCTAGCCATGCAACTCATCCGATGGTCCGGCGCAGCACCGACATCCAGTTGTCGTGACAGATCTTGCTGACCAGTTCGCTGCCATACCCGGCCTGCCGCATGGCCCCCACCAGCGCCGGCAGCCCGGCGGCATCACCAATCTCTGCCGGCACCAGCGCACCATCGAAATCCGAACCCAGCGCCACCCCGTCCTCGCCCA
>CAYMJJ010000063.1:0-13340 GCA_964390445.1 uncultured Anderseniella sp.
GGCGCGTGTGCCGGTGGCGGGTACGAGCTGGCGCTGGCCTGCGACGAGATCATCCTGACAGATGACGGAACGTCCACGGTGTCATTGCCGGAGGTGCCGTTGCTGGCGGTGCTGCCGGGCACCGGCGGGCTGACCCGCGTAACCGACAAGCGCAAGGTCCGCCGCGACCGGGCCGACATCTTCTGCTCGCTTGAAGAAGGCATTCGCGGCAAGAAGGCGGTTGACTGGCGGCTGGTGGACCACGTGGCACCTGCATCGAAGTTTGCCGAGGCGGTGGCGGGCCGGGCCAAGGAACTGGCAGCGAAGTCCGACCGTCCTGGCGATGCGCAAGGGGTGAAGCTGGGACCGCTTGCGCGCACCATCACCGGCGATGCGATCAGCTATTCCAGCGTGTCGGTCGAGCTTGACCGCGATGCCCGCGTGGCAACGATTTCGATCAGGGGACCGGAAGATGACGTGCCCGCCAGCATGGACGCGGCCCAGGCGCAGGGCGACCAGTTCTGGCCACTGAAGCTGGCGCGCGAACTCGACGATGCAATGCTGGAAATCCGCTTCAACGAGATGGAAATGGCGGTGATCCAGTTCAAGTCGGCGGGAGATCCTTCCGCCGTGCTGGCGTTTGACGAGTTCATGCAGGCCAACCAGGACCAATGGCTGATGCGCGAAATCCTGCTGTACTGGCGCCGGGTGCTGAAGCGGGTGGACCTGACCTCGCGCACCATCGCGGTGATGGCGGAGCCGGGCTCGTGCTTTGCCGGCACGCTGGCAGAGCTGCTGTTTGCAGCCGACCGGTCGTACATGGCGGACGGCCAGTTTGAAGGCGACAACCGGCCGGAGGCGCGTATTGCCCTGTCCGGGCTGAACTTTGGCGCGTACCCGATGAGCAACGGCCTGACTCGGCTGGAAACGCGGTTCCTCGGCGAGCCGGAAGCAGTTGACGCCGCCCGCCAGAAAGCAGGCGAGATGCTTGATGCTTCTGCCGCCGATGAGTTCGGGCTGGTGACCTTTGCCTTCGATGACATCGACTGGGAAGACGAGGTGCGCATCTTCCTCGAAGAGCGCGCCAGCTTCTCTCCCGATGCGCTTACGGCCATGGAGGCGAACCTGCGTTTTGCTGGGCCGGAAACGATGGAAACGCGCATCTTTGGCCGGCTGACGGCCTGGCAGAACTGGATATTCCAGCGCCCCAATGCAGTGGGTGCTGATGGCGCACTGAAGCGCTACGGCACTGGCAAGCGGGCCGATTTCAACATGGAACGTGTGTAGGAAGGATTTGGTAAGATGGCTGACCTGGTCAATGTCGATTACAATACGTCGATCCCGAACAATGTGGATCTGGCTGGCGACCGGCGGGTGCTGAAGGCGCTGGAAAAATGGCACCCCGGCTACCTCAACTGGTGGAACAACATGGGACCGGAAGGGTTTCAGGAGTCGCTGGTCTACCTGCGCACTGCCGTGTCGGTTGATCCCAAGGGTTGGGCCAAGTTCGGCTACGTGAAAATGCCGGAATACCGCTGGGGCGTGCTGCTGGCACCACAGGAAGAAGGCCGCGTCATCCCTTGTGGCGAACACGCCGGCCAGCCGGCCTGGCAGGAAGTGCCTGGTGAGTACCGCGCCATGCTGCGCCGCCTGATCGTGATCCAGGGCGACACCGAGCCTGCCTCGGTCGAACAGCAGCGCCACCTCGGCAAGACCGCGCCGTCGCTTTATGACATGCGCAACCTGTTCCAGGTCAACGTCGAGGAGGGCCGTCACCTGTGGGCGATGGTGTACCTGCTGCAGAAGTATTTCGGCAGCGATGGTCGCGAGGAAGCCGACCAGCTGCTGTTCCGGCAGTCGGGCAACGAAGATCATCCGCGCATGCTGGGCGCGTTCAACGAGGCGACCCCGGACTGGTTGTCGTTCTTCATGTTCACCTACTTCACCGACCGTGACGGCAAGATGCAGCTTGAGGCGCTGGCGCAATCAGGCTTTGACCCGCTGTCGCGCACCTGCCGGTTCATGCTGACGGAAGAAGCCCACCACATGTTTGTGGGCGAGACGGGCGTAGGCCGCACCATCCAGCGCACCTGTGAGGTGATGAAGGAAAACGGCATTACCGACCCCTACGACATCGACCGCATTCGCGCGCTCCGCGTAATCGACCTGCCAACCATCCAGAAGAAGGCGAACATGCACTACTCACTGTCGCTGGACCTGTTCGGTTCGGAAATCTCGACCAATGCGGCCAATGCCTTCAATGCCGGCATCAAGGGCCGTTACAAGGAAGCCAAGATCGAGGACGACCACAGGTTGGAGGGCGACACCTATCCGGTGCTGCGCCTGATCGACGGCAAGGTGGTGATTTCCGATGAACCGGCGCTGTCTGCCATCAACATGCGGTTGCGCGATGACTATGTGAAGGATGCTGCAGGCGGCGTGAACCGCTGGAACAACATCTTGAAGAAGGAAGGTATCGACTTCCAGATCAACCTGCCCCATGTCGCGTTCTACCGGCATCAGGGCGAGTTTGCTGCTGTCCATGCAGACCCCGAAGGCAACCTGATGTCGAAGGAGGAATTCGAACGCCGCCATGACGAATGGCTGCCGTCGAAGGCTGATGGCGACTTCATTGACAGCCTGATGAAACCGCAGTGGGAAGCGGGCGAGTATGCCAGCTGGATCTCGCCGCCGAAGGTAGGCATCGACAACAAGCCGGGCGACTTCGAGTACGTCAAGATTGCCGGTGCCGCGCTCGACTCATGAACGCCCTCGTCAAGCAACACCTGATCGATCCGGAAATCTGCATCCGCTGTTATACGTGCGAGGAGATTTGCCCGATTGATGCAATCAGCCACGACGACAACAATGTCGTGGTGGATGTGAGCAAGTGCAACTTCTGCATGGATTGCATCAGCCCGTGCCCGACCGGCTCGATTGACGAGTGGCGCATCGTCGCCACGCCGTACACGCTCGAGGAGCAATTCGACTGGACGGAACTGCCGGCGCAACAGGATGGTCTCGAGCCTGAAACCGATGGTGGCGGGTCGCTGGAAGCCCTGGAAGACGAGATCGGTGCGCTGCTGGCCAAAGCCCATGAAGGCACCGGCGGCAAGCCGGTTGCACCAGCATCCGCATCCAAGCCGTCGGTGAACCTGTTCAACCGCTCGAAGGCTGCAAAGGCGGTGGTGCAGGGCAACTTCCGGCTGACAGACGCATCGGCTGAAAGCGATGTGCGCCACATCATCCTGAGTTTCGGGGACCAGACGTTTCCGGTGCTTGAAGGACAGTCGATCGGTATCTTGGTGCCTGGCACAGGCGATGACGGCAAGCCGCACCAGCCGAGGCTCTATTCCATTGCCAGTGCGCGTGACGGTGAAAAGCCCAACGCCAACAACATCGCACTGACCGTGAAGCGCGAGCCGAACGGGCTGGCCTCGAACTACTTGTGTGACCTGCCCAAAGGCGCGCAGATTGACGTGACGGGGCCGTTCGGGGCCACGTTCCTGATGCCGAATGATCCTTCTGCCAACATCATCATGATCTGTACCGGCACCGGGTCTGCGCCGTTCCGCGGGTTCACCGAGCGCCGCCGCCGCACCAGCCCGAACGCGGAAGGACAGATGCATTTGTATTTTGGTGCGCGCCGGCCAGAAGAGCTGCCGTACTTCGGGCCGTTGAAGAAGGTGCCCGAAGCGCTGCTTCACCAGCAATTGTGCTATAGCCGTGTGGAGGGCGAACCGAAGGAGTACGTCCAGGACCGCATGCGCAAGTGCGCGGATGATCTTGTGCCTCTGCTGGGCAGCGACAAGACACACATCTACATTTGCGGCTTGAAGGGCATGGAGACAGGCGTCGACGAAGCGCTGGCCGACATGTGCCGTGGCGCAGGACTGGACTGGTCTGCGATCAAGCCCGAGATGCGTCAATCGGGGCGATATCATGTTGAAACCTACTGAGGCGCATAGCGTGAACGTGCTGTCACTGGTTCAGCACCAGCCGCGCACCAGGCCCGAAGGCCAGAAGGATTCGCTGGCGTTTCTTGCGCGTCTTGGTGACAGGGTGCGCGATGCGCGCAAGTCGCGGGGGCTTTCGCGCCGGCTCCTGTCGGACATGTCGGGCGTGTCGGAACGTTACCTTGCGCAACTTGAAGGCGGGTCTGGCAACATTTCCATCGTGTTGTTGCGCGATATCGCGCTGTCACTTGGCGTGATGCTGGAAGACCTTGTCAGCGAACCGGACAATAACAGGACCGGTAACGATGCACGTGCCTCGCGTCTGGCGCTGGTGGGTTTGCGCGGGGCGGGCAAGTCAACACTGGGCAAGGCGCTGGCGCGGCGGCTCGGGTTCAAGTTCGTGGAGTTGAACGACGTGATCCGCGAGTTGAGCGGGTTGCCGATCTCGGAGCTGTTCAACCTTTATGGCCAGGATGGCTATCGGCGTTTCGAGGCGGAGGCAATCGATCTGATTGCTACCCAGCGGTCCCAGGTGGTGCTGGCCGTGGCCGGCGGCATCGTGGCCGATGAAGACGTCTATGAAACCCTGTTGAAGCGATTTCACACCATATGGCTGAAGGCGAGCCCCGAAGAGCACATGTCGCGGGTGCGCGCTCAAGGCGACTTGCGGCCGATGGAAGGCAATCCGGAAGCCATGGTTCGGCTGCGCCAGTTGCTGGGTGAACGAATGAAGGATTATGCGCGCGCTCACTACCAGCTCGACACGTCGGGCCAGGACGCGGAAGTGGCGCTGGACGGGCTGCTGGAGCTTGCCTGCGGGCGCATCCTGCCACTGGAGCCGGACAGCGCCAACTGATTGCATTCGCTCCTGTCCCGTTTCATGTTGCGTGCTGTAACACCTATGCGGGAAGCCCTCATCATCATGACAGCAGCTGATGCCATCCGGCTGAATCAAACCGACAACGTCGCTACTGCCGCAAGGCCGCTTGAGGTGGGCGAACAGGTGTTGGGCGTGACGCTACGCGAGCGCATTGCTCGCGGGCACAAGGTGGCGCTGAGCGGCATTGGCGAAGGCCAACCGGTGATCAAATACGGCCAGTTCATCGGTTCGGCCTCGTGCGCCATTGCGCCAGGTACGCATGTTCATACCCATAACCTGGCGTTTGCCGCGACCCAGGCCAACTATGTATTTTCCACCAACATCAAGACTGCGCCCGTCGTTCCAGAACGTCAGCGGGCAACCTTTCAGGGCTATCGCCGGACGTCGGGCAGGGTGGGCACGCGCAACTACATTGCAGTGATCACCTCGGTGAATTGCTCGGCCACGGCCGCGCGCATGATTGCTGATCATTTTACCCCAGCCAGGCTTGAAGCCTATCCGAACGTCGATGGGGTGGTGGCCTATGTGCACGGCACCGGGTGCGGCATGGCGGATTCAGGTGAAGGCTTCGATGCGCTGCAACGGGTGATGTGGGGCTATGCGCGCCATCCCAACCACGCCGGTGTGCTGATGGTGGGGCTTGGTTGCGAAATGAACCAGATCGACTGGCTGCTGGAGGCCTACGGGCTTGAGCGGGGACCGTGCCTGCAGACCATGAACATCCAGGACGTCGCGGGCCTGCGCCGCACTGTTGAAACCGGCATTGCCAAGGTGGAGGCCATGCTGCCGGACGCAGACAAGGCCGTGCGCGAGACATGTCAGGCATCGGACCTCATGGTGGCGCTGCAGTGTGGCGGGTCTGATGCTTGGTCGGGGATTACCGCCAACCCGGCGCTAGGTCATGCCTGTGACCTGCTGGCTGCACAAGGCGGCACGGGTGTGCTGGCCGAAACGCCGGAAATCTATGGAGCGGAGCACTTGCTTGCCGCACGTGCGGCCACGCCCGCCATCGGCCGCAAGCTGATCGAGCGGATCGAGTGGTGGCAGGATTATGTGGCCCGCAACCGGGGCACACTCGACAACAACCCGACGCCGGGCAACAAACTGGGCGGGCTGACCACTATCCTGGAGAAGTCGCTTGGTGCCGCAGCCAAGGGCGGTACCAGTGCGCTCAACGGCGTTTACAGGTATGCCGAACCGGTGACGGCGCGTGGTTTCACCTTCATGGATTCACCTGGCTATGATCCTGTGTCCGTCACCGGACAGATCGCGTCAGGGTGCAACCTTGTCACATTCACCACCGGCCGGGGTTCGGCGTTCGGGTCCAAACCTGCCCCGACCTTGAAGATTGCTACCAGTTCTGAACTGGCGGCCCGGATGCCGGACGACATGGATATTGACGCAGGCAGGGTGCTTTCAGGTGAGGTCAGCGTGGAACAACTCGGGACCGAGATATTCGAGGCATGGCTGCGCCTCGCATCTGGCGCGCCTTCCCTGTCGGAACGGCAGGGCCTGGGCGATCATGAATTCGTGCCCTGGCAGATCGGTGCCACGATGTGATGCGAACTGCCTTGCCCAGACAGTTTGCCGCCCTTCTGACAGCCTGCATCGTGTGGGGCCAGGCTGCGAATGCGGAAGATCAGATCGATGGCGAGATGCTGTTCAAACGCAACTGGACCAGCGCGGAAACCGCCACCGACGGGCTGGGGCCATTGTTCAACGAGGCGTCGTGCCATGCGTGCCACTGGAATGGCGGAGGTGCGCGCATCAGCGTGCGGCCTGATGGCGAGGTCGCGGCTGCGGGCGTGCTGGTGCGACTGATCAATGCGCAAGGCCAGGGTGATCCGCATTACGGCCAGCAATTGCAGAACAAGGCGGTGGCGGGGCTGGCGCCTGAGGGCGTGGCAGACATCCGAGCCGAGACCGATGCAGCGGGGCTGACGGGGTTCGTTACTAATTTGCGCTTGCGCCAGGGCGTTGAACTGTCTGCGGGTCATTCGCCCAGCCTCAGGGCGGCACCTGCGCTCGACGTGGCCGGGTTGATCGAGGCGATCCCCGATGAGGTGATCCTGCAGGGCCAGGACCCTGATGACCGCGATGGCGACGGAATCTCGGGCCGCGCGCACCTGCTGCAACGGACTGGGCAGACAACCTCAGTGGGCAAATTCAACTGGAAGGCCACGCAGCCGTCGGTGGCGTTCCAGGTTGCAACAGCATTCGACATGGACATGGGGCTGGGCACCTCGCTCGTTCCGCGCGCTGCAGGCGATTGCACCATGTTGCAGACGGCCTGCATGGAGCGGGCAGGCAACACGCAAGCAGCCGACGTCAGCGACGACCAGGTCGAGGCGCTGGCCGGGTTCGTCCGCTCGCTGGCGGTGCCGGTGGAAACGTCAGGCCTGCCATCTGCGGCGGCATTTGAGCAGGCCGGCTGTGCCGCGTGTCATGTACCGGCCCTGCGCGATCTCAATGGTGCGCCGGTACCGTTGTACTCGGACCTGTTGTTGCACGACATGGGGCCGGGGCTTGCGTCGACGGGAGCGGAAGGTGATGCGGCACCTGGCGAGTGGCGCACCACGCCGTTGATTGGCTATCGCGGGGCAGTTGCCGGTCATCGCTATCTGCATGACGGGCGGGCGGCCAATATCGATGAGGCAATCCGCTGGCATGATGGTGAGGCGCGGCCGGCGCGCGAGCGCTATGAGGCGATGAGTGCGGCCGAGAGGCTGGAGTTGACGGCATTCGTGCAGGCGCTGCTGAGCGCCTTGCCGGTGCCGGACGGGCTGGCGCTGTCGCGCTAGAGCAACAGCCGTTCTATTTGAACGGCTAAAGTTGCTCTAGCACTCTGAGAACGAGCATCTTTATCCGATCAGATGATGCAATCTGATCGAATGATGCTCTAGGCTGTGCGGATTGCCGGTTGCGCTCGCTCGAACCGGCTGAGCCATTCAGCGGTTTGCAGATGGTCGGCGACCGGCACGATCACATTGTCCGGCGATGCAGCTTGCAGGGCCTGCGCCAATGGCCAGTCGTTGCCGCCCGGATAGATGGCATCGCCGACGAACGTAACCGGTTCGTTGCCGTGGTTGTGTTCGAGAATGATCATCACGCGGGACTTGTTCCAGCCGACCGGCGAAACATCAATGCTGATCTCGCCGCCGATGGTGGCTTCATAGTCGGGGAAGCGCCGCTCGATTTCGCGGCACATCCGGGCGCGTTCATTGTGAGCCTGGTCCCACACCAGATAGGCGTGCCGTTCAGCCCGGCCGGCATTGCGGCCAACGCTGGAGGCGTTCAGCGAACCGGTGCGGTACTCGATGTGGCGTCCCATGCGGACCGGGTATGCACTGCGTTCGACAAGTTCAGCCAGCGCATCTACCAGCTCGTCGGGAAATTCATGGTCGTGATGGTAGATGACCTTGCCGCCGGATTCATACTCGGACCCGGCGCTGGTGAACAGTCCGGCGCAAGCCTCGATGACACGGGCTGGCACCTGTGCGTCTATCTTGCCACGGTCAGAGCCAGACACCAGGTACACCTTGTGCGCACGGCAGAACGCGAGGAACCCGTCGGCAAATCCGGGTTCCATCGGCTGGCGCGGCGGCGTCAGCGTTGAATCGATGTCGAATACAAAAAGCAAGGCAGAGTCCCCATTTCCAGGTAGCGCCGCGGTGCAACGGCAAATCAACACGTACCTGATCTCAGCGAACTGATGTTTTCGCCAAGCAAGTTAACAAATGGTTAACAACCCCGGTTCAGCCGGGCGATTTCGGCTTGCCGAACTGCTCACAGTGGTCGGTAACATCGTAGCGTGGCGTCATGATGGTAAAGTGATGGCTCGCCCAGTCTTGACGGGCCTCGGACGTCTCGTCGCTCACTTCGGCAAATGCGATTGACAACAATTCGCCTGGCGCTGCCTGGTCGACGATCTGGCCTGCGCCCCAGTCCAGCCGGGCATGACCCGAACCTGCGATCAGGACCGCTCCGTCGGTATTGGTGGGGTCGAGCATGGCGGCAGCCATGACCGTGTCGCGGGCGCGCTGGATGTCGCGCATCATCGGCAGCACGGTATCGGGCAGCATGTTGCAGTGAGCCACCTTGATGACGCGCAAAAGGTCTTGCGCGGCGCTGGCGGGCAGAGCTGGTTGAGCTGAGTACCTGGCGCGCTCTTCGTCGGTCAGGGGCGGTCCTTCTCGCCCGGCCATGCGGCGGACCAGGTCGCGGTCGATATTTCCCGCCTTGATAGCCAGACCGTTTTCAAGCGCGATGGTAAAGAGCGGCTCATAAAGTGCGAAGTCCGGCCAGCCCGAGTTGGCCCAGTCAAGTTTGGTCGCAATGACGTTGCTGTCTGCCGGCGGGGAAGCCATCATTTCGTCCAGCACGGGTTGCCGTAACCGGGGGACCATTTCGAACACCACGGCGGGCTGGCGGCCGGCCTTGATCATGGCGGCGAGAGCCTCGGCCTGCAGCAGGTGGTGATCGGGATTGGAGTGAATCTCGCCCAGCATCACGTAGCGCGCGCTGATGGTCCTCGCCACCACATCGGCAAAAGTCAACGAGGTTGGCCCGGCCTGGTCAAACACCTTGCCCACCGCCGGATTGCCAGCAAAATGCGGCGAAACCCATGTTCGCGCAGCATTCGCCAGCGGTTGTCGCGCTGCTGCCGGCAACAACGCCACAGCGGCGGCCAGCCTCAGGATTGTGCGGCGGTTCAAGTGCATGCGCTGTCTCCCGAAATTCGCTTCATCTGGTCGTTGAAGCACATTGAAAACCGGCGCAACAGGTGACACGGTATCGCCTGTGCGGAATTTGCAAAGCTCAGGCCGAAGGGGTGCAATGCTCAAGACAAACCAGAAAACCAACCAGGCGAGGCTATGGGATAGCCTGATGGAAATGGCGAAAATTGGCCCTGGCGTGGCGGGTGGCAACAACCGCCAGACTTTGACCGATGACGACCGTGCGGGCCGGCAACTGTTTTCCGCGTGGTGCACGGCATCCGGGTTGTCGATGAGCGTCGATGCGATGGGCAACATGTTCGCGCGCCGCCCCGGCAGCGACGACAGCCTGCCGCCGGTGATGATCGGTTCGCACCTTGATACACAACCAACCGGCGGCAAGTTCGATGGTGTGTTGGGTGTGCTGGCGGGCCTTGAGGTGATGCGCACGCTCAACGACATGGGCATCAGGACGCGACATCCCATCGAGGTGGTCAACTGGACAAATGAGGAAGGCGCAAGGTTTGCCCCTGCCATGGTGTCGTCTGCGGTATTTGCCGGCAAGCTGGGACTGCAGGAGGCCTATGACACCCGCGATGGCGAGGGCAAGGTGTTTGGCGCCGAACTTGAACGCATCGGCTACAAGGGCGATCTGCCGGTGGGCGGACGCGAGATCAAGGCGATGTTCGAACTGCATATCGAGCAAGGGCCCATCCTCGAGGCGGAAGGGCTGGACATTGGTGTGGTTGCCCATGCGCAGGGCTTGCGCTGGATCGAGTTTACCCTGACCGGGTTCGAGTGCCACACCGGCACCACGCCGATGCCGGTGCGGCGCAACGCGCTGCTGGGTGCGGCGCGCGCGGTCGAGTTCGTCAACCAGGTTGCGTTTGATTTTGCACCCAGTGCGGTGGCCACCGTGGGCCTGCTCAACGTCATGCCGAACTCGCGCAACATCGTGCCAGGCAAGGTCGTGTTCTGCGTCGATATCCGCAACCCGTCGCTGGATGACCTGAAGGACATGGAAACCACCGTGGTCGAAGGCATCGAGCGCATTGCGGCGCAGATCGGGCTTGAGTGTGTGAGCGAGGTTGTCGGCGCATATGACCCTGTAGCCTTCGACCAGGGATGTGTGGACGCGGTGCGCCGGGCAGCGGAACGGCTCGGCTACAGCCACAAGGACATGGTGTCGGGTGCCGGTCACGATGCCTGCCATATCGCGGCTATTGCCCCGACCGCGATGATCTTCTGCCCGTGCGTTGGCGGGGTCAGCCACAACGAGTCCGAAGAGATATCACCGGAATGGGCCGCAGCGGGTGCGGATGTGTTGTTTCACGCGGTCGTGGAGACTGCAGGGGTTGTCGGGGAGTAACGGTTGATGAAAGTTGTTCGCAGCGAGGATCACCGCAAGCATTTTCCCAAGGGCGAATTGTATGGTGGCCAGTTCGTACGGCCGTTCGAGTGTCCGGAGCGGTGGGAACACATCATGAATTCGCTGGGCATTCGCGGGTTCACCGACATGCTCGATCCGTCCGAACTCGACATGACATCGGTGCGCCAGGTCCACGATGAGGGGTTTCTCGATTTTCTTGCCTGCGCGTGGGGCGAATGGCAGGCCGCCGGCTACCAGGGTGAAATTCTGCCGACATGCTTTCCCGCACGCCGCATGGTGTTGAAGAAGCCAACGCAAATCGACGGCAAGGTGGGTTATTATGCGTTGGCCATCGAGACGGCCATCACCTCGGGCACGTGGGAGGCCACGCAGGCCAGTTGTGCCATTGCCCAGACGGCGCAACGGCTGGTCGCTGGCGGCGAGCGAGCCGCCTTCGCGCTGTGCCGGCCGCCGGGTCATCACGCGGCCAAGGACATGTACGGCGGCTATTGCTTCATCAACAATGCAGCGGTTGCAGCGCAGATGTTCCTCAATGACGGGGCCAAGCGGGTCGCCATTCTCGATCCTGATTTCCACCACGGCAACGGCACGCAGGACATCTTCTATGATCGCGACGACGTGCTGTTCTGCTCGTTGCACGGCGCGCCGGAGCATGCGTTTCCGCATTTCCTCGGCTATGCCGATGAGACCGGCGCGGGCAAGGGCGAGGGTTTCAACGTCAACTATCCGATGGATCCGGGCACCGGCTACGGCACGTGGGCTGCGGCGCTCGATGATGCACTTGTGCGCATTGCAGACTATGCACCCGACGCGCTGGTGGTGTCGCTGGGCGTGGATACCTTCGAGAACGATCCGATCAGCTTCTTCAAGCTGAAGTCCGATGACTTCACCGATTATGGCGGGCGCATTGCCAAGCTGAAGTTGCCGACGCTGTTCGTCATGGAAGGCGGCTACGCGGTTGAGGAAATCGGCATCAATACGGTCAACGTGCTTGAAGGGTTCGAAAACGGATGAGGGCGCTGAGTGATCCGAAACTGGTATCGATGATGCGGCCTGCCGGGCAGGTGCTGAAGCTCGACCGCATGGGTGCCTCGCACCAGACGCGGCTGTCGTTCATGCGGGTCATCCTTCGCCGGGTGAAGCAGGAAGGCTGGCAGGTCACGCGCTCGCGCTGGGACGTGGATGAGCGCGGCGTCGGCGTGGCTGTCTATGAGGCACGTACGCCGGACCGCACCTATTCGCTGATTTGCTACGCCAACGACCTGCCGCCGGAGAAGCGGTCCGACCGGGTGATCGCCACGGAGTGGGACGCAACGTTTGCGTTGTTCGACGGGGTGCCGGACGATGCAGACATCGAGCGGTTGCGCCACAATGTGCCGAAGCAGGAAGCAGGCCGTTGCTCACAGCGTGAACTGGTGCTGTCGCGGGCCAACCGGTCGGTGCGGCTGTTCGACCATGTGGTGGACTGCCTGTCTCGTGGCGAGCAGCCGTCGCGCGAGGAGATCGACAAGGTCGGCTACCTGATGCGAACCACGGCGGTCTATGGCAACGGCAAGTTCGGGCTGGCGGATCGGGTTGTCTATGCGGCGCGCGGCGAGGCTGGCGGGCCGTTCCGGGTCGAGCTCCTGGCGGTTTGGCTGATCCGCACGTTCACCGTCGACATTGTTGAGCATATGGCCCGCGTCAAGGGTGGCGCACGTGCCGTGCCCATGGACAGGACGCTGCGCCGCCGGCTTGGCGTGGGCAACTCCACGGGGCTGGGCATGGCACCGTTCCTGGTCAACCATCCTGCCTTGTTGCATGCGTGGCTTATGGCGCGCGAGACGGCAATTGCCCGGGTCAGGGCATTGCCAAAGGTGTCGCAAGCCGAAGCTGCCCATTTCAACTCGCTGGTGGCGCGTGCTCATGCCGGGCTTGAACGCTGGCGCACGCCCGATGAGCGCCAGTCGGCGCGCATCTGCGAACTGTCGGGTGATCTCGACAGATTGCGGGCGCACCTGTCCACCGGTGTTCTCGAGGCACAGTCACCGTGGGACCAACTGGTGCGGTGGAGCGAGGACAATCTTGGTCTTGAGGGCCAGGAAGCCGTTGCCTCCCTGATCCTTGAACCGTATGGCGCAATTGTCGATGAACTGGCCGAGCAGATGGCCGCAGAAGAGACGACGCCCTACGCCATTGATGGTCGCATGGGCGTTGGCCGGCTGATCGGGCTGGCTCGCAAGCATTTCGATTGGGCGCTGAAGCTGGATTTTTCGTCGGCCGATGAGACCGCCCGGTTCTGGTACGTGTCGGAGGAAAAGCTGGAGCCACGGCTGGGCGAACGCCACGAGGAAGACGGAGGCGAGCTTGAGCAGCGGCTGGGCATCGGGCGTGAAGTGGTTGACCTGCTGTCGGCACTCGATGGCGAGCCGAAGGACATG
>CAYMJJ010000064.1:0-13294 GCA_964390445.1 uncultured Anderseniella sp.
ATCCAGGCAGTATCACCCCACAGGAACTTGGGGATCGTGATGCCACGATTGGACAGGAAAATGGTATCACCCAGAGACAGGGCATTGCGCGGTTGCGGCAGCGCAGCCAGCACCACCTTGTACCAGATCAGAAGCTGGATCAGCAGCGGCACATTGCGCATCACCTCGACAAACAAGTCGGCAACCTTGGCCACCAGCCAGTTCTTCGACAGACGCATGACGCCCACGATAAAACCGACGATTGTCGCTGCAACGATGCCGCAGACAGCCACCAGCAGCGTGTTCAGAATGCCGACCGCTATGGCGCGGCCGTAAGTCGATGTTTCGGAATAGGATAACAGTGTGAAGGACAGGTCGAAGCCAGCCGTGGTGTTCAGGAAGCCATAGCCGGATGCGATGTTGGCCTGACGCAGATTCTCGACAGTGTTGTTGAACATCTGCCAGAAGAAATAGCCCACCAGGAGAACCAGAACGATCTGGACAGTCCACGATCTGACCCGGGGATCGTTGAAGAACGCGACCTTGGGAGGGGCGTCGCCACCCGTTACAACGCTCATGCGCTTGCCTTCACCCAGCTGCAGCGCGCGCGGAATTCGGAACACTCTATATACGCCCCGGCGCGAACTGCCGTTTCACCCGATCCTTTGACTTGTCCGCGACGCCGTCAGCAACGCGCAATCGCGGCAAGGTACCCCAGGATCACATCTCGTTGGCACCGGTCTTTACTGCCGGCTTTCAGTAGAAGTACGACTCGAAAGAAAAAACGGACTGCTCTTGAAAGTGACTAAAACCGCCCGGCAGTACGTGCCTGCCGGACGGGTGCAATGATTGCTTAGCGCACGGGCGGTGCGTACTGGATGCCGCCCTTGTTCCACAGTGCGTTGATGCCACGCTCGATCTTCAGCGGAGTGTTCGGACCAACGTTGCGGTCGAAGATCTCGCCGTAGTTGCCGGTGGCCTTGATCGCCTTGGCTGCCCAGTCGTTCTCGAGGCCGATGCCCTTGCCGAAATCGCCTTCGGCGCCAAGCAGGCGGCGGACTTCAGGGTTGGTGGAGTTGGCAGTCATGTCATCGACATTGGCCTGCGTGACGCCGAGTTCTTCAGCGTTCAGCAGCGCGTAGTAGGTCCACTTCACAACGTTGAACCAGGCGTCGTCGCCCTGGCGCACGACCGGGCCCAGCGGCTCCTTGGAGATGATCTCCGGCAGAACGACGTTCTCGTCCGGGTTCTTCAGCTTGAGACGCTCTGCATAAAGGCCCGACTGGTCGGTGGTGAACACGTCGCAACGGCCGGCGTCATAGGCACCGATCACTTCGTCAGCCTTTTCGAAGGCAACGACTTCGTACTTCATGTTGTTGGCACGGAAGTAGTCAGCGAGGTTCAACTCGGTGGTGGTACCGGTCTGGGTGCAGACCGAAGCGCCGTCCAGCTTGAGGGCCGAGTCCACGCCGAGAGCCTTCTTCACCATGAAGCCCTGGCCGTCATAGTAGGTCACGCCGGCAAACACGAGGCCGAGCGAGGTGTCACGGCCCATGGTCCAGGTGGTGTTGCGCGACAGGATGTCGATCTCGCCGGACTGCAGGGCAGTGAAGCGCTCCTTGGCGGACAGCGGGGTGAACTTCACCTTTTCGCCATCACCGAAGATTGCCGCGGCAACTGCACGGCAGAAATCGACATCGAGGCCGGTCCAGTTGTTCTTGTCATCGGGGTTGGAGAAGCCGATCAGGCCCTGGCTCACACCGCACTGGATGAAGCCCTTGCTCTTGACGTCATCAAGAGTTGCGGCCGACGCAGCCGAAGTAGCGGCAATGGAAACCGCTGCACCGAGTGCAAGCGAAAGCAACGAACGTTTCATGTGATTTTCCTTTGGTAGTTTGGTTGTGGCGGTCTCATCAGGCAGGACTGACTGCACGAAAGGCCGAACAACTTTCAGACAGCTTGCTGAATGTTGTCGCAACTGGGCCCCGAAATGATCTCCGTCCATCAGGATTCTCTAGTGTTACTCCCTGAGCGCACGACAGATTGCCGCACGAACGAACTTTATCCTGCTTAATTTCACATGCCGGTCAAGCGCCGCCTGAAAAAATTCGACATTTCGAACCTTTGACAGCTAAACAAACCGGCATTGCGCATCATACAGCGGGATAGGGTTCCATGAAGAAAGATAAACGTTCTGTGACGGGCCGCCGCGCGGCCACAGAACTTGTGACAGCGGGCCGGCAATATTCCGAACATGGCATCGTGAACCCTGGCGTGTATCACGCCTCGACCATCCTCTACCCGAGCGCTGATGCGCTGCGGGCGCACAACCAGCCCTATACCTATGGCCGCAAGGGCACGCCTACGTCGCGCGCGCTGGAAGACACCATCGCCGCGCTGGAAGGCGGGCATGCGTGCAAGGTGACGCCATCGGGTCTTGCTGCCGTCTCGTCAGTGCTGATGGCATTCCTGAACACCGGCGACCACGTGCTGATCACCGACAGCGCCTACCGGCCCACCCGCACACTGGCCGACGGCTTACTCAAGCGCATGGGAATCGAGACCAGCTTCTACGACCCCACCATCGGGGCCGGCATCGCCAGCCTGATGAGACCGAACACGAAGCTCGTCTTCACCGAAAGCCCTGGTTCGCAGACCTTCGAGGTGCAGGACATCCCGGCCATTGCCAAGGTGGCGCACGCGGCCGGCGCGCTGGTGGCCATCGACAACACCTGGAGCGCTGGCCACTACTTCAAGGCCTTTGAGCACGGTTGTGACATCTCCCTGCAAGCCGCCACCAAGTACCTTGTCGGTCACTCCGACTGCATGATGGGCTGCGTCACGGTGAACGAAGAGCACTGGCCGCGCTACAAGGACACATATGAAGAGATGGGCCTGTTTGCCGGGCCTGACGACATGTACCTGACGTTGCGCGGCATCCGCACGCTGGACGTGCGGCTGGAACGGCACATGAAGTCCGGCCTCGCCATGGCGGCGTGGCTGCGCGAACGCGACGAGGTGGCCGAGGTGCTGCACCCTGGCCTGCCCGGCGCACCGGGTCACGAGCTTTGGAAGCGCGACTTCACCGGCGCATCCGGGCTGTTCGGCGTCGTGCTGAAAGACGACCGCCAGCCGCATGTTGATGCCTTCCTCAATGCGCTCGAGCTGTTCGGCATGGGTTTCTCCTGGGGCGGCTTCGAGAGCCTTGCAATTCCTTGCAATGTCACCACTTACAGGTCTGCCACCACGTGGGACCGTCCGGGCCAGATCATCCGCCTGCACATCGGGCTGGAAGACATCGACGACCTGAAGGACGATCTCACCGCAGGCTTCAAGGCCATGGCTGCGGCGGGCTGACCTGCCGCCACCAACAAGGAGACCGTTCACAATGTTCAACTTGATGCGCCGTCCGCTCAGCCTTGCCACTGCCCTGGCCTGCCTTGCACTGGCTGCCGGGTCTGTTCCGGCAGCCGCAACCGAGGATGACCCGGAACTGATCTTCAAGAAGTCGACCGTGTTCCGGCTGTTGTCACCCAATGCAAAACTTGCGGTCTATGCGCTGGATGACCCGATTGTCAGCGGCGTCGCCTGCCACTTCACCATCCCCGAAATCGGCGGCTGGAAAGGGTGGGCCGGGTTTGCCGAAGAGCGCTCGGAAGTCTCACTGGCCTGCCGGCAGGTTGGACCGGTCGAGTTCAAGGGCAAGTTCGAACAGGGCGACGAGATGTACCGCCAGCGCCGGTCGCTGTTCTTCAAGAAGATGCAGATCGTGCGCGGCTGCGACCCGGAACGCAATACGCTGGTCTATCTGGTCTACTCGGACCGCATCATCGAAGGCTCACCGCAGAACTCCACCTCCACCGTGCCGATCCAGCCGTGGGGCAACAGCCCGGCACCACGCTGCGCCGACTACATGGAGCAATAGATTTGGCGCCCTGCGCCGCCTTGGAGCCCGCCATACGTTTGCGCCGATGATCGACGCCCATGAAGCAGTCGAGGCAGGCACCGTGGATGGTACCTGCCTCGTTGTGATGCGCTAGTTTGTTTGACCCGACGGCTTACTTGGTCAGTTCGGTCCAGATGGCGGTGTAGAGCGCCTGAGCCTCCGGCGAGCAGGTGTCGATGAAGTGACCTGCAGCCTTGTGTTCTTCCGGGATCACCACTTCAGGTGCATCGCGCATGTCTTCCGGCATGAACTCCTCCGAGCCCTTGATGCCGTTGGCATAGCGCGCGAAGGCCGAGATCAGCGCAGCGTTCTCCGGCTCCATGATGAAGTTCTGGAAGGTCTTGGCGTTCTCGACGTTCTTGGCGTCCTTGAGCACTGCGACCGAATCCATCCACAGTGGATAGCCTTCCTTCGGGTAGCCGTAGCGCACGTCCGGGTTCTGCAGGCGCGAGCGGAACGCGGCACCGTTCCAGTATAGCGCTGCGGCAAGGTCCTTGCCGGCGAATTTCTCGATGATGCCATAGTCCATCGACTTCCACTTGGGCTTGGCCGCCACGAGCACGTCGCGTGCCTTCTTCAGGGCTTCCTTGTCGGTAGTGCACGGCTGGGAGCCAACGTAGTACAATGCCGTGCCCATCACGTCGCCCATTTCAGGGGCCACGTTGATCTTGCCTACAAGTTCTTCCGGCGGGTCGAAGATCACGGCCGAGGTATTGATGTCGCCCTTGTAGACAGAAGTGTCCACGGTTACGCCGACCGAGCCCCACTGCCACGGCACGGTATAGCGGCGGCCCGGATCCCAGGCGGGGTCACGCCATTCTTCGGCGACGTGCTTGAAGTTCTCCATCTGGTCGGGGCGGGTTTCGATCAGCAGGTCTTCCTTGACCCAGATCGGCACGTACGAGGCAGACGGCACGACGATGTCGAAGCCGTGGCCGCCAGCCTTGATCTTGGCCAGTGCAGTGTCGTTGGAGTCGTAGTCGGTCACGGTCACCTTTACGTCGTACTTCTCCTCGAACTTCTTGATCAGTTCCGGGTTGGTGTAATTGCCCCAGTTGAAGATGTTCAGTTCGCCGGCGGCCATGGCCTGTCCCGATACGGTCAGGGCGGCAACGGCCACCGCTCCCATCAGTAATTTTCTGAGCATTTGATTACTCCCTGGTTATTGCTTCGGACATCCCGTCACGAGGTGCCCTTGCGGTTAAGGATGAAGAAAAACGTGACGATGGCAACTGAAACTGCCAGCAGGACCGTCGAAATCGCATTGATTTCGGGGGTGATGACCCGGCGAAGCTGGCCCAGCATGTAGGTCGGCAAGGTGTCCTGGCCCGGCGACTTGACGAACTCGGTGATCACAACATCATCGAGCGATATGACGAATGCCAGCATGGCCCCGGCCAGGATGCCCGGCAACATCAGCGGCAGGGTGACATGGCGGAACGTGGCCCAGGGCGTGGCGTACAGGTCTGCCGCGGCAGCCTCAAGCGCGGTGTCCATCCCTTCGAGGCGAGCACGGATGGGCAGGTAGGCAAACGGCACGCAGAACGCCGAGTGGGCCAGGATCAGGTAGGCCAGGCCATTGTAGCCGGTAGCCTGCTTGACGAAGGCAAACACGATCAGCAACGCCACCGCGGTCACGATTTCCGGCACCATCAGCGGCTGGTTGATGGCAGCATAGATCGCTGTCATGCCGCGGTAGGGCCTTGTGCGCGTGGTTGCAAGTGCGGCCATGGTGGCGACTACCGTGGCAATCGCCGACGCCGACAAGGCCACCACAACCGACAGGATGGTTGCTTCCTGTACCCGTGTATTGGCCCAGGCGGCTTCGTACCAGCGCCACGAGAACCCCTCCCACACCGCGATGCTGCTGCCGGCGTTGAACGAATAGAACACCAGCGGCACCAGCGGTGCGTACAGCAGGAAGAAGCAGATGATGGCAATGACGCTGAAGCCGGGCATTGACTTAAGGTCGAACGGCCTGCGCCAGTAGGAATGGCTGGCTTTTGTGGCCCGTGCAGTGGCGGCAACGTCAGCCATGATGTTGCTGGCCTCCGCCCGACTTCTGCAGCGTTCGCACGTAGAACAGCAGCGCCACCATCACCACCACGAGCAGTGTCATGGCAAGGGCCGCCCCCAGCGGCCAGTTGCGGCCTTGCCCGAACTGCAGCTCGATCAGGTTGCCCAGCATCATGTTCTTGCCGCCACCCAGCACCCGCGGCGTGACGTAGGCGCCGAGCGAGGGCACGAACACAAGGATCGATCCGGCTACCAGTCCCGGCTTGATCAGCGGCAGGATGATGCGGGTCAGCACCTTGCTCTTGGTGGCGTACAAATCGTAGGCCGCCTCCACGAGGCGGAAGTCGAGCTTCTCCATCGATGCATAGACCGGCAGCACCATCAGTGGCAGGTAGACGTAGGTCATCCCCAGCATGATGGCGAAATTGGTGTACAGGATGTCGAGCGGCTGATCGATGATACCGGCCCAGATCAGCAGCGTGTTGACGGTGCCCTGCGCGCGGATCAGTTCCATGATCGCGAAGGTGCGGATCAGCAGGTTGGTCCAGAACGGGATGGTGATCAGGAACAGCCAGAAGTTGCGGGTGCTCCTGGGCCTGGTGGCAATGAAGTAGGCCGTCGGCAGGCCAAATATCATGCAGGTGATGGTGGTCAGCAGCGAAAGCTGGATCGAGCGCCAGAAGATCTGCACATGGGCGTCGGCAATCGACAACTGGTCCGAGAAGATGTCGCGCTGCACGAATACGCTGGCCCAGCCTTGCCACGAGAACTCCCATTCCACGCCGCCGTACGCACCGGCCTTGAGAAACGAGTAGACCAGCATGATGGCGAGCGGCCCGAGCGCTGCAATGAAAATCAGGAACAGCGCCGGGCTTGCCAGCAGCCAGCGCTGGCGGACTTCGCGCGCGCGCGCTTCCTCGCCTGCCCTGGCGCCGGAAGTAAGCGTTGTTCTGCCTGCTGTTGCGTCTGTCATGAGCGGTCTTGTCAGTCTCTCAACACCTGGGCAGCACCTGGATCGATGACGATGCCGACCTTGTCGCCGACGGCCATGCCGCCGGTCTCGCCCCGGGCATTCTGCATCCGCACGGTGAACTTTCCGCCACTGTCGAGGTCGACGTGATAATGGGTGTCGGTGCCAAAATAGACGATGTTGGACAACACCCCCGACAGCGCAGCCGAACGGGACGCCTTGACCAGGTTGGCGTGTTCGGGCCGCACCACCGCCGTGACCGGCCCGGCAGCGATGTCCCCGTCCGGCAGGCTGGCCTCGATTGTCATGCCCGACTTCAGCGTCAGTTTGCCCATACCCTTGGCCTTGGCACCGAGGTCTGCCTCGATGAAGTTCGTCTCGCCGATGAAGTCTGCCACGAAGCGGGCAGACGGGCGGTCATAGATGTCACGCGGGCTGCCGATCTGCAGCACCTTGCCGCTGCTCATTACGGCGATGCGGTCGGACATGGTCAGCGCTTCTTCCTGGTCGTGGGTTACGAACACGAAGGTGATGCCTGTGTCGCCCTGCAGCCGCTTCAGCTCGATCTGCATTTCCTTGCGCAGCTTCAGGTCCAGCGCCGACAGTGGTTCATCAAGCAACAGCACCTTGGGCCGCGGTGCCAGTGCCCGCGCCAGCGCGACGCGTTGCTGCTGGCCGCCGGAAATTGCCGACGTGGCGCGATCGCGCATGCTCTCCATCTTCACCAGCTTGAGCATCTCGCCGACGACAGCGTCGATTTCTGCTTTTGGCTTGCCCTGCATTTTCAGGCCGAAGCCGATGTTCTGGGCGACGGTCATGTGCGGAAACAGCGCGTAGGACTGAAACACCGTGTTCACCGGGCGCAGGAACGGCGGCAGGAACGAGATGTCCTCGCCGCGCAGGTCGATGCGGCCGGCAGTCGGGTGGTCAAACCCCGCAATCAGACGCAACAGTGTTGTCTTGCCACAGCCGGACGGGCCGAGAAGCGTGAAGAACTCGTTCTCCTGGATGTCGATAGAGACATCATCAAGCGCGACCACCTTGTCGGTGCCGGACCCGAAAATCTTGGTGACCGAGTGGGCTGAGATCGCTGGTGCGCGGTCCAGGTTGCCGTGCAACTGATGCCTCCTCACATGGTTGCAGCACCTGATCGATCATGATGCAGGCATCTGGTTGTGCCCAAACGATAGGCGGAAGTTCACCGGCTTGCCAAGGGTATAAGTTAAGCAGGGCGTGCTGCATTTGCAGGCATGACGGGCCATTGCCGCATGGGGCAACCATTTCAGTGATTGCTGCGTTTAACAGGCCCACACCAACTGAGGAGACCACTTCCATGAAAGCAGCCAACTTCGTGCCCGACATGCAGGACAATGTCCGCAATTCGGTGATCGACGTTCTCAATGCCCGGCTGACCGACTGCCTCGATTTCCGCCTCGCCGTCAAGCAAGCCCACTGGAACATCAAGGGCCCCGGCTTCATCGCCATCCATGAACTGCTTGACCAGGTCGCAGCGCGAATGGATGCGCACATCGACGTGATGGCCGAGCGCGTCGTACAGATCGGCGACTTTGCCCACGGCACGATCCAGCAAGTTGCCGAAGGAACAGCCCTGAAGCCGTACCCTAAGGGCATCGTCAAGCAGGAAGAGCACCTCCAGGCCCTGCGTGAACGACTGGAAGCCCTGGCAGCTGACTGCCGCAAGGCCATCGACCAAACCGACGAAGCTGGCGATGCCAACTCCGCCGACATCATGACCGGCGTGTCGCGCGCGTTGGACAAGGACCTGTGGTTCCTCGCCGCGCACCTCGAAGGCTGACCAGCACGCCCCAAGGCGAGGCCAGCATCGCACTGACCCTGCAGTCGCCTGCGAACTTGCCAAGGCCCGCATTGGTGGGCATGGCCAATTGCGTCGTCAGTGGGCTGACTGTTGCAAATCGGCAACACATTTATTTTTCTGACGCGCACGCAATAAGAATGTCGAACTCGCGTCCTGATTGGGATAGTGTCCAATCAAAGCATTCTGCACTCGGATATTCCGACTGGGAACCATTCGCAGGCAGAAATATAAAGAGCTTGAGGGGCGGTTTGACATGAATATCACACGTTTTCTGGCGGTTGTTGTCACGGGCTACGGCCTGATGACGTCGACTTCCGCCAATGCGTTGACGCTGCTTGAGGCAGTCAGAATAGCGGTTTCCAGCAACCCGGAGATTGGCGAGGCTATCGCCAACAGGGAAGCAATCGAGTTCGAACTCGAGCAGGGCCGCGGCCTGTTCCGGCCTCGGGTCGACCTTGAAGCGCGGATCGGCGGCGAACAGAGATGGCGTGAAAGTTTCGAGAGCGCAGCCAATCCGGATGGCTCGTCAGGCTTGCTGAACCGGCGTGATACAAGTCTGGTGGTGCGTCAGCTGCTGTTTGACGGTTACGAGTCACAGTCGGAGGTCGAGCGTCAGGCAGCCCGGGTGGACGGTGCGTCGTTCCGCGTGATGGAACGTGCAGAGTTTATTGCACTGGCCGTTACCCGCGAATACATCGACATCCTCCGGCTGCGCCGCGTCGTTAACCTGCTGCAAAAGAACGAAAGCTACCACCAGAACCTGCTTGGCAAGATTGCGCAGGGTGCACAGGAAGGCTCTATCAGCGTGGCTGACAGACAGCAGGCGCGTGAACGCCTGTTCGCCGCGAAGGCCCGGACGTCTGAAGCGCGGGAGGAACTGGCCAATGCGGAAACGCGATTCATGCGCATTGTCGGCCGGTCAATCGGCAAGGCCAGCATGCCGAAAGGCGTCGGCCACGCCCTGCCCAAGTCACTGGACCAGGCCATCGGCCTTGCCCGCGAAAGCCACCCGTCCATCAAGTTCGCCCGGGCTGACGTAGATGCGGCCGGTGCCCTTGTACGCAAGGCAGATGCAAGGTTTGCGCCCAAGCTGACACTTGAAGGCCGGGCACGCGCCGGTGACAACCTGGACGGTGAGCCAGGTCAGGACAATAACCTGCAGGCCAATGTCGTGATGCAGTGGAACCTCTATAACGGCGGCATCGACACAGCCAACAAGCAGGAGCAGATCCGCCGGACCGACGAAGCCCGCATGACGCTGCACCGCATCTCGCGCGAGGTCGAGGAGGGTGTGCGCCTGTCGTGGGACCGGCGCCGGTGGCAAGCTGTCCGCCTGGCCGAACTGGACCGCCAGCTAAACACCCAGAACGAGGTGGTGCGCTTCTACACCGAACAGTTCCAGATCGGCCAGCGGTCTCTGCTTGATGTTCTCGACTCCCAGAACAGCCGCGTGGCCGCGCAGATTGCCGTTGCGACTGGACAGTCCGCCGTGCAATTTGCGGACTACCGGGTGCTGGCTTCGGTGAACAAGCTGTTGCGGACACTCAAGGTCCAGCCCCCTTCAGCGGTGAAAGCCTATGCCCGCGAGCAGTTTGCGGTGCCAGAGACACCGCCGGCCGAAACGATGCCGCGCCGCTCGCCGCCAGCGGACCTGAACCGCGAACCCGATTTCAAGGGATTGTACTGAACCGGCGCTGCCGCCAGGGCGGTGCCGTGAAGCCTTGCCGGATGCACCGGCTTGATCAGCCTGCCAAGCATGGCGTTTACTGGATGTGGGTTGCTGGCAGCATGCTGACAACCGGAGAACCGGCGGCGACATGACACAGGAATTGCGTTCAGTATCTGCTTCTGCACCTGCAACGGTGCCGACCAGGCCAACACCGCGGCGTGCTGCAACGCCGCTATCTGCGCAAGCCCATGCAAACGGCGACGGCGCCGCGCAGCCCGCCTACGACGTGCTGTTGCGGTGCCTCATCGCGGTGACCACCTGGCATGACAGGCCGGCCTCGGCGGACGAACTGACATCCGGCCTGCCGCTGCACAATGGCAACCTGACGCCTGACCTTACCGTGCGCGCAGCCAACCGTGCAGGCTATGCCGCGCAGATTGTGCGCAAGCCGCTCGCCCGTCTCAATCCGCTGGTGTTTCCGGCCATACTGGTGTTGAACAACGGTGACGCCTGCGTTGCCTTGCGCCAGAAGGGCCGGCGCAAACTCGAGGTTTTCGATCCTCATACCGAAACCATCACGACGGTCACGCTGGCCGCGCTGAAACAGAGTTATGCCGGCTCGGCGATCCTGGTCCGGCCGGATATCCGGCTGGGCACGCGTGAGCCCGAAGCCATACAACTGGCGCGCGGACACTGGTTCTGGGGCGTGGTGTGGCGGCTGTGGCCAACCTACGTGCAGGTCGTGCTGGCCGCCAGCCTGATCAACGTGCTGGCGCTGGCATCGCCCTTGTTCATCATGAACGTCTATGACCGGGTGCTGCCCAACAAGGCGATGTCCACGCTGTGGGTACTGGCCGCAGGCATTGGCCTGGCCATCCTGTTCGACCTGCTGTTCAAGACGCTGAGAAGCTGGATGATCGACAGTGCGGGCAGGCGCGCCGACGTGCTGCTGGCAGGCCGTATTTTCGAACACCTGCTGTCGATCAAGCTCCAGAACAAGCCCGGCACCACCGGCGGTTTTGCCAGCCACCTGAAGGAGTTCGAACAAGTCAGGGAGTTCTTCACGTCAAACACGCTCGCCACCATTTCAGACTTCATGTTCTTCGGGTTGTTCCTGTTGGTCATTCATCTGGTCGGTGGTCCGTTATGGATGGTGCCGGCCATCGGCGCGGCGGTTGTTTTCGTGGTCGGTTTCGTCATGCAGTTTCCATTGCGCAAGGCCGCAAGGGAAACCGCCACGGAATCAGCCTACCGTCACTCGCTCCTGGTCGAGTCGATCTCGGCGCTCGAAACCATCAAGATGCTGCGGGCGGAAAGCCGGCTGCAAAGCCTGTGGGAACGGCTGGTGGGGCGCACGGCGCGCACAGTCGAGAAGACCAGGCGCATCTCCAACACCGTGACCTCGCTCACCATGGCGGTGCAGCAACTGGTCACGGTCGGCATCGTGGTTTATGGCGCGATCCTGTTTGACCAGGGCGATGTTTCCATGGGCGCCATCATTGCTTGTGTCATCCTGGCCGGGCGGGCGGTCGCGCCGTTCGGGCAATTCGCCACCATCATGGCGCGCTCGCAGCAATCGTTTGCGGCCTTGTCCAACCTCAATACCATCATGAAGATGGAGAGCGAGCGTCCCGACGGCAGATCATTCGTGGCACAGCCCATCAAGGACGCGAAGCTCGAGTTCAAGGCCGTCAAGTTTTCCTATCCCGCAGCCCCCAATCCGGCCTTGAACGGGCTCAGCTTTACCATTCAACCCGGCGAAAAGGTCGGGATCATCGGCAAGATCGGGTCCGGCAAGACCACCATCGGGCGATTGCTGGCTGCACTGTACGAAGCCCAGGAAGGCTCTGTGCTGATCGACAATATCGACATCCGGCAGTACCACCCGCACGAAGTGCGCCGGGCGATCGGCGTGGTGAACCAGGACTCGGACCTGTTCTTCGGCTCGCTGCGCGACAACATAATGATGGGTGACGGGGCTGCCTCGGACCAGCGCATCGTCGAGGCGGCACGGCTGTCCGGGGTAGAGGATTTCGCCATGCGTCATCCCGCGGGCTACGACATGCCGGTGGGCGAGCGTGGCAGCCTGCTGTCCGGCGGGCAGCGCCAGGCCGTTGCGCTTTCGCGGGTCCTGTTGCTGAACCCCAAGGTGGTGTTCCTTGATGAGCCCTCAGGCTCGATGGACATGGCCAGTGAGCGCGTCCTGATCAAGAACCTGAAACAGGCCCTCAGGCCCGACCAGACGATCATCGTTTCCACCCACCGCTATTCCATGCTCGACCTGGTGGACCGGCTGATCGTGCTGGCAGATGGCAGGATCGCCGCCGACGGCCCCAAGGACAAGGTGCTAGACGCCCTCAAGGCAAGACTGGCCGAGCAAGGCAAGCCGTAACGGATTATTTCGCCTGCGTTGCCTCTGCGCCATCGTCGAGGAACACCAGCACGAACGACTCCTCCCCCTTGCCCGTCAACATCAGCCGTGCCCGGCAGTTGTGCGCCTTGCTGCCGGTTGACAGCACCAGAAGCGTATTGAGTGCCTTGTTGGGATTCTGTTGCAGGAATTCCCGCAGCCGCGAAAACGGCCGCGTATAGGAGATCCGCACGAAGGCGCGACTGCCCTGCCCCGTGCCAGCGTCCGTCATGAAACTGGCTGCAAAGGCAGGATTGTGCGCCACGATGGTGCGTTCGTCCTTGAGGATGAAAGCCGGCGACGGACAAGCCGTCAGCATCAGCGTCAGGTTCAGGTCGCCTTCCTTCAGGTGAGCCGACAGCTTGGCGTCGCGGGCGGCCTTGAGACAGTGACAACGCAGTACCGATGCGCGGTTATCGTTTGGATCAGCGGTCTCCAGTGTCTTGTGAACATACTTTGCCAGGCTG
>CAYMJJ010000065.1:0-12971 GCA_964390445.1 uncultured Anderseniella sp.
TTCTCCGGACCTGTTGACTGCGCCAATTCAGTGATCAGCCTGTAGGTCATTGAAACAATGTGGTTTTCAATCACCGTTAGCCAAACACTTCCTGGAACGAACAGAAACAAACTTTCGTCGACTCGGCGGTGCTGGGTGAGTGAAGTGATCTATCATGGCAGTTGGGTCTTGTGTTGGTGCGATGTCGTACTATATAGTGCGATATCGAACCAATGGAGATGGCCATGAACCTGACACGACGAAAGATGATCCTACTGGCTGGCGGCGGGGCTGTTCTGGCCGGAGGGGGTGCCTTCGGATACGAAGCCACACGTATCCCGCAGACGGCTTTGCTTCCCTGGGAACTGGCTGGCACCTACGACGATCCGCGCATGCGCGCGCTTTCCTGGGCCTTGCTTGCCCCAAACCCCCATAACCGCCAGCCCTGGTTGGCTGATCTTTCCGAGGAGGGACTCATCACGCTGCACGCGGATCGCGACCGGATGCTGCCTCAAACGGATCCGTTCAATCGACAGATCACCATCGGCCTGGGGTGCTTTCTGGAACTGCTGCGCATGGCAGCGGCCGAAGATGGCTACCGCGTCCAGACGGTCCTTTTCCCGCAAGGAAGCAATGCGTCGGGCCTCGATCAGCGACCCGTTGCCCGCATTACCCTGACAGCCGATCCGGCGGTCGAACGTGACCCGTTGTTCGTGCTGGCTCCCGCGCGGCGCTCCAACAAGGAACCGTTCGATGTGAACCGCCCCGTCGCGCCCGAATTGCTGGCACCGCTCGAGGCAGTCGTGCGCAACGGTGCAAGGTTTGGCGGTACCGTGGACCCATCCGACGTACTCGAATGGCGTTCGCTGACCCGAGAAGCATTGCGGATCGAAGTTGAAACACCCCGTACCTTTCAGGAAAGCGTCGATCTGTTCCGCATTGGGCGGCATGAAGTCGACGCCAATCCCGATGGCATCGATTTCACCGGGCCACTGTTTGAATCGCTGCGCCTGACCGGTCAGTTCACCCGTCAATCGGCCTCGGACCCAACCAGCCTGGCCTTCAGATCGGGACTTGATGCGGTGTTTGCAAATGCTGATACCGCCATGGGGCATGTCTGGCTGGTCACGGATGACAACAGCCGAGAAACCCAGATCGCCGCGGGGGCAGACTGGCTGCGCGTCAACATCGCAGCAACCGGGCAGGGTCTCGGGTTCCAGCCTTTAAGCCAGGCCCTGCAGGAATTCCCCGAAATGGCTGAACCCTTCCGCCAGGTGCATGAACGCCTTGCGCCAATCGGAGGGACGGTTCAAATGCTGTCGCGGATCGGTTATGGTCCGAGCGTTGGTGCAAGCCCGCGGTGGCCATTGGAAAGCAAGATCATGAATGCCTGAGAGCCTGACGTCCGACTACTTCCGGCTGTTCAACGAGATCGGGATTATCGAACAGTTGTCGCGCACCATCTTCGAAGCCCGGTTGCCGCCGGGCTTTGTGCTGGCCCAGTTTTCCGTGCTGAACCACCTTGTGCGAGTTGGAGATGGCCGCACACCCGTTGCCATTGCCCAGGCGTTTCAGGTTCCCAAGACCTCGATGACCCATTCGTTGGCCGTTCTGGAACGTGAGGGATTGATCGAGTTCCGCAAGAACCCGAAGGACGGTCGATCCAAGCTGGTCTACATCACCGACGCCGGTCGGAAATTCCGGCAGGACGCAATCGACTCACTTGCACCGGACGTCTCACGGATAGCCGCCGCGTTTCCTCCCGACCGGGTGGCGCGCCTGCTTCCTGATCTGGAAGTTTTGCGAAAGTTCCTCGATGCGGACCGTGACGGTTCAACTTAAGTCTCGGCACTTCCAACGAGCTGATCGACGTTATCTGCATGATCGGCAGTCGGTCTTGTCTGATAGGCCGATTTGCATTCCATGCTTCCCAGGCGTTTCGGTGACATTGCGACTCACCTGTGATCAGTCGCTTCGGCCGGCGAACTTGGAGCAGTGCTGCGGTCGTGCAAGGCCGCAATGTCGCTTCCGGCAGCCATTCAAAGGAATTTCGGCGAATGGTTGTTAAGTGTAGCTTCTTTGGCATTCGGTTCCACGTTGGTGAATCACAACACTGCGGTCCGATCCCTATGTTGATGAACCCGTTGCCATCTCCTTCAAGCGATACCCCAAGCCAGGCTCGTTCTGTATCAACATCGGACTGGCAGGGTCGTCTTCCAGCTTCTTTCGCAGTGATCGCACGGTAACGCGCAGGTACTCAACATGCTCAATGTGTGCTGGCCCCCAGACCTCACGTAGCAGGTGTGTGTGGGTCAGTACCTTGCCGGGATGGCTGGCAAGGGCGGCAAGCAGCGTGAATTCCTCCCGCTCCGCAAGCTCTCTGATCGTGGCGAATTCCCCCGACTCCAGCATGCGCTTCCAGCGGAACGCACGCGCCAGCGCCTTGACCAGCGTGTTGTCGGTCCCGCGCGATTGTATAGCGCCCTCCGGCAGTCGCCTCTCCTTGCGCCCACCACGCTTCACAACACGGAAGGGGACGTGCAGCGTCACTGTTTCGGGGTCGGGGCTCTGCATCGTCTGCCTCATGCCGCCGCACCCACCTGGCCGGCCAGCATCTCGCGTGTCACGCCGGCAAGGCCGTCCACGCGCAGCCGCATCTTCAGGCCCTCGATCCCGATATCCACGCGCTCGACCAGCAGGGCCACGATGCGTGCCTGCTCGGCCGGGAATAGTTGATCCCATAGCGGGTCGAGTTGTTGTAGTGCCGTGCGGGCGTCTGCTTCGGTGATCTCGTCTGTGTGGGCACGGGCCGCTTTCCAGGTGCCAGCGACGATCTCTGGCTGGCGGAACACGGCGCGCAGCTGGGCGAAGATGGGCCGGTCGCGGTCGACGCGAGACGTACGTCTTGTCCGGCCGCCGCCATCCAGTTCTTCGCCGAGTTGTTCAGGCTGCGATGACCGCGGCGGCAAGTGCGGCGGCGCTGGTGACCGGGTTGACGATCCTGAAACCGGTCTCGCTCGCGACGTCGCTGGCCATGGCCGCCATGCCGGCACAGCCAAGGATAAGGGTTCCGACCTGATCGGCGGCGGCCGTCCGCTCGACGGCCTGCACCACGCTGCGGCGGACCTGAGCGCCAGCGCTCAGGTGCAAGACCTGCACATTGGCTGCCTGAACCGAGACGCACCTGTCTGACAGCCCTAGCGCACTGACATTCTGCTCGATCACCGGCACTGAACCTTGCGTCGTGGTGACAATCGAGAAGCGTGCCGCGTGAACGCTGGCAAACAGGCAGCTTGCCTGTCCAAGCCCGACAATGGGTACCAGGTTGAGGTCGCGCAACTGCTCGAGACCGGTGTCGTCGAAGCAACCGATGATGGCCGCTTCAGCACCAAGGTCAATGGCCTGGTGACAGGTATCGACAAGGCCGGGCAAGGCCATGTCGCCATCCTCGGCACTCTGGATAGAGGCCGGCCCGGCAGTGTTGGTCAGCGCGAGCACATCCCACCCTTCACCCAGTGCGGCCTGGGCAAACCGCGCCATGTCCTCGGTCATGTAAGCGGTAGAGTTTGGATTGAGAATCGCGATCTTGCGCCGCGTGGCCATCCCGGCTTCCTTTCAACGTCCTGAATTGCTGTTGCCTGCCGCTGCCGCCACACAGCGCGCCCAGCGGGTCTCGCCTTGTGACCATAACGGTATCGGATCATTGCCACACGCATCTGACACCTGCGCGCATCGCGGCGCGAACATGCATCCTTGTGGGGCATCATGCAACATCGGCGGTGCACCCGGGATTGCGGCAAGCCGCTCGCCCGGCACGGCACCCACCAGGTTTGCCGCCAGCAACCCGCGTGAATAGGGATGGCGGGCATCGCGGATGACCTCGGCGACCGTGCCGGTCTCGGCGAAGCTGCCGGCATACATCACCGCCAGCCGGTCCGACACCTCGACGGCAACACCGATATCGTGGGTCACGAAGATCACGCCCATACCCAGTTCGCGCTGCAGTTCACGCAGCAGCAGCAGGATCTGGATCTGCACCGTTGCATCAAGTGCGGTGGTCGGCTCATCCGCCAGCAGCAGCCTGGGTCGGCAGGCCAGCGCCAGCGCGATCATCGCCCGCTGCCGCATGCCGCCCGACATCTCGTGTGGGTAGGTCTTCAGCCGCCGCGCCGCAGAGGGAATGCGCACCAGCTCGAGCATTTCCAGCGCCCGCAGTTCACCGTCGCGCATGGACACGCCATCATGGCGCACCACCGTTTCGGCGATCTGCCGGCCGATCGTGTAGACAGGGTCCAGCGCCAGCGCCGGGTCCTGGAAGATCATCGAGCAGACACCGCCGCGATAGTCTGCCAGTGGCTTGCCTTTCAGGGCCAGCACGTCCTGGCCGTCCACCTCGATGGTGCCGGAGATGTCGGTCCGCTTTGGCGGCAGAAGCTGCAGCAGGCTTTTGAGCGTGACTGATTTGCCCGAGCCACTTTCACCGAGAATGCCGAGAACCTCGCCTGCTGCCAGGTCAAACGATACGCCGTTGACGGCATGTACTGTCTGCGCGCCACGAAACCGCACCGTGAGGTCGCGCACCTGAACCAGCGGGCGGGTCATGAGGTGGCCTCCGGCGCGGTGGCCAGATGACAGGCGGCAAGGTGATTAGGTCCTACCTTGTACGGATGCGGGACGGTCCACGAGCATGGCTCATGAACCCTGGCGCAGCGGGTATGGAAGCGGCAGCCGGGCGGCGGATCGATCGGGTTTGGCGGGTCGCCCGCAAGCGGTGCGATCTCGGTGCGCCGGTCAGGGTCTAGTGACGGCATCGCGGACAGCAGTGCCTGCGTGTAGGGGTGGCGCGGCTTGCTGTAAAGTTCGCTCACCGGCCCGATTTCGGCGACTTCGCCAAGATACATCACCATCACCCGGTTAGAGATGTGGCGCACCACGTTGAGGTCGTGGGAAATGAATACGTAGGTAAGATTGCGTTCTTGGCGCAGGTCCATCAGCAGGTTCAGCACCTGTGCCTCGACCGACTTGTCGAGCGCCGACACCGCCTCGTCGAGCACGATGACCTTGGGATCGAATGCCAGCGCCCGGGCTATGTTGACGCGCTGGCGCTGGCCACCGGAGAGTTCATGCGGGTAACGGCCGCCAAACTGTGACGGATTGAGGCCGACCCGGTCGAGCAGGTCACGGGCAAGCTGGCGGGCCTTGCTGCCATCAATGCCGTGGACTTTGGGACCAAAGGCAATGGCGTCTTCCATGGTCATGCGCGGGTTTAGCGAGGCATAGCTGTCCTGAAACACCATCTGCACGCGGCTGCGGAACAGGCGCAGCGGCAGGTCAACTCCCACCGCCTGACCATCGAAGTGTACCGAGCCCGTATCGGGCTTGAGCAGGTGTACCAGCAGGCGTGCGGTTGTCGACTTGCCGCAACCGCTTTCGCCAACCACGCCCAGTGTTTCGCCGGCTGCCACCTCGAAGCTCACATCGTCGACTGCGCGCACCACCTTGCGGTTCACCCCCACGCCCCCTGCGGGGAAGTGCTTGACCAGGTTCCGTGCCGAGAGCAATGCGCCGGTCATGACTTCACATCCATCGCCGAACGCAGGCCATCGCTGAACAGGTTGAAGGAGATCGAGGTGAGGAAGATCATCAGCCCCGGAAGTGCGGCGAGCCATGGCTGCAGGTAGATGGAGTTGCGCAGCGTGTTGAGCATCAGCCCCCACTCGGCCGATGGCGGGCTGACGCCAAGCCCGAGGAATGACAGCCCCGCAGCCAGGATCAGCGACACCGAGATCAGGCTGGTCGCATAGACGAAGATCGGCCCCAGCACGTTGCCCAGAACGTGGACCCTGATGATGGTCAGAGCAGATGCACCGGACGCGCGCGCGGCCTCAATGTATTCAAGCTTGCGCACACCGGTGGTAACGCTTTCCGCCACCCGCGCGATGGGCGGTATGAACACCACCGTCAGGGATAGCAGGCCATTTACGACGCCTGCGCCCAGCGTGCCGGAAATGGCAATGGCCAACAGCACCGATGGAAAAGCGTAGAGCACGTCCAGCACTCGCATGGTGAGCGAGTTTAGCCAGCCGCCGGCATAGCCTGCTGCAATGCCGATGGTGGAGCCAATGATGAAGGCCAGCAGAACCGGTGTGACCCCCATGAACAGCGACAGGCGCGCGCCCCAGATCAGTCGGCTGAGCATGTCGCGCCCCAGTTCATCGGTGCCCATCGGATGGCCCTCGGTTCCGATCGGCTTGAGGCGTCGCATCACCGAGCCGTCCAGAGGGTCCATCGGGGCAAGCCATGGCGCAAACGCCGCCATCAACAGTAGGCACGACACCACGATCATTGCAGCTACAGCCAGCGGATCGCGGCGGAACCGCCGCCAGACAGAGTTCCAGTAACCGCTGCCCTGTCCGGCCGGTACGATGAGTGTCTCGCTGCTGGAGGTCTGAACGGACATGGCTTCAACCTCGCTGCAAGCGCGGATCGAGGGAGGTCTGCATTACGTCCACGATCAGGTTAAGGATGACGAAGAAGATTGCCAGCACCAGGATGGTACCCTGCAGCAGCGGCAAATCGCGCTGGAAGATGGCCTGGCCGAGCAGGAAGCCGGTGCCGGGCCAGGAGAACACCGTCTCGATCAGGATCGAGCCGCCCAGCAGGTAGCCAAGCTGCAGGCCCATCACCGCCAGCGCGGTCGGTGCCGCGTTCTTGATGACGTGAGCCAGCACCCCGCGATCAAGCAACCCTTTGGCGTGAAGACCGGTGACGAACTCCTGTTGTAGGATGTCGGCCACCAGTGCCCGCACGGTGCGCGCCACAATGCCCATCGGGATCACCGACATGGTCACCGCCGGCAGAATGAGGTGCTTGATGTGCGCCCAGTCCCACGCCCAGTCCCGCGAGCCGCCCGGCCCCGCCCCAGTGGCGGGCAGCCAGTTGAGCTCCACGGAAAAGATGATGACCATAAGGATGCCGAGCCAGTAGTGCGGAATCGATACGCCCACAACCGACAGGATCGAGGCGAACTTGTCGACCCAGCTGTCGCGGAAGTAACCGGCCACGAAGCCGAACAGCCCGCCGAGGCTGAAACCGATGAAGGTGGCCGTCACGGCCAGGATGAGGGTATTGCCGACGGCGGCGAACACTTCGGCGGCAACCGGACGTCCGCTCGCGATGGATGATCCCAGGTCGCCTTGGATGGCGCGGCCGAGCCAGCGCAGGAATTGTTCGTGGTAAGGCCGGTCGAAGCCGTAGAGCGCCATCAGTTCAGCCTGCAACTCAACCGAGGCATCCGGCGGCAGGATCGAGACCAGCGGGTCGCCCGGCGAAATGTGCACCAGCGCAAAGCAGACCAGCGCCACGCCCAGCATGATGGGGATCGTGTAGACGATGCGGCGCGCAATGTAGACGAGCATGGTTCTGCCTGCAGCTTTGGGCCGGTGGCCCGGTCAAGGTGACAGCCCCGCGCGACGGCGGGGCTGCCGATGTTGTGTCACGTGCGCCCTGGGCGCACGCTTTCGTGCATCGTTACTCCTTGATGGTCATCGGTGCTATGTCGATGAACCAGTTCTTGGGCTGGACCACATTGCCGACGCGCGGCGACATGGCGCGCGGGCCAACGTCGTGGGCGACCCACAAGAACGGCGCTTCTTCCACGATCCGGGTGTGCAACCTGGCCAGCGCCGCATCACGGTCCGCGTCGACGAACGAGGTGCGGGCCGCTGCGATGAGTCCGTCGAACTCGTCATTGCCGAAGAAGCCCCAGTTGTTCGACACCGGCGGGAACGTCTGGGTCGACACGAAGCGGACCATGGCGAAGAACGGGTCCATGGTGGCGAAGGTCACGTTGGTGGCGTGTGCACCGCGTGACGTTTCGTCCTTGGCACCGGTGCGCCAGTTGGTGAACAGCGCGTTCCACTCGAGCACTTCAAGTTCGACGTCGAAGAAGCACTCGCGCAGGCCCTGCTGCAGGTACTCGTTCATGGTGACCGGCTGCATCTGGCCGGAACCGGATGCGGAGGTGATCACCTTGACCTTGATCGGCTTGTCAGCGGAGAAGCCGGCCTCACCCATCAGGGCACGCGCAGCGTCCGGATCATAGCGGATGTCGAAGGACGGATTGCCGAACCACGGGTGACCTGGCGCGACGGAGCCCTTCGGGATGCCCATGTAGCCACCGAGCAGGACCTTCAGCTCTTCGCGGTTGACGCACAGGTTTGCTGCGTGGCGGATGCGCTTGTCGAGCCACGGTGATCCTTCAACGAACGAGAACTGCCACGGCCAGACATGGGGCTGCGGGTTGGAGTAGATCACGTTGCCCTGCGACTGGATGCGCGGGATGGCATCGGGTGCGGGGGCTTCGATCCAGTCCACCTGTCCCGACAGCAGTGCAGCGCTGCGGGCATTGGAGTCCGGCAGGGGCAGCAGCACCACGCGGTCGATGGTGGGGGTGCGTGCGGGGTCCCAGTAGTCGGCGTTGCGAACCATCTCGAACCGCTCACGCGGAACCAGCGAGTCGCCCTTGAAAGGACCGGTGCCCGATGGCTTGGCGGCGAACGCCGTCCACGCGGCGGCGGCACGCTCCTTCGGGTCGGTGATGGAGGCGTCCACGGCATCGAACAGGCTCTGCCAATGGGCGGGCGATGCCATGAACAGCATGGTCATGTTCAAAGGCAGGAAGCTGTCGGGTTGGGTGGTGGTCAGTTCGACGGTAAGGTCGTCAATGGCCCTGGCCGATGCCAGTGTCGGCATGCGCGACTTGGTGGCGCCGATCTGGTCGGGGGCAAAATGCGGTGCGCTTTCGTCCAGTACCTTCTGGACGTTCCACACCACGGCGGCGGCCGTGAACGGGCTGCCGTCATGGAACTTCACGCCTTCGCGCAGCTTGAACGTCCACTTGGTGGTGTCTGCCGGGTCGACCGCCCACGAGGTGGCGAGGCCGGGGATGACGACGCTGGCCTCGTCCTGCTTGGACAGATCCCAGTGGGTCAAGGCATCGTACATCGGGATGCCGGTGAACCTGTTGCCTTCAAAGCCCTGGTCCGGTTGGCCGCTGGTGCGCGGAATGTCGGCAGCAGTCATGCCAATCCGCAAAACCGACTCAGCCATGGCGGATGTGGCGCTCAACATCGTTGCCGAGAGTGCGGCTGCCGCCAGCATTCGAATAGTGGTCAATCGCATAACGTCCTGTCTCCTGTACTGATCCCTTGGGCGGGCGGGCCGTCGGGGAGGATGCTTCGGCCAGCCGCGCACCAATAGACAATCGCAATAAAGGAAACCTGCCAACTGTTTTTTTGATTAATTGTAGACAATCTTGCTGAATCCCGTCCGATTGCCTTAAACTTGATCATACGCACAAAAATTCTGGCAATTTCGCTTAATTACTGAACTTTTTAGACTATGCATTCGATTGAACAAGCACGACGAGTTCGATCAATGCCGGATTTTTGGACGACTTTTGAACCGCTAGGCACATGTTTGTAAACGAGATTGTCGACAATCTAATCTCGCATTTTCTGCCACCATGTGCTAATCAGCGTCATCAGGAATTGTCTGACCTGAGAGATCCCGCCCTTGAAGCACACCCTTGACATCGACCGGCTCGACAAACGCGACACCGGGCCCACGGCCAAGATTCGCAACAGCATCGAGCTTGCCATCCATGAGCACAGGCTGGCGCCCGGCACACGCCTTGCCGAGGAAGAATTGGCTGACATCTATGGTGTCTCGCGGGTCAAGGTCCGCGATGCGCTGCAGGTGCTGGCGCACCACCGCCTTGTCACCATCCGCCCAAACCGTGGCGCAATTGTTGCCCAACCGGACACCCGCGAGGCGCGCGAAGTGTTCGAGACGCGCGAACTGCTGGAGCCGCGCATGGCCCACATGGCGGCGCTCCATGCCCGGCCAAAGGACATTTCGGCACTGCGTGCCCATCTTGAGGAAGAAAAGGCTGCCGTTGTCGGCATGAACTACGGCCGGGCCTTGCGGTTGTCGGGCAAGTTTCACCTGGACGTGGCCCGCATTGCCGACCAGGACACCATTGCCAGCATCATCGATGTGCTGGTTGCGCGGTCTGCGCTGATCATTGCGCTCTATTGGCTCAAGGAGACCGCCCGGTGCGACAACAATTGTCACGCCACGCTGGTCGATGCGCTTGAGGCAGGCGATGCGGAAAAGGCCGAACGCGTGATGCGCGAGCACCTGAAGGAAATTCGTGCGTCGCTGAACATAGATGACATGGCACGGCCTGCCCAGTCGCTGCGCGATGCGCTGCTGGGCCAGCCGTAACGGCGCTCACCCAACGGTCGCAGGCCGGTCACACCCATCAACCAGATCTTCGAGGCAGCCCGGCACATGATCGATCCGACCCCTTATCCCCGTGATCTCTCGGGATATGGCGCCACGCCGCCGGACCCGCAATGGCCTTCAGATGCTGTGATCGCGGTGCAGTTCGTCGTCAATTATGAAGAAGGCGGCGAGAACTGTGTGTTGCATGGCGACCCGGCCTCGGAGGCATTCCTGTCGGAAATCGTCGGCGCGCAAGCCTGGCCCGGCCAGCGCCACTGGAGCATGGAATCAATCTACGAGTATGGCGCGCGCGCCGGCTTCTGGCGGCTGCACCGGATGTTCACCGGGCATGATGTGCCGGTCACGGTTTTCGGCGTAGCCACGGCCCTTGCAAGGTCGCCCGAACAGGTCAGCGCCATGAAGGATGCCGGCTGGGACATTGCCAGCCACGGCCTGAAGTGGATCGAGCACAAGGACTTTACCCTTGAGCAGGAGCGCGCCGAGATGCAGGCAGCGATCGACCTGCATGAACGGGTGACGGGCGAGGCACCGGCCGGCTGGTATACAGGGCGGTGCACGGTGAACACCGTCAACCTGGTGACCGAGTTCGGCTGTTTTGACTATGTCGCCGATTCCTATGCGGATGACCTGCCGTACTGGCATCATCATGACGGGCGCGCGCAACTCGTGGTGCCCTACACGCTCGATGCCAACGACATGCGCTTTGCGACCCCGCAGGGGTTCAACTCGGGCGAGCAGTTCCTTTCGTACCTCAAGGACAGCTTCGACCTGCTGTATGAAGAAGGCCAGGCCGGGTCGCCCAAGATGATGTCGATCGGGCTGCACTGCCGGTTGGCAGGCCGGCCCGGGCGGGCAATGGCCGTGCACCGATTCATCGAGTACGTCAGGCAGCATGACCGCGTGTGGCTTGCAAGCCGCGCAGACATCGCCCGCCACTGGCAACAGTCTCATCCGCCTGCATCAGGCACCATCACGAAAGGCAGCCGCTGACCATGCCGGATCGACCCTATTTTGCTCCCGAGGGCGGTCATCCGCCCCAGTCGCAGCTGCTGACCGGGCGCGCGGTGTTTACCGAGGCCTATGCCGTCATGCCGAAGGGTGTGATGATGGACATCGTCACCAGCGTGCTGCCGTTCTGGCGCGACACGCGGGCGTGGATCATCGCCCGGCCATTGTCGGGCTTCGCCGAGACGTTCTCGCAATACATCATGGAAGTGGCACCCGGTGGCGGCAGCGACCGGCCCGAACTCGACTCAGGCGCGGAGGCGGTGTTCTTCGTTACCCATGGCGAGCTCAGCATCACCATTGCCGGTGCCACCCACAAGCTGGGCGAAGGCGGTTACGCCTACATCCCCCCGGCCAGCCGGTTTAGCGTCAACAATGACGGCGGCGCAGCAGCGCGCTTCCACTGGATCCGGAAACTCTATGAGCCGGTGGACGGCATATCCGCCCCCGATCCCGTGTTCTCCAGCGACCAGGATGTGGAACCCTCGCCGATGCCCGGTACCGAAGGGCGCTGGGCCACCACCCGCTTCGTGGACCCGGCAGATGTGCGCCATGACATGCACATGACCATCGTCACGCTGCAGCCGGGCGCGGTTATTCCGTTTGCCGAAACGCACGTGATGGAGCACGGACTTTATGTGCTGCAAGGAAAGGCCGTCTACCGGCTCAATCAGGACTGGATCGAAGTGGAGGCGGGCGATTTCATGTGGCTGCGCGCGTTCTGTCCGCAAGCGTGTTATGCGGGTGGCCCGGAGCCGTTCCGCTACCTGCTGTACAAGGACGTCAACCGGCATGCAAAACTGCCGCGCACCGTGCTGATCGCCAGCTGAAGGATAAACGGACCCCATGTCACGCGATATCCTGGCTGAACCGCTAAGTGGCGATGCGTTCTCGCCGTTCGGCGACGTGCTCGAAGCAGCGGGCGAGCCGGACAAGATGATTAATGCCGGCATGTGCGGCCGCTTTCATGATCGCGCAAGGCTTGATTTCGGGCCGGGCGGCCAGGCTGGTATCAGCATCTTCCAGGCGCAGGCCTACCAGTTTCCGCTTCAGTTGAAGATGGTGGAACGTCACCCACTGGGCAGCCAGGCGTTCCTGCCAACGACGCCAGCCCCGTTCGTGATCATCGTGGCACCGAACGAAGGCGGTGCGCCTGGGCACCCGCGCGCCTTCGTTTCAGCGCCGGGGCAGGGCGTCAACTATCATCGCGATACCTGGCATGGCGTGCTGACACCGCTGGAAGCATCAACCTTCTTCGTGGTCGACCGGATTGGCGATGGCGAGAACCTCGAAGAACACTGGTTCGATGAGCCATACATCGTGCACATGGCCGGGCACTGAAGCCTAATCCGGGCTGCCAGTGGCGCTGACTTCAACTGCGCACAGCGAGCGGCATCAGCGGAAAGTTGCCAGCCTCTTCTGCATTTTAGACGCTGGCCAAAGTGCAGCTGCCTGCTGCCGAAAGCTATGGGTCAGGAATATGTGCAAAGGCGACCTTCGCGTCTTCCGCAGCGAACGGCCGCTTACCGCCCAATTTCTTGAAGGTGCTTACGGCCCTTGGCGATCATTTCTGGCTCGCGCAGCGAACGTCGGCTTCGCGCCCGCGGTAGCTGTTGTAGCTTCCGGCCGAATGCTGTCGTTCGGCATGGCTCAAGAAAAGGTCCGCTCCGACCCCG
>CAYMJJ010000066.1:0-4901 GCA_964390445.1 uncultured Anderseniella sp.
GCAATGCCCGGCACGGCAGCCGGCACGCACGCCTTGAGGCACTGCACCGTGTAGTCGGCAACGTCTTCCGGCTTGGCCTTCTTGCCCGACTTCTGGCCTGGAATGACCATGTTCGGCTTGAGGATCATGCCTTCGAGCAGCACGCCGGCGTGGTAGAGCTCCTGGAAGGTTTCCTTCAGCACGGCTTCGGTCACGTCGTAGCAGGTCTCGATGTCATGGGTGGAGAACTCGCCGTCCATCAGCACTTCCGGCTCGACGATCGGCACGATGCCGTTTTCCTGGCACAGCGCCGCATAGCGGGCCAGCGCGTGGGCATTGGAGTGGATGCAGTTGAAGCTCGGCATGTTCTCGCCGATGGTGATGACGGCGCGCCACTTGGCGAAGCGGGCACCGAGCTTGTAGTACTCCTTCAGCCGGCCGCGCAGGCCGTCGAGGCCCTCGGTGATCTTCTCGTTGGGGTGAAACGCCAGGTCCTGTGCGCCGGCATCCACCTTGATGCCGGGGATTGAGCCGGACGACAGCATCAGTTCAACCAGCGTCTGCTTGCCGTTGGCGGTCTTCTGGCGGATCGTCTCGTCGTAGAGGATGACGCCTGAGATGTTCTTCTTCATGGCCGGCTTTGCCGAGAACAGCATTTCGCGATAGTCGCGGCGGCTGTCTGCGGTCGATTCAACGTTGATGGAATCGAACCGCTTCTTGATGGTGCCGGTGCTTTCGTCGGCGGCGAGGATGCCCTTGCCCGGTGCCACCATTGCTTCGGCGATGTCTTCAAGTTTCATTGTCATCGTATTTTCATGCCCCGTTGAGAAATCGATTGGTCAGGCTGTGCGCAGCACTTCCACGCCAGGCAGCGCCTTGCCTTCAAGCCATTCAAGGAATGCGCCACCGGCGGTGGACACGTAGGTGAAATCATTGGCCACGCCGGCATGGTTGAGCGCGGCAACAGTGTCGCCACCACCGGCCACGGCGACGAGTTTGCCAGCTTTTGCGCGGCGTGCGGCATGGCGCGCGGCCGCGACGGTGCCTGCGTCAAACGGTTCGATCTCAAAGGCGCCGAACGGGCCGTTCCACACCAGCGAGGCGGCACCATCGATCACGGTACAGGCCTGCTCTATCGATTTGGGACCCACATCGAGCATCATTTCGTCAGCCCCGATCCGGTCCACTGGCACGATGCGGTTGGCAGCACCGGCGGCAAACTCCCTTGCCACCACGGCATCGACCGGCAGCACGATCTGGCAGCCGTTGGCCTTGGCCTGTTCCAGGATGTCGCGGGCGGTGGCGGCAAGATCATGCTCGCACAGGGATTTGCCGACGTTGATGCCTTGTGCTGCAAGGAACGTGTTGGCCATGCCGCCGCCAATGATGATGCTGTCAGCGACCTTTGACAGGTTGCCGAGCAGTTCCAGCTTGGTGGACACTTTCGCCCCGCCAACAACGCACACCAGCGGACGCTTCGGTTCGGTCAGGGCAGCCGACAGGGCGGACAATTCCTTTTCCATGGAGCGCCCGGCGGCAGACGGCAGCAGGTGCGCCACGCCCTCGGTCGAGGCGTGGGCGCGGTGGGCCGCCGAGAAGGCATCATTGACGAACAGGTCGCCGAGGGACGCCAGGTCCTTGGAAAACTCCGGGTCATTGGCTTCCTCGCCGGGGTGGAAGCGGGTGTTTTCAACCAGCACCACGTCGCCGTTGTCCATGCCGGCGGGCGGCTGCTCGCCAAAACGCACCTTGCGGCCCAAAGCATCTGACAGCGGGCCTGCCACGGGAGCCAGGCTCATGCCGGGGTTCGGCTTGCCCTTGGGCCGGCCGAAGTGGGCGAGAAGGATGACCTTCGCACCCTTGTCAGCGAGTTCGTTGATGGTGGGCGCAACCGCGTCCAGCCTTGTGGCATCGGTGACCTTGCCATCTTTCATGGGCACGTTCAGGTCGACGCGCACGAGCACCCGCTTGCCTGCTACATCCAGATCATCAAGAGTTCTGAAGTCGGCCATGGTTCGCTTCAGCGCTCCCGTTCTCAGGCGCGGGCTTCAAGCCCGGCCAGTGCTGCCTTGACGGCTGCATCTGCGGTGATGCCAAAGTGTTCGTAGAGCTTTTCGTAAGGCCCTGAGGCACCGAAGGTCGACATGCCGATAAAACTGCCCTTTGGCCCTATGACCGCATTCCAGCCTTCGCGAACGCCTGCCTCGATGGCAATGCGGACCGGCTCGTCGCCGATGATCAGCTGCTGGTAATCGGCGTCCTGCTCGAAGAACAGGTCCATGCATGGCACTGAAACGACGCGGACAGAAATGCCCATGCTGCGCAAGGTCTCGGACGCCTGCATGGCAATTTCGACCTCGGAGCCCGATGCATAGATAACCACCTTGGTGTCGTCGTCATTGGTCAGGTCATAGGCACCGCGGGCGCAGCGGTTTTCCTTGTAGAACTTGGTGCGAGCCGGTTTGAGCTTCTGACGGGTCAGCGCCAGCACCGACGGCGTGGAGTCGTTTTCCAGCGCAAGCTGCCAGCACTCGGCGGTTTCGACCGCGTCACACGGCCGGAACACGTTGAGGTTGGGCATGCAGCGCAAGGATGCCAGGTGTTCGACCGGCTGGTGGGTCGGGCCGTCTTCGCCAAGCCCGATCGAGTCATGCGTCATCACGTAGATCACACGCTGCTGCATCAGCGCCGACAGGCGGATGGCGGGGCGGCAGTAATCGGTGAACACCAGGAAGGTGCCGGAATAGGGTATCATGCCGCCGTGCAGCGCGATGCCGTTCATGGCGGCGGCCATCGCGTGTTCGCGGATGCCCCAGTGCATGAACCGGCCCGACGGGTTGTCCGCGGTAAACGGCTTCATGTCGCTGGTGCGGGTGTTGTTGGAACCGGTCAGGTCAGCCGAGCCGCCGAAGGTTTCAGGCACCACCGGGTTGATGATCTCGAGCGCGTTCTGCGAGGCGTTGCGGGTGGCAATTGCCGGCGGGTTCTCGGCCAGCTTCTGCTTGTAGGCGGTGATGGTTTCGGCGAGATTTTCCGGCAGCTTGCCGGCCAGTCGGCGGTCGAACTCGACGCGGTCGGCAGCCGTCAGGGCGTCAACGCGCTTCTCCCAGGCTTTGCGTTCCCTGCAGCCGCGCAGGCCGGTGATGCGCCACATGTCGCGGATCTCGGTCGGAATCTCGAACGGCTTGTGCGGCCAGCCGAGCTGTTCACGCGCCGCCTTGATCTCGTCGGGTCCCAGCGGCGAACCATGTACGCCGGAGGTGCCCTGCTTGTTGGGCGAGCCATAGCCGATGACGGTGCGGCAGGCGATCAGCACGGGCCGCGTGGCGTCCTGGGCAGAGGCGAGCGCATGGGCAATCTCAGAGTGGTCATGGCCGTCGATGCGCATGACGTCCCAGCCGGAGGCGGCAAAGCGGGCCAGCTGATCGGTCGAATCAGCCAGGCTGACCGGACCGTCGATGGAAATCTGGTTGTCGTCGAACAGCACGATCAGCTTGTTCAGCTTGAGATGGCCTGCCAGCGTCAGCGCTTCTTGCGAGATGCCTTCCATCAGGCAACCGTCGCCAGCCAGCACGTAGGTCCTGTGGTTGACGATGCCATCGCCAAAGCGCGCTGCCATGTGGCGTTCGGCAATGGCCATGCCGACGGCGTTGGCAAAGCCCTGGCCGAGTGGACCGGTGGTGGTTTCAATGCCGGTGGCGTGGCCGAATTCCGGGTGGCCAGCGGTGCGTGCGCCGATCTGGCGGAAGTTCTTCAACTCCTCGATCGTCATGTCCTCATAGCCGAGCAGATGCAGCAGCGAGTACAGCAGCATCGAGCCGTGACCTGCAGACAGCACGAAGCGGTCGCGGTCCGCCCAGTGCGGCGACTGCGGATCGAACTTGAGGTAGTGCGAGAACAACACCGTGACGATGTCTGCTGCACCCATGGGCAGGCCGGGGTGGCCGGAATTGGCGGCCTGTACCGCGTCCATGGACAATGCACGCACGGCATTGGCCATTCGGGTGTATTTTGCGATATCTTCTGGGGTTGCCGGAGCGGTTGCGGTCGTGCTGGCCGCCGAGGCAGGGTTAGCCGGTGTCATGTACCTTGTTCCACCGTTGAAATCGGCGCCAGACATAACACTCACCGGGCATGAGTCAATGGGCCATCATGGCCGCAGGTGCGCGGCTGTGAATTACTGTGAACAAACGTGGTGGCACAGGTCCAAGTTGAGGTATAGTTGTCAGATTCCGAGGCAATCCCTCGGAAATGCAAAGGGGATAGGCAATGCTGCTGCCGGGTGGCCGCATTGCAATTCGGGGACTCTGCAATGACGACAACGCCACAACTCGACAAGGCGATCGAACAGTTCGAGCAGGCCATGCGCCAGCTCGAAGCTGCCTGGGCGCAATCGGAGCGCAACCAGGGCACAATTTCAAAGCTGACGGGCGAGACTGAAGCCCTGCGCGAGGACCGGTCGAAACTGGCGGGCGAGCTTGACGAAGTGCGCGCGCGCGCCGAGGAGTTGTCAGAAGCCAACCGCCAGGCGGCACGGCGCATCGAACTGGCGATGGCGCGGGTGCGGACGGTGATCGGGGAAGAGGCATAGATCCAATGGGACAAGTCGTCATTTCCGTCAACAACCGCAGCTTCACCATGGAGTGCGCCGATGGCGAGGAAGACCACCTGCGCGAGCTGGCATCGCTGCTCGATTCGCAGGTCAAGGACATCAAGGCCGGCGTCGGCGAGGTTGGCGACATCCGCCTGCTGGTGATGGCCGGGCTGATCATTGCCGACCAGTTGTCCGAGGCGCTGGGCCGGGTCGAGGAACTGTCTGGCGAGATTGCCGGGGTTCACAAGACCGGGTCTGAAGCCATCGAGCAATCGCGGCAGGTCGAACGCACGGCAGCCGAGCGCATCGAGGCTGCGGCCAAGCGCCT
>CAYMJJ010000066.1:5001-12589 GCA_964390445.1 uncultured Anderseniella sp.
CAGGGATAAAGCGGCGAGCCACCATGGGCCGTGGGAGATCAAGATCCCGGGTCCCTACTTGCGTAGGTGGGCACCGTGTGTCCAAGGCCAAGGGCCCGGGTCAGGGACAGCTCCCATTTTGGATCTTATAGGCCCCAGGGAATAGTAACTCCTTCACGCACCGGGCAGCCCGCCTGATGCTTATGTACGCTTGCAGCGTGGCGAATTAAAGAGGGCATGTCATTCGCTCTCTCGCATGGGTGACAGGCCCGCTCATAGTGGTGTAAGAGCCAAAGCCATGACTGATACCCCCGAGATTGCTGCCGCCAAGAAGATTGCCCGCCAACAGGCTGAAGAGGCCCGGGCTGCAGCCCATGCCGTGCTGAAGGAGCAGGCTGCTGCCGCTCTGGAGGATGGCGGGCTTGATTTTGCGGGCCCGTTGCCCGGCAAGACGGTGTCGGCGTTCATACCGTTCGGCTTCGAGATCGACACCCGGCCGCTGCTGCTGAAGCTTGCAAGGGCCGGGTTCACGACCTGCGTGCCGGTGGTGGTAAAGCCTGCCACGCCATTGCAGTTTCGCACCTGGGTGCCGGGCGACGAGACGGTGCCCGGGCGATGGAACATTCCAGTGCCGCCTGAAACCGCCGCGACGGTCGAGCCTGACGTGCTGCTGGTGCCGCTGATGGCCTTCGATGCGAAGGGCTACCGGCTGGGCTATGGCGGCGGGTTCTATGACCGCACGCTGGAGCGGTTGCGCAGCATGAAGCAGATCATCGCGATCGGTGTCGCCTATTCGGCGCAGCAGGTTGACGAGGTGGTGCGCGGCGAGCACGACCAGCCGCTGGACTGGCTGCTGACCGAGCAGGGCCCAATGCGGGTGGGGGACAGCGCATGAGGCTTCTGTTCATCGGCGACGTGGTGGGCCGCGCGGGCCGGCAGGCGGTGGAAAAGCACCTGGCGCGGGTGCGCCAGAGCCTCAAGGCAGACTTCGTGGTGCTCAACGGCGAGAATGCCGCTGGCGGCTTCGGCATTACCGAAGACATCTACACCGAGTTTCGTGACCAGGGTGCCGATGTGGTGACGCTGGGCAATCATGCCTGGGACCAGCGCGAGGCGCTGGTGTTCATCGAGCGCGCGCCTGAACTGATCCGGCCGATCAATTACCCGACGGGTACGCCGGGCCGAGGGGCAGGCCTGTTCGATACCGGTGACGGGCGCCGCGTGCTGGTGATGAACGTCATGGGTGTTGCCAAGATGGAACCGCTGGGCGATCCGTTTGCCGCCGTCGAGGCGCAACTTGATGCATGCCCGCTGGGCGAGGTGGCTGATGCCATCATCATCGACATGCACGCGGAACTGACGTCGGAGAAAATGGCGATGGGTCACTTCTGTGATGGCCGTGCATCACTGGTGGTGGGCACTCATACTCATGTGCCGACCGCTGACACGCAGGTGCTGCCGGGTGGCACGGGCTACCAGACCGATGCAGGCATGACCGGCGACTATGACAGCGTGATCGGCATGGACAAGGCAGAGCCGCTGCAACGGTTCACCCGGCGCATTCCGTCAGGCCGGTTCGAACCGGCGCTGGGCGAGGCGACAATGTGCGGCGTGCTGGTGGAGACCGATGACATTACCGGACTGGCAGTGCGTGCCGGCGGGGTTCGCGTCGGTGGCAGGCTTCAGGAAGCGCTGCCGGACTGGGCGTCGTCGTAGGCGCTCATCTGGGCGGCGATGGTGCGCAGCCGGGCCAGCCGTGAGGCATAATCCGACAGGCTCATGGCGCGGGCTGCATCCACGCTGGCATTGCCGTCATCACCTTTCGACAGGAAGACTTCGGCCGAAACCAGTGCGTCGTTCAGGCGGGCTGCCACGGCTTGCAGGCTTGAGGACGATTGCAGGGCTGCACCCGGCGTCATGCGCCGGGCTGACATCGACACGGCGGTCAGCATGTCTGCCATCGCAGCGCGGGCCATGTCGGCGGTTTCGCTCATGTGGCGATCAAGGTCGTTCGCTGCCGTCGTCATTGTGAGGGGCCGTCAAATCTGTTGAAACCGTGGCTGCCGGACACAGTGTGCCCGCAATTGCTAACGAAGCGTTAACGAACTGATTCCGGCAAGGGCCAGGCGAGACGTCTGGACAGCGCGGGCAGCGCTGGTTTAGACGAATGCGTTATTCAACATGGTTTCAGCGACGATCAGGGGTGACAAGGCAATGGCCGGACATTCACAATTCAAGAACATCATGCACCGCAAGGGCCGTCAGGACGCGGTGCGCGCCAAGATGTTCTCCAAGCTGTCGAAGGAAATCACCGTGGCTGCCAAGATGGGCGGCCCTGACATCGACTCGAACCCGCGCTTGCGCCTTGCGGTGCAGAACGCCAAGGCCCAGTCGATGCCGAAAGACAACATCCAGCGCGCCATCAACAAGTCGCTTGGCGGAGACGCGGAAGACTATGAATCGATCCGCTACGAAGGCTATGGGCCGGGCGGCGTTGCCGTGATCGTCGAGACACTGACCGACAACCGCAACCGTACCGCCGGCGCGGTGCGCTCGTACTTCACCAAGCATGGCGGCAACATGGGCGAAACCGGCTCGGTGTCGTTCATGTTCGATAAGGTCGGCGAGATCGTCTACACGGTGGAAGCCGGTGATGCCGACACGGTGATGATGGCGGCCATCGAGGCCGGTGCCGACGACGTGGCGAGCGACGAGGAAGGCCACGTCATCACCTGTGCCTTCGAAAACCTCGGCGAAGTATCATCCGCGCTGGAAAAGCAGCTTGGCGAGGCAGAGTCGGTCAACATCATCTGGAAGCCGCAGACCATGACCGAACTTGACGAGGACAAGGCCGCCACGCTGATGAAGCTGATGGGCGCGCTGGACGATGACGAAGACGTGCAGAACGTGTTCTCGAACTTCCAGGTCTCCGACGAGGTGATGGCCCGGCTGACGGCGGCGTGAGTCAGGGCAGCGTCAGCCACGCTTCCAGATCATCCATCGCCGGCCTGAAGTAGCAGATCATGCGGCCGTCGGGGCCTGCTGTTGCGCTGTCGTGCCAGGGGGCGACGCCGTGCAGTGACAGCCGGTGGGCGATGTAGGCCTCGCCGGGGCGGGCGTGGATTTCCACCCGTTTGCAGGTGTCGAAGCACTGCTTGCGGGCATCTACGTAGATTTCGGTGATGTCGATGTCCGGCCACGTTGCGGCTGGGTGGCCGGCGAAGGCTGACCTGAAGGCCTCGCGGATGATCTCGTGCGAGCCTTCCCAGATCACGAAGGGTGAAGCGCCAGCGCTTGCCTGCACCATCGGTATGCCAAGTATGAACTGGTGCGGCTCCTTCAGGAAGCGCCGCTTGGGGGTGCCCAGCCCCAGCAATCCATCCACGTGGGCGGCATCGCGGTCGCGGCGGAAGCGATGCTGGGCGTCTGTTTCGCCCTGCATCGGTTGCGGGTACCCGGGGTAACACACGGACACCTGCGCCTTGTCCCAGTCGATCTGGCCAAGGCCAAGCTCACGCTTGATGACATCGACCGCCTCGCCAGCCAGCGGCTTTCCGCCGGGCACAGCGCCGCGGTCATCGTTGGGCAATACGTTGACGCCGGCAAACCAGGTGGACTGGTAGCGCAGCCACTGGGCATTCGAGGGATCGGTCACCGTGGCGCGCGCGACCGGCAGCGTCGCCTCGACCCAACCGGCCAGCACGTCGTCATGGCCGAGCAGGCACCAGCCCGATCCGAAAAAGTCTCCGGTGGCAGCCATCTAGGCCCGTGCCGGGTCAACCGGCAGGAACGGCGTGTTGCCGGCCTCGATGACTTCACCGGCGGCCAGCATGGTGTCTTCGCGGTAGCGGCCGCCGACAACCTGCACGCCGACGGGAATGTTGCCCTGCGTCAACCCCATGTTGACGGTGAGGCCGGGCAGGCCCATCAGCGGCAGGCCGCACTGGGGCAGTTGCGCTTCAAGCACGCGGTCGAACGCGCCGGGTGATTCAACGTCAAGCAGGTCCTTGAACGGCAGCTCGCCAGACACCGGCATCAGGCAAACTGAATGGCGTTCGAGGAACAGTTGCCAGTCGCGCACGAACGTGGCGCGTTGCTGCAGGGTGTCGAGCAGGCCGTTGACGTCCACCTCGCTGCTGTGCCGGCACAGTTGCTCGAACACGAAGCTCGAGTCCGGGTCGTCTTCCCTGGCCACGACGGATGCGCCGGAGCGGCGAAACTCTGCCAGCCATAGCCGCAGTTGCAGCGCTGCCGGTTCACGCAGCGGCGGGCAGGTCACTTCCTCGACCTCCCAGCCTGCTGCTTCCAGCCGGCGGGCAGCTTCGCGCAGGGCATCTTCGACCGGCTTGTCGACCTTCATGCCTTCAGGCGCAATTGTCAGGGCTGCGCGCCGGGGCTGTTCGGGCAGGTCAAATGGTACCGGCACCCACCACGGGTCGCGCAGGTCCTGTCCGGCCATCGCCTCGAAGCCTGCCTTGACGTCGGCAATGGTGCGCGCCAGCGGACCGGATACCGCCATCAGCTGGCCGCCGATATGACGTTCCGCACCAGTGAAGTTGACCGCCGGGATGCGGCCCAGGGTCGGACGCAGTCCGTGCAGGCCGCAGGCATAGGCCGGATAGCGGATCGAGCCGGCAATGTCGGTGCCGTGGCCAATGCAGCCGATGCCTGCTGCAGTTGCAGCCGCAGCACCCCCTGATGACCCTCCCGGCGTTATGGCCGGGTTGAGCGGGTTGGTGGTGTGGCCATGCAGCGAGTTGCGGCAGAACCAGCGCAAGGAGAACGCAGGCGTGTTGGTGCGGCCAATGATGATGGCACCGGCCTTGCGCAAGTTGGCGACAACGGGGCTGTCGGTTTGCGCCACAAGGTCTTTCTGAAGCCGCAAGCCATTGGTGGTGGCATGACCCAACTGGTCGACATTGACCTTCACCGTGACCGGCACGCCCGTCAGCGGTGGCAGGCGTTCATTGCGTGAAACGGCGAGGTCTGCCTCTTCTGCTGCAGCGCGGGCCTCGTCTGCCATCACCTGCACCACGGCATTGATCGCGGGGTTGACCGCGTCAAGCCGGGCCAGCGCATCCTCGGTGATCTCGGCTGCCGAAGCAGCACCAATGCGCACCAGTTGCGCGATTTCAGTTGCGGGCTTGCGCCAGAAGTCGGTCATGTGTCGTGGCCTCAACGGTGTGTGGACAGTTGCAGTGTGTTGGTGCGAAGGGCACAGCGTCAAGCCTCGCGCAACGCCACCGCCGCTGCTGCAAGGTCAGGTTGCATCAATCGTCATGTATTAACGATGCGTCAAAGCATTGGGGCTAGGTTCGATGCCGAGCACCAGGGGGTGGCGGGCGGGAGAAGACCTTTGAAAGGCAGTTCGGAAGAACAGACTCTGGAGATCGCGGCGCGCCTGGTCGATGGCAGCGTGGTGCGCGGATTTATCGTTGCAGGCATAACCGGCAAGTTGGAGCAGACGCTCAACAAGGACATCCCGTTTGTTGAATTTATCGGCCATGATGGCCGCCGTGCCTTCATCGCCAAGAGCCAGTTTGCCTCGGTGGAGTCGGTTGAACCGCTGAAGAAGCCGCAGATCCAGCCACGCAAGGCAAGCGCGACCACCTGTTTCGAACTTCTGGGTCTGGAAGAGGACTGCACTTTCGATGACGCGCGTGACGCCTATCATCGGCTGGTGAAGATGTACCATCCCGACCTCTATGCCAATTCGAACCTGCCGCCGGAAGTGATCCGCTATGCCACGGACATGTTCGCCCAGATCAGCGCGGCCTACACCGAGATCCGGCAGCGGTTCAACGCCGCTGCCTGAATCCCGGCTCAGCCACACATAACCGCCTGGTCAGCTCAGGTGGTGTACCTTCTGCATCCCGTAAACCGGGGTCTTGAGGCCTGCATGGCGTGCCTTCAGCTGCAGCGACAGGAACTGCGAGTAGTGGCGTGACTGGTGCAGGTTGCCGCCGTGGAACCACAGTGCCTCCTGCTGCGTGGGTTTCCACATGTTGCGCAGTTCGCCTTCCCATGGACCCGGATCCTTGGGTGTGTCTGAGCCAAGGCCCCAGCACTTGCCGACCTTGTCTGCAACCTCCTGGCTGATCAGTCTGGCGGCCCAGCCGTTCATGGAGCCGTAGCCGGTGGCATACACCACCAGGTCGGCTTTCAGTTTGGTACCGTCTGCCAGTACGACCGAATCCCTGGTGAGGTGATCGACCTGGCCCTTGGCCAGCTTGATCTTGCCGTCGGCGACCAGTTCAGACGCGCCCACATCGATGTAGTAGCCCGATCCGCGGCGCAGGTACTTCAGGAACAGGCCGGTGTCGTCAGAACCGAAGTCGAGGTCGAACCCGGCCTTCTTCAGACGGTCGTAGAACTTCTTGTCGCGCTTTCTCGTTTCGGCGCTCTGCGGTTGCATGATGGCCGGCAATACCTTGTAGGGCAGGGATGCAAAAATGAGATCGGCCATGTTGTGGTCGATGCCGTTCCTTACCGCCTTTTCCGAGTAGAGGTCGCCGAGCGCGATGTCCATCAAGGTGTCGGACTTGACGATATGGGTGGAGGACCGCTGCACCATGGTAACGTCGGCGCCCACTTCCCACAGGGCGGCGCAGATGTCGTGCGCGGAGTTGTTGGAGCCGATCACCACCACCTTCTTGCCCTTGTAGGCGTCGGGGCCGGGATGCTGGCTGGAGTGCTGCTGCTCGCCCTTGAAGATGTCCTGTCCGGGAAGCTTCGGCATGTTGGGCACGCCCGACATGCCGGTCGCGAGCACAAGCTGCTTCGGCTTCAGCACCACGTCCTTGCCGTCACGCCTGACCTTGACGGTCCATTCCTTCGCCTTGTCGTCCCAGGTGGCGGAGGTGGCTTCAGACTTCGTCCAGTAGTTGAGCTCCATGACCCTGGTGTACATTTCGAGCCAGTCGCCGAGCTTGTCCTTGGGCGAGAACACCGGCCAGTGGTCGGGGAACGGCAGGTAGGGCAGGTGGTCGTACCAGACCGGGTCATGCAGGCAGAGAGACTTGTAGCGTTTGCGCCACGAGTCACCGGGGCGGTCGTTCTTCTCGATGATGATGGTCGGCACGCCCAGCCGCTTCAGCCGGGCACCGAGCGCGATGCCGCCCTGGCCGCCGCCGATGATGACGCAGTAGGGCTGCGTCTTGTAACCGAGTTCGGCCTCTTCGCGCGCCCGCGCCTCGGCCCAGCTTTCGCGCTGCTTGATCGCACCGTGACTGACGCCGTGGGGGCGCTTGTCGCCGGCGGGTTCCTCGTGGCCCTTAAGTTCGGTCAGGGTGGTCAGCAAGGTCCAGGCCTTGCCATTGATCAGCCGCACCAGCCCCTTGCCACGTCCGGTGGCCGTTTCAAAGGTGAACCAGGCGTCGGTGACGCCGTTTGCCTCGTTGGCCTCACCGTCAATGCGAAAATTGTGCGGCTTTGCCGACGCCAGCGTCTTCTTCAGCATGTCGGCGATCTGATCGTGGCCTTCGACCGTCTTGATGTTCCAGGTCAGCGATACCAGATCGCGCCAGTAGCTTTCTTTGCCGAACAGTTTTACGGCCTTCTCCGTGTCCTTTGCAGCGAGCGCACTTTCAAGTTTCTTCAACCAGGCCTT
>CAYMJJ010000067.1:0-10784 GCA_964390445.1 uncultured Anderseniella sp.
AGCGCCACCGGAATGGTGATGGCCGGGATCAGCGTGGCGCGCCATGAACGCAGGAACAGCAGCATCACCAGGATGACCAGCATCAAGGACAGGCCCAGTGCCTTGACCACCTCCTCGATGGAAGCCGACACAACCACGGCGTCGTCGGAGCCGACAATGATCTGCATGCCGTCGGGCAATTGCGGGTTGAGGCGGGCAAGCTCTGCCTTTACCGCGTTGGAGATGGCGATGGTGTTGGACTGCGACTGGCGCTGCACGGCTATGCCGACCGCTGTCAGGCCGTTGGAGCGCACGATGGTGCTGTCGTCGGCGACGCCCCGGTCAACGCGCGACACGTCGCCAAGTCGGATCGGTGCCCCGCCCTGTTCCTTGATCAGGATATCTCGGAATTGCTCTGGCGTGGACAGCCGTGATTCCAGCCGCACCGTGAACAGGCGGGTGTTGCTTTCGATCTCGCCGGCGGGCAGTTCGAGGTTGTTGGCACGCAATGCCGTTTCAACATCGGCCACGGTGATGTTCTGGGCCGCGAGCCGGCCACGATCCAGCCAGATGCGGATGGCGGCTCGCCGGTCACCAAAGATGCGAACGCTGGCAACACCATCAATGGTGGTTATGCGGTCCACGATGAAGCGCTCGATATAGTCGGTCACTTCTGACGGCGTCATGTTTTCGGAGTAGACGGCAAGGCGCATGACCGGGTCGGCGTCGCTATCGGACTTGACCACCTGCGGCTCGTCGACCTCGTCCGGCAACTCGCCGCGCACGCGCGCCACGGCAGCACGCACGTCGCCGGCGGCCTCATCGATGTCACGGCCGAGTTCGAACTCGACCGTGGTGGTCGACCGGCCGCGCTGGCTCGACGAACTGATGGTCTTGACGCCGGAAATGCCGGCGACCGCGCTGTCGATGATCTCGGTGATGTCAGTATCGACAATCTCAGGCGCTGCACCGGTGTAGGTGGTGGTGACCGACACCACGGAACTGTCGACGTCCGGCAGTTCACGAACCGACAGCGAGGTGATCGAGGCAAGTCCAGCCACCACGATCAGCAGCGACATCACGGCTGCGAGTACGGGCCGGCGGATGGACAGTTCGGACAGCGTCATTGGGTAACACCTGCCGGCTTGACGGCCGTTGTGGCGGCCGCACCGGCCGACGCGGAGACATCGCCGGCATCATTGCCGCCGACAACCTTGACGGCACCGCCCGCGCGCACCTTCGAGGCACCGCTCGAAATCACCTCGTCACCGGCGGAAATCCCTTCGGTGATCTGTACCCAGCCAGGCTGGCGGCCACCGGTCTTCACGTTGCGGCGTTCGGCCTTGCCGTCCTTGACCACAAACAGGTAGGGCGAGCCCTCCTCGATCACGACCGCTTCTTCGGGGATCATCACCACGCCGTCGCTGGACAGTTGCAGCGCGAGGCGCATGAACATGCCCGACGTGAGCGCGCCATCGGCATTGGCGATTCTGGCGCGAATACGGAACGCCCGGCTGACCGGGTCGATGTAGGTATCGATCTCGCTCAGGCGGGCGTCAAAGGAACGGCCCGGCCAGGCTGCATTGGTGGCTGCAGCTTCGAGACCCGGCTTGACGATGGCAAAGAACTCCTCCGGCACGAGCACTTCGACCAGCAAGGCGGACAAGTCGTCCAGCCGGGTCAGCACCGTGTCGGAGCTGACCTGCGCACCAATATCCACGCGCTGGATGGAAGGTGTTCCGGCAAAGGGTGCGCGGACCACGCGATCATCGAGGCGCTGCCGGGCGCGATCGACCTGGGCTTGTGCTGCATCGCGGGCAGCTTGCAGGTCCTCCAGCGTGGCACTTGCAACAACGCGCGACTGCTTCAGTGTGCGGCCGCGCTCGAGCGCCTGTTCGGCCTTCAGCAGGTTTGCCCGTGCCTCGGCCAGGTCAGCCTTCTGGATGTCATCATCCAGGTGAAACAGCGCGGTGCCCTGTTCAACACGAACGCCTGCCTGGTATGGAATTTCGACCACGGTGCCGTCAGCCTTGGGCTTGATCTCGACCACCTGGGACGCGCGTGTCGTGCCTACGGCCTCGAGGTCGCGCACCAGCGTGCGCAGCCCTGCCGTTGCAGTCTTGACCGCAGTTGGCCCGCCGCCGCCACGCTGCGGCGCATTGCTGGCCGTGCCCCCTTCCGGCTTGGCAAAATACTCGCCATACGCGTAGTAGCCGCCATAGCCGAAACCGGCGATGACAAGCAAAATCAGGAGTTGGCGTAGCAGCGACATGAAGTGGGGGGCCTGTTCGTTTCAAATGCCGCGTCTGGCGGCCAAGTTTGTTAAAGACGCACTGTACAGGCTGGTTCCGGCGCTGGCGATAAACTTTGTGTCACAGATGTTGCCCGGATTTCATGTTCTGCGAACACGTCAGAACACCGCATGCGCTCCGCGGTCGTCTTTGGCGTCGCCGCTGACGAGCTTGCGGTAGTGATCGGCAAGCGTGTCGGTGCCGGTCTCGGGCGTGGCATCGGCATCGTAACGGGCGTTGGCCGCGTCCCAGACCAGCATCGATTCAGTGGCGTAATACCTGCCGATGCGGGCCAGTTCAGCCTTGTCACGCAAACCGGGCGACAGTCTGCCGGCAACCGACAGACCTGCGATGATGGCTGACATCAGGCCAACCGGCACCTGCCTGAACTTCGGCGGCTGACCAAGTGCGGCAAACAGCAACTCGCCCTGCTGGCGCGGGGTGAGCGCCGGTCCGGGCCCGCCTATCGGCAGGATGCGGTTATGCAAGCTCTCATCGTGCAGGCAGGCAACGAGGTAGCCGGCAAGGTCGGCATCGCTGATGGGCTTGCAGGCGGTAAGCTCACCGTTGCCGAACAGCAGGAACGGCTTGCCCTTGCGCACCCGGCCAAGCTGGCCGGACAGCGATTTGAAGAACGCCGTCGGACGCACGATCGACCATGTGAGGCCGGCGGCCTGAAGCTGTTGCTCGAACTCGAGCTTGGCCTGCTGGAAGGCGAGTTGCGGTTTTTGCACGCATATCGCCGACAGCAACACGAACTGCGCGATACCGGCTGCCCTTGCAGCGTCCAGGGCTGTCGCGTTGAGGTCGCGGTCGATGGCACGCGCGTCAACCGGCGATCCGGTACGCGAGGCCAGGCACGAGATCACCGCATCGCAAGCCTTGTCCGCCATCAGGCGAGCCAGCGAGGCACTGGTGAAATCACTGCTGACCGGCAAGGCGAGGTGCGCGGCATCGGCACCGGGTCTTACCGGTGCCACCACGGCATGACCGGCCTCCGCAAGCGCCCGGGCCGTGGCCCGGCCGATGGTGCCGGTGGCCCCGAGCAGCAAGACCGTCCTTGGTGAGATCGACATGTCGGCGAGGGTACATCACCGCCAACGCGTCGTGAACGGTGAAATCTGTCGGGCTCACTGAACGAGAAACGCCGCGCAACGGAGCTTGTCCATTGCGCGGCGCGTGATGTTTCCTGGCCACTTGGGCCTTCGTGATTACTCGGCTGCTTCTGCGGCTTCGTCCCAGCCGGTGATCGCCTTGACTTCCAGGAAGTCCTCCAGGCCCCATTCCCCGCCTTCGCGGCCATTGCCCGACATCTTGTAGCCGCCGAACGGGCTGCCGCCGGGGCGCAGGGCGCCGTTCAGCAACACCATGCCGGCGCGCAGCTTGCGGGCGACCTTCTGGGCGCGGGCCTGATCGCCTGACTGCACATAGGCTGCCAGGCCATAGGGCGTGTCGTTGGCGATGCGGATGGCTTCTTCCTCGGTCTCGAACGGGATCATCGCCAGCACGGGGCCGAAGATTTCCTCACGGGCAATGGTCATGTCGTTGTTCACATCGGCGAACACCGTCGGCTTGACGAAGTAGCCGCGGTTGAGCCCGTCCGGGCGGCCGGTGCCGCCGGCAACCAGGCGCGCGCCTTCGTCGATTCCCTTCTGGATCAGGGTCTGCACCTTGTCGAACTGCATCTGCGAAATCAGCGGGCCGATATGGTTGCCTTCTTCGGCCGGGTCGCCGACCTTGCAGTTTCTTGCTGCTTCGGCAGCAACCTCGACCGCTTCGTCATAGACCGACCGCTCAACCAGCATGCGGGTGGGCGCATTGCACGACTGGCCGGTATTGTTGAACACGTGCAGCGTGCCGCGCTTGACCGCTTTCGGAATGTCGGCGTCGGCAAACACGATGTTGGGCGACTTGCCGCCCAGTTCCAGTGTCACCCGCTTCACCGTTTCGGCCGCCGCCTTCTGCACGGCAATGCCGGCGCGGGTCGACCCGGTAAACGACATCATGTCGATGCCGGGGTGGCGCGACATGGCCTCGCCGACCGTCGGGCCGTCGCCATTGACCAGGTTGAACACCCCGGCCGGGAAACCTGCCTCATGCATGATCTCGGCGAACAGCACGGCATTGAGCGGCGACAGTTCCGAGGGCTTGAGAATGCAGGTGCACCCGGCAGCGACAGCGGGCACCACCTTCAGCGCGATCTGGTTCATCGGCCAGTTCCAAGGCGTGATCAGGCCACACACGCCGATCGGTTCGAGCGCAATATGCTCGCTCGGCATTTTCTCGTGCAACGGCGAGTCGAACTCGAAGTTCTTGAGCGCGCGGATGAACGACTTGATGTGACCGGTGCCGGCGCCAACCTGCTGCTGGGTCGACATGGTGATCGGCGCCCCCACTTCCAGGGAAATGGTCTTGGCCATGTCGGCGGCGCGCTTCTCATAGACGGCGAGCAGCTTTTTGAGGTAGCCGAGGCGCTCGGCGACGGTGGTCTGGCTCCAGCTCTCGAACGCCTTGCGCGCAGCCGCCACTGCTGCATCCACATCGGCTTCGGACCCCATCGAGATCACGGCGAACGCGGATTCGTCAGCCGGGTTGATGACCTCGATCTCGCGCGGGGTCTTCGGGGCGACCCACTTGCCGTCGATGTAGAAATCCGTTTTGCGGAGCATTTGGAACACCTCTTGTTGCGGTCACGTGTGCGGAGTTTGTCGGTGGGCTACAGGTAAACATGGCAGGAGGTGGTGACAAGGGGGTTGGGGTATGGATTGTGGGTGCATGTGAGGGTCAGGGCATTCCAGTCCGAGGCCTCGCCGGACGCTTGGCAGACTCATGCCGCCACAGCAAAAACAACTGTGCGCGGAAGTGAACCATGCAATCCGGGCGGGCTCCGGAATCGTGTGGATCTGACCCCAGGCTCACAACTCAGATGGCAAAGCGCAATATCGCGGCAAGTTCAGCCTGCCGCGGCAAGTCGGCCTTGCGTACCGCCAGGACAGTTCCACCGGCAGCGAGCACTCTCCCGGCGATTTCATCGATTACGCCATAACTGGCAGCGCTGTCACTCTCGGCAAAGGTCACCGCGCCGGTATCATCGTCCACCGTGCCGGGAATGACGATATCCATGTCCACCAGCAACGTATCGACGGCACCAAACGTCGCCGCCCGCGCAGCCTGGGCGATATCCGTGGTGGCCCGACCCTGATTCTCACGTGCCACGAAGGTCTCACACGCGGATTCGACGCGCTCTTCATGTAGCGCCCGGATCATTGGTTGGGCGTGATCCTTGATCTCTGCCGCGCTCATCTTGGCGGGGCTTTCGCCGATTGCTGCGTCAGTCAGATGGGGATAGCTGTTCACCGAGCGGAAGATCGACAAGAGAGGTTCGGCAGCCGCCAGAATCAGCGGCTCGGAACGGCCGGAAAGAAAGGGGCGCAATGCCGCGTCCACCTTGCGCACATACTGGCGCAGGCGCAGCTTCTGACCCTCACCGCCCTGGATCCGGCCAGACGCCGAACGCGAATTGACCGATGCCGTGCCAACGGCACTGTGGGCATCCTTAGGCATATCGGGGACCTTGATCTCGACGGCACGCTCGCCTGCAGAAACATCAAAAACACGCACACGGTCTTCTTCAAGGGCGAGGACATAACCGGATTGCGGCACGGTCACGCTGCGTAGAAGTGGCTTCAGGTGGTAGCGATCAGAGACCTGTACCATCTCGGTCACGTGGGCGGCAAACCGGTGGGTCAACAACCGCGATGGTGTGACGAAAACTGCCAAGGCATGGGCCTGTCTCTGCCAGAAATCATCATCGTCCATCAGGTCCTGCACCTGCTCGCTTATCGGCCAGATGCTGCGCTTTTCAATACCTGCGGCTTCCAGTTGGGATTCTGCATCCTTCAGCAACTGCCCCAACCGGGTGCGTGCTGCACCGATATTCTGGGTTTCGGGTGTTGTGGACAGATAGATCGATACACTGGCCGGATCGCGCGCCTGCGAAAGTGCCTTGATATCGGTCAGAGTGGGCAAGTCGAGATAAAGCACAGCTACATCCTTCACTGTTTCAAACCGGTGCATGTGGTGCCGGTCCATGCGCGGCTTGATACCGGCCCGTTTCAAATGGCACTCATCGTCCAGCCATTCAACAACGGCGACAAAAAAGATATCCTGCACCGGCGGCAGATCCAGATCGAACACCTCGCCCCATTGCCTCGCACGCACTCGATCCGTTGCCGGATGCGGGCTCTCAACCGGTCGTACCTTCGGACCAGCGCAAGATATCTGGAGTTACCGGATTTCCGCGTTCCTTGCAGGCAAACCCGAGCCATTATTCGAATGAATGCCGGTGATTGGCTGCCCGGATCGAGAGCGGTTGCGCCTGGCCCAAGTTTCCCGCCATTTCACGCTTTCTTGGCGTTTTTCAACTTCCGGTAATAGGGAATCTTATCCGGGCCATTGGATCCGCCGGTGACAACGAAGCTCATGGCCTGATCGAATGTCCAGTCGGTGAAGGTGAGCTTGCAGACGGGAACGATCTCGATATAGCCCGACGTCGGATTTGGAGACGTCGGGACATAGACCACTGCAAGTTCTTCGTCGGTGGCCTCGTCCTTCATGATGCGGGTGACCAGGCCGATGGTCTTCATTTCAGGTGAGGGAAAGTCAATCAGCGCTACGCGTTGATCACCACCATTGCCCGAGTTTTCTGCCACGGTCAGAAACCGCTTGGTCGCTTGATATACCCTTTTCACAAAGGGTATGCGGCCGATCAGCCGTTCGAGGATCAGGATCAGCCTCTGGCCAATGACCCGGCTCGCGCCCCAGCCCAACAGCCACAAAAAACCAAGCACAAGAAGCGCCGCAACCACCGAAAGCAGCATTTCGTTCTGAAGCCACGCGGCGAGGACCGGATGCTCTGGTGCCAGCCTTCGGGCAATACCTGACACCCATGGCAGCCCCACCCGCGCAAGTTGGTTGAACAGGAAGGAAAGAATGATCCAGGTGATGATCAAGGGCGCGGCCGTGATCGTCCCGATCAGAATGTAGCGTCCTGCGGACTTCATGCGTTGCGGTTGATCTGGTAAAGCCATGATAAATCACCAATTCATGCCGTTGCGGCCAAGGTGTTAGGCCACTTCAGCCGTGTGGCGAACCTCAGGATACATTACAGGTTTCAGACAATCAGTAGAGCCAGTTTCATCGACACCACCCTTATCTCCGGCGGTTGACCCAGTATCCAGCTAGTGCAAGGACCGGTTCCCCGGAGCCGGGCATCAGGATGTCATCATGGTGGCCGATTGGCGTGAGGATGTCCAACGTGAGGGGCTTCAGGACAGGGCCTCTGGCTCTCTCGACCAAGACGGTGCCGGTCATGGCGCACCGCAACTGCCGGTGCTGTCATTCACTCCACACCTACCGGCCCATCACCCTGATGCGCGCCAGCTTGAGCCAGTGGCGCGCGTTGGCAAAGGGATCCGGCGGCGTTAGCGAGCGGTCCTGGCCCAGCACCAGTCCGGCACCTGATACGCCATAGCGGGTGTTGATGGCGGCCAGCAGATCGGGGCGGCGGTCGTACATGTGCACGATCGGGCAAATCCTTCCGCCGGGACTGACGATACGGCCCCCGCCGTCGAGCACCATCGGCGAGTTGCGGTAGATGTTGGCGACATGGGTGTGGTTTGCGGTGCTGACCGTGCCCGGCACCATGGCCGCATGTGCCACCACGTTGGTGGAGATGTTGTCCAGCCCGGTGGTGTGCTTGGTCCATTCATGGGTCTGGCGGGCGATGTCCAGCTTGGCCCGGCACATGGCGGCGAGGCCTGAAGGTGTGCCCGCGATCACGCCGCCATTGACGATGGGCTTGCCGGCCAGCGCGCGCGACATCTGTGCCGGCAGCATCATCCGCGCCCAGCGGCCGTTGGTGGTGGTCAGCTTCCAGCTGCCGGTGTCATCGTTCTCGGCAAAGAACTGCAGCGCTGCGTCGTGCAGGCCGGCGAAAGGGTCGGCCTGGAAAACCACGTCGCGGCTGTCGACGAACAGCATCCGCCCGACGCTGCCGGGAAGGCCGGCGAGAATGTCCAGGTAGTATTCAAGCCGGGCCAGCGCCGGATAGGGCCGGTAACCGGCCGCTGCAGGCACCTCGTAGACAACGACATCGCGGCCGGCGAAGGCCTTCTCCAGACCGCTGCCCGCATTGGCAACGATGACCAGCGGAGCATTGCTGTGTTCACGCAGGGACAACACCAGCGGCTTGATCACGTCGGCCGGATAGCCCGTTGCCACGGTGACAACGCACGAGGCGAAATCCCGCGCGGGCCAGGCCAGCGGCGTGCCGGCAGGTGATACAGCGGCTGCTGCCCAATCAGCGAAATTTGCGCATCGTGCCAAGTGCCGGCCTCTCCTGCCGTGGTCAGATCAGGCTGACGGACTCATCGCCTTGACTGGCGCGCAAGTCAACTGCCGCCATGATGTGCAAGCCGAAAGGCAATGACCCTTTACAACCGGATTCCGGCGGACCAGTCTTGCACCCTGCAGCCGCCAACAAGGGGAGATCACCGCCCGTGAACAAACATCCAGAAACCGTCAGCTTCACCCAGATGAAGGATGGCACGCGCGACGAATACCTGATGCTGCGCGAGAAGGAACAGCACCATGTCAGCCTGACGCCGGACCGCGTGATCAAGGCGCTGCGCGACCAGCAGGACGAGACCATGGAGGGCTACCAGATTACCCGGCTCGAACACGGGCTGCAGTCGGCCACGAGGGCGTGGCGTGACGGGGCCGACGTGGACTGGGTTGTCGGTGCCGTGCTGCATGACATCGGCGACGGGTTGGCACCGCAGAACCACGACGAGTTTGCGGCCGCCATCGTGCGGCCGTTCCTGCGCGAGGAAGTGACCTGGTGCGTGCAGCATCACGGCGCGTTCCAGATGGTCTACTACGCGCATCACTATGACTGGAACCAGTTCGAGCGCGACAAGTTTGCCGGCGAGCCGTACTTCCAGTCGTGCGTGGACTTTTGTGAGTACTGGGACCAGGCAAGCTTCGACCCGGCCTATGACACTCTGCCGCTTGAGTTCTTCGAGCCGATGATCCGCGAGGTGTTTGCGCGCCATCCCCATGCGCCGGCGACGGTGCAGGCTGGCGTGAAGTCGCCCTTGCGTGACGCGGCAGTGGCAGCAGCGCGCGCGGCGTGATAGCTGTCCATTCATCATGACGGACAGCATCACTCACCTCGACAGGCTCATCTCGTTCAACACCGTCAGCCGCGAGAGCAACCTCGCGCTGATCAACCATGTGGCGGGCCTGCTGGAGCCGCTCGGCTTCCAGCTGCTGCTCGCCCCCTCGGAAGATGGCCGCAAGGCCAACCTCTATGCCTCGATCGGGCCGGACGACGTGGCCGGCGTGGTGCTGTCGGGCCACACCGACGTGGTGCCCACCGAGGCGCAGGCATGGTCATCCGACCCGTTCGTGATGCGGCGCGAGGCAGGCCGGCTATATGGCCGCGGCACGGCGGACATGAAGGGCTTCATTGCCTGCTGCCTGGCGATGGCACCGCGCGCTGCGGCACTGAAGGACAAGCTCGCCGCCCCCATCCATTTCGCCTTCTCCTATGACGAGGAGATCGGCTGCGTCGGCGTGCGGCGGCTGATCGACCTGCTGGAGCCGGTCCACCCGCGCCCGCGCTGCTGCATCATCGGCGAGCCGACGCTGATGCAGGTGGTGACCGCGCACAAGGGCAAGGCCGGCGAGAAGGTGCGCTGCGTTGGCCTCGAGGCGCATTCGAGCCTTGCGCCACAGGCCGTCAACGCCGTGCACCTGGCCATCGACCTGATCAACGAGATCCGCAGCCTCCAGGCCGAAGTGGCAGCGACGGGCCTGCGCGACGGCGACTATGACGTGGCCTACACCACGCTGCACGCGGGCAACGTGCATGGCGGCGACACGCTCAACATCGTGCCCAACCTGGCGACCTTCGAATACGAGATCCGCCACCTGCCGGCAGACGATCCGCTGGCGCTGGTGGCGCGCATCCACGCCAGGGCCGGCGAACTGGTGGCCGAGGCGCGCAAGGTGTTTCCCGGCGCCGATATCAGCTTCCAGCCGGGCACCATCTACCCGGCGCTGGACACGCCGCCCGACAGCGACGTGGTCAACTACGTCAAGTCGCTGACCGGCGGCAACTCGACCGGCAAGATTGCCTTCGGCACCGAGGGCGGGCTGTTCCAGAACCGGCTGGGCATCCCCACCGTTGTGTGCGGGCCGGGGTCCATCGCGGTGGCGCACAAGCCGGACGAGTGGATCGCGGAAAGCGAGATGGCGGCGTGTGACCGGATGCTGGGCAAGCTGCTGGAGGGGCTGACGGGGTGAACGCCGGACGAAGGCTCCGACCTGCCCGTCGCGTGCTGGTGCAGCCGGTGGGCGACGGGCTGACCGTGCTCAATCTGGATACCGGCCAGTACTATGAGCTGGAAGGCACCGCTGCCACCATGTGGGAACTGCTTTGCGACACCG
>CAYMJJ010000067.1:10884-12476 GCA_964390445.1 uncultured Anderseniella sp.
CTGCAATTGACTTGAACCGTCATTGACCTTCCCGTCATGCTTCGTGGCGGGAAGGTTTTCATATCATGCGGCTGGTTTTCTACGGTTCCGAGCATACCGCTCCTGCCCGGCGCATGTGCCGCTGGGCGGTGGACGCTGGCCATGAGGTCACCTGGGCCGGATACCTGGGCGATGTCATCGGCGACAGCCCGGCACGCCACGTGCAAATCCGGTCCAACGACGACCCGCTGCCCGAACTGGCCGCGCTCGTCGCCGAGGTCCAGCCTCACCTTGCCCATGCCTTCAACTTCTCGTTCCTGTCCGGCTTTCACATCAGGGCCGGGTTCTGCCCGCTGATCCTGTCGGCCTTCGGCGGGCTGAACGCGCTGGTTTCGTCGCCCCACCCGCTGAACCCCACCGTGCCGGATCTGATCGCCGGGTCGGCCGCAACCATCGTCGAGGGCCAACTGCTGCATGACGCCGCGACGCAACGATTTCCCGATGCCGCGTTCGAGCTGATCTGCCTGGGCGTCGACCCGGACCATCACAAGCCGGCACCTGCGTGGCAACGGCGCGACTGGCGCAGCGCGCTCGGGCTGGCGCAAGACGCAGTGGTGTTTTTCTCTGCGCGCGGCATCGGTGACGGCTACAGGCAGCCGGAAATCCTCGAAGCCTTCGCCACCGCGCTGCCGGACCTGCCGGACACGTCGGTGCTGCTGATGATCGCGCTGACCCGCGGCTGGGACCGGCAGGAACGTGTCGCCAGCCTCAAGGCCCGCGCCGATGCGCTTGGCGTAACGCATCGGGTTCACTGGCTGCCGGAACTGCGCCACGTGATGATGCCGGGGGTGTACGGACTGTCGGATTTCGTCATCAACTACCCCGTCGCAGACGCCTTTCCCTCGACCGTGATGGAGGCGATTGCCTGTGGTGTTCCGGTGATCAGCGCAAACCTGCCGGCCTACAGGGGCAGCTACATCGAGCGGCATTGCCAGCTGGTTGACCCAACCGGGCCGGGTGACCTCGTCTCGGCCTTGGTGAGAGCGGTTGCGGAACCTGCCGGCATCCGCGCCGCACGCACCCTTGCTGCGCGCGACGACGTATTGCGGCAGTTTCCCGAGGCAGACCAGCGCGAAAGACTTCTCGCACTCTATGACCGCGTGGCAGGAACCGGGCGATCATGAGCACCGTGCCGAAAGTCAGCGCAATCATCCCCACCCATAACCGTGCGGCCTATGTATCTCGCGCCATCGACAGTGCGCTCGGCCAGACCTGGCCCAACGTAGAAGTGATCGTCACCGACGACGGATCAAGCGACAACACGGCTGAAGTGCTTGACGCCTATGGCGCGCGCATCAAGGTGGTGACGCAAGCCAACCAGGGCCTGAGTGCGGCACGCAATGCCGCCATCGCGGCTGCTTCCGGCGAGTTCATCGCCATCCTCGACGATGACGACGAGTGGCTGCCGGACCGGCTGGCCGTGCAGATGCCGCTGATGCTCGACAACCCGGACATCGGGCTGGCCGGCGGCGGCATGTGGCTGGTGGATGCCGGCGGAGCACTGCGCGAGCAGCAGCAGCCTGACCGGCAATCCATTGTGGAACTCGGGCTTG
>CAYMJJ010000068.1:0-3292 GCA_964390445.1 uncultured Anderseniella sp.
CCGAAACCGTGTCCACCGACTACGACACCTCGGACCGGCTGTACTTCGAACCGCTCACCGCCGAGGACGTGCTGGAAATCCTCCACACCGAACAGACCAACGGCACCCTCAAGGGCGTCATCGTGCAGTTTGGTGGCCAGACCCCGCTGAAGCTCGCCGATGCGCTGGAAAGAGCCGGCATCCCCATTCTCGGCACCTCGCCTGACGCCATTGACCTCGCCGAGGACCGCGACCGCTTTTCGAAGCTGCTCAAGAAGGTCAAGGTCGCCCAGCCCGACAACGGCATTGCCAAGTCCGGTGCCGAAGCCATCAAGATCGCCGGGAAGATCGGCTACCCCGTCGTTATCCGCCCCTCCTACGTACTGGGTGGCCGCGCGATGGAAATCGTGCGCGACCGTGAAGGCCTGGAGCGGTACATCAACGAAGCCGTGGTGGTGTCCGGCAAGTCGCCGGTGCTGATCGACAGCTACCTTTCCGACGCCATCGAGGTGGACGTGGATGCTATTTGCGACGGCACCGATGTGTTCGTGGCCGGCATCATGGAACACATCGAGGAAGCCGGCATTCACTCCGGCGACTCGGCCTGCTCCCTGCCGCCGCATTCGCTCAGGAAGGCCATGCTTGACCAGCTGGAAGCCCAGACCGACAAGCTGGCCCGCGCGCTCAATGTTGTCGGCCTGATGAATGTCCAGTTCGCCATCAAGGACGGCGAGATCTTCGTCCTCGAAGTCAACCCGCGCGCCTCGCGCACGGTGCCGTTCGTGGCCAAGGTGATCGGCCTGCCCATCGCCAAGATTGCCGCGCGCGTGATGGCCGGCGAAAAGCTGAAAAGCTTCAAGCTGAAGAAGCCGAAGCTGAAGCACATCGGCGTCAAGGAAGCCGTGTTCCCGTTCGCCCGCTTCCCCGGCGTCGACACGGTGCTTGGCCCGGAAATGCGCTCTACCGGCGAAGTCATGGGGCTCGACACCGACTTCGCCATGGCGTTCGCCAAGTCGCAGCTGGGTGGCGGCACCAAGGTGCCGACCGACGGCACCGCGTTCATCTCGGTGCGCGACCACGACAAGGCTCGCATCCTGCCAGCCGCCAGGCAACTGTCGGAGTTGGGCTTCAAGATCATCGCCACCGGCGGCACGCAGCGCTATCTCGTGTCGAAGGGCGTCCCGGCCAGGCGCGTCAACAAGGTGCTCGAAGGCCGCCCCCATATCGTCGACGCCATGACCAACGGCGAAGTGCAACTGGTCTTCAACACCACCGAGGGCCAGGCCGCGCTGTCTGATTCAAAGTCGATCCGCCGGGCCGCGCTGATGGGCAAGATCCCCTATTACACCACGCTGTCGGGTGCAGTGTCCGCTGCACTGGGCATTGCTGCCTACACCCAGGGTGAACTGACCGTGCGCCCGCTGCAGGATTATTTCTGAACGTCGCTGCGCAACAGCACCCGCGCATCGTCCAGCGTCTCGGCATACTCGACCAACGGCGGCTTCACGCCGTGGGTCTCCAGCAGGTCCTTCGTGCCGGCATCGACGCCGCACAGGATGAACCGCACGCCGGTGCGGCTGGCCTTGCGCGCCGTTGCCTCTATGACGTTCGCTGCCGTCGAATCGAAGAATGCCACGTGCGAGCAGTCGAGGATGAAGTTCTGGCGCTGGTCGGCGATGCGATCCAGCACCGACCCCACCGTCGACGCCGCCCCGAAGAAAAACGCCCCGGACAGTTCATAGACCACCGTCTCGGGGTCCGTTGCCCTGCCCTGTTCACCCGATTTTGCCCCCACCTCGTCGGCCGCGTCGTCGGCGGCAAACGGCACGTGGGTCTTCAGCGCGATGGCGCGCCCCATCCGGTCGATGAACAGGATGGCACCCAGCGCAAAGCCAACCACGATGGCCTCGGTCAGGTCGCGGAACACCGTCAGCAGCAGCGTCACCAGCAGCACGGCCGCATCGCCGCGTGATGATTTCAGCAACGCCACGATGGCGTGCTTCTCGACCATGTTCCAGGCCACCACCGCCAGCACGCCACCCAGCGCTGCGAGCGGTATGAAGCTCGCCAATGGTGCTGCAACCAGCATGAACAGCGCCAGGAATACCGCGTGCAGCATCCCCGCCACCGGCCCGCGCGCGCCGGCGCGCACGTTGGTGGCCGTGCGCGCTATCGTACCCGTGACGCACATGCCGCCGAACAGCCCCGACCCGATGTTGGCAACGCCTTGCGCCACCAGTTCGCAATTGGACCGGTGCCGCCGCCCCGTCATGCCGTCCGCCACCACTGCCGACAACAGTGACTCGATGGCCCCCAGCAGCGCAAACGACACAGCGTCGGGGGCCACCGCAATCATCTTGTCCAGCGTCACTTGCGGTATCGACGGCAGCGGCAGCGTGCGCGGAATGCCCCCGAACAGCGACCCGATGGTGTCCACCTGAAGGCCCGCACCCCACGCCACCAGCGTTGCCAGCGCCACGGCAATCAGCAACCCCGGCCAGCCCGGCCGCACCCGCTTCAACCCGGCGATCACGGCAACGGTCAGCACCGCCAGCACGATGGCAGCAATATTCACCGTGCCGGCTGCCGCAGCGAGCGCCTGCACCTTCTCGACGATGGGTCCCGGTTCCGCCCCGTCCAGGGTCAGCCCCGCCAGGTGCCGCAGCTGGCTGGCAAATATGATCACCCCGATGCCCGCGGTGAACCCCACCGTCACCGGGTAGGGAATGAACTTGATGTAGGTGCCAAGCCGCAGCCAGCCCGCCAGCATCAGCAGCACCCCCGACATCATCGTCGCCAGTACCAGCCCCTCGACGCCATGCTGCGCCACGGTTGCCGCCACCAGCACGATGAACGCACCAGCCGGTCCGCCGATCTGGAATCGGCTGCCGCCCAGCATCGACACCAGGAACCCGCCCACGATCGCCGTGTACAGGCCACGCTCCGGTCCAAGGCCGGAAGCTATTGCGATCGCCATCGACAACGGCAACGCCACGATGGCGACCGTCAGCCCGGCAATCGCGTCGGCGCGCAGCCCGGTCAGGCCATAGCCTTCGCGCAGGACGGTCACCAGCTTGGGCGTGAACAGCTCAGCCGCACCGGGGTGTCCGTCGGGAATGCCTTTTGCCGGATTGAGGCCCGTCATGAAGAATGCTACCCGCGCAAGGGATCGAAGTTCTCCACACCATCGCCTGCGACAGCATGAGCAGGCAAGGCCTGTTGTTCAGTGGCTTTCCCTTGGCAGGACCTTTACTGACAGCCACGACGAAAACCAGATCAGCGGAACAACCAGGATCGACATGTACACCGGCCA
>CAYMJJ010000068.1:3392-12457 GCA_964390445.1 uncultured Anderseniella sp.
GCCACGACGAAAACCAGATCAGCGGAACAACCAGGATCGACATGTACACCGGCCATACGACTGTCAGGAAAACACACATGCCAGGGCTGTTGTGCCCATCACCATTGTCCTGACCAAGGCACATGGAGCTGGAATTCAGCACTGCCAGCAGAAGAACCGAAACCACCCAGGCAGCAATTCCCCCGTAGAACAATTTTCCAGCTGACAGACTTGCATGGTGTCCCAGCGCTGAATTCCTGATCAGGAAAAATGCGATTGCAACACTCAGGATCGCAAACGCAATCCCCCAATACAAATAGATCACTCCCCAGTACTCAGGGACCAGCGACCACGCAAAAAGTGGAACAGCCGGCATCATCATGATCATCAGTGGCAGGATAATCAACTTGCCTCCTGCCCATCGCGATAGCGCGTGTTCAGCCGTTGTAGAATCTGCCGCAGTGACCCGAGATAACCCATTGTATACCCTGAACTTTGTCACCGTCCCGGCCCAACTGCGTGGCAATCACGCAGTGGCAGCCAGTTCGTTCACGGCAGCAGTCAGTTGCCGGGGGCTGACGGGCTTGCAGAAAAACCGCGCGCAATAAGGCACCTCGCCGCCCAGCTCGTCGTCGATCATCGCTTGCGTCAGCACTTCGCTGACGCCGATGATGCGCACGTCCGGCAGCAGCGCCGACACCTGCCCTGACAACAGGATGCCGTTGATGTCCGGCAGCGACATGTCGGTGATGAAAATCTCGAACGGCTCTGCCTGGCAGGCGGTCACGGCACTGCGACCGTCCACGGCCAGGATCACGTCATGACCCTGCCTCAACAGTGCATCACGCCATTTGCTGCCAAGCTCTCCGGAAGCTTCGCTGATCAGCACTTTTGCCATGAGAAACCAGGTTCAACGTCTACTTGCCCGATCAGCTTTGCACGCAACCATTGCCTTGTCGAATCTTTCGGGCCTACACGACAACTGAATGTAACTCGTGCACCATCATGTGCGTCGAAACTTCTCTTGCGGGATGGTTTCGTTTTGCGCATAGTTGACGAAGTAAAGAACATTTCCACACATATCCGAGGCACGGACTGGCTGGCTTTACGGCTCAGCCAACGGGCATTCTGATACGGACCACACTCTTGGACGCGGATTTCTGACGATGGTTGAAAAGGTACCGATGACGGCAGCTGGCCACCAGGCCATGAGCGAGGAAGTGAGACACCTCAAGAGTGTTGAGCGCCCGCGCATCATCAAGGCCATCGAGGAAGCACGCGCCCACGGCGACCTGTCAGAGAACGCCGAATACCATGCCGCGAAGGAAGCCCAGGGCTGGAACGAAGCCCGCGTTGCCGAACTCGAAGACATGATCAGCCGCGCTGAAGTGATCGACGTGTCGAAACTTGGTGGCGACACCGTCAAGTTCGGCGCCACCGTCACCGTTGTCGACGAGGATACCGAGAAGGAAGCCGTCTACCGCATCGTCGGCGAATTCGAGGCGGACGTGAAGTCCGGCAAGCTGTCGATCTCGTCCCCCATCGCCCGCGCCCTCATCGGCAAGACCGCCGGAGACAGCGTCGAGGTGATGACACCGGGTGGCGGCAAGAGCTACGAGATCCTCAAGATCGAATACAAGTAAGCCGCCAGGATCAAAACCGGTCGCACCTCTACCGATGCGGCAATTGGGTAACGTGGAAAACACCTGCACGTCACTTAACAATCCGATCCTTGCAAGCTATGTTCTTACGTCATAGCTAACTGGCGGTCACGGCAGGGCGCATACCTGTCATTCCTGTCGCTAGGTTTTTCTGGAGACTTTACCCATGAGCGCGCAACACGCACGTGTGCTGATCCTCGGCTCCGGTCCTGCCGGGTATACCGCCGCCATCTATGCCGCCCGCGCCATGCTGAAGCCGGTGATGATTTCCGGCATCCAGCCCGGTGGCCAGCTCACCATCACCACCGATGTGGAAAACTACCCTGGTTTCGCCGACCCCATCCAGGGGCCCTGGCTGATGGAGCAGATGAAGGCCCAGGCCGAGCACGTCGGCACCGAAATCATCGCCGACCACATCACTGCCGTCGACCTGGATCACCGCCCGTTCCGCCTCACCGGCGATTCAGGGCGCCAGTATACCTGCGACAGCCTCATCATCTGCACCGGTGCCCAGGCCAACTGGCTCGGGCTGCCGTCGGAAGACAGGTTCAAGGGCTTTGGCGTCTCGGCCTGCGCCACCTGCGACGGCTTCTTCTATCGCGGCAAGAAGGTCGTGGTTGTCGGCGGCGGCAACACGGCAGTTGAAGAAGCCCTGTTCCTCACCAACTTCGCCTCCGAAGTGGTGGTGGTGCACCGGCGTGACGAGTTCCGCGCCGAACGCATCCTGCAGGACCGGCTGATGAAGAACCCCAAGGTTTCGGTCATGTGGAACACCACACTGGAAGAAGTGATCGGCGGCGACAACCCGCCCGGCGTCACCCATGCCCGGCTGAAGAACGTCCAGTCCGGCAAGGTCGAGGACCTCGCCTGCGACGGCATCTTCATTGCCATCGGCCACAAGCCGTCCACCGAGCTGTTCCAGGGCAAGCTCGAGATGAAGCACGGCGGCTACCTCGTCACCGCGCCGGACTCCACCGCCACTGCCATCGAAGGCGTCTATGCCGCCGGCGACGTCACCGACGACATCTACCGTCAGGCCGTCACCGCTGCGGGCATGGGCTGCATGGCGGCGCTGGAAGCTGAACGCTGGCTGGCAGAAAGCGGCGTACGGTCCGAAGCAGCCGAGTAACTCCCTTCAACCGGTTGACCCTTGCGAGCCTCGATGCCGTTTACCAACCATGCCAACAATTTCGACTGGGACAAGCTGCGCATCTTCCATGCGGTGGCCGAAGCCGGATCGTTCACCCATGCCGGCCATGAACTCGGCCTGTCGCAATCCGCCGTCTCACGGCAGATTTCGGCGCTTGAGAACGAGTTGGCCGTCACCTTGTTCCACCGCCATGCCCGTGGCCTCATCCTCACCGAACAGGGCGAGATGCTGTACCGCACCGCCCATGACGTGTTCACCAAGCTGGCCAACGCCCGCGCCCGCCTGACTGACAGCCGCGACAAGCCAACCGGCGACCTGCGGGTGTCCACGACCGTGGGCCTGGGCACCATCTGGCTCACCCCGCGCCTGCGCGAGTTCACCGAGTTGTATCCGCAAATCCGTGTCGAACTGCTGCTCACAGATGAAGAGCTCGACCTCGGCATGCGCGAAGCCGATGTCGCCATCAGGCTGCGCCGGCCAACCCAGCCCGACCTGATCCAGCGCAAGCTGTTCACCGTGCACAACCATGCCTATGCATCGGCGGAATACGTCCAGACATTCGGCATGCCACAAACCCACCATGAACTTGACGGGCACAAGATCCTGGCGTTCGGCCCGGTGCCCAGCTTCCTCGATGACCTGAGCTGGCTGGAGCGTGTCGGCCGCAAGGCCAGTGAGCCGCCGCGCGAATCCTCGTTCCGTATCAACTCGATCTATGGCTTGCGCCGCGCCGTCGAGGCGGGGCTGGGCATCGCCGTGCTGCCCGACTATATCGTCGGCGACTCATCGTCCCTGATCAAGGTGCCCCTCAATGAGGAAGGCCCGGCCATCGACACCTACTTCGTTTACCCGGAAGAGATGCGAAACTCCAAGCGCATCGCGGTTTTCCGCGATTTTGTGGTATCCAAGGCGCGCCAGTGGCAATTCTGACGTTCACGTCAACCACGAAACCGCCTGCCTGATTTCACATCACTCGCCTGTTATGCAGTCAATGCATGAGCCGCATGCCGAATAGCCTTATTGCACACACTGTCCGGTTTGTGGAACCATCATGGCTGTCAGCGGCTGTTACTCCCTCATACGTTGAAGCCGCCGTCCTGTAGAATTTGCCCGTTGCGCCGAGGCAACACAGCGCAACTCCCAGCACCTACATGGCAATGACATACCTTTGGGCCGGACGCCATCTCCACCCGGGCGTCCGGTTCAACTTTTCAATCTTACGTGCACGTCAACGGAAAAGCTTGTCACCCAGGCTCTGCTTGTCCGCATAAAGCGACGCCACCTGTTCGCCATAGCCATTATAGAGCAGCGTCGGGATCTTTTCGCCCGTTTCCAGCACGCGCTCTTCCGCCTGGCTCCAGCGCGGATGGGCCACTTCGGGGTTCACATTGGCCCAGAAGCCATACTCGCTCGGGCCCAGTTCTTCCCAGAAGCTGGTTGGCTTTTCGCTGACGAACTCGACCTTCCGGATCGACTTGATTGACTTGAAGCCGTACTTCCAGGGCAGATGCAGCCGCATCGGTGCGCCCATCGACTTGGCCACCGGCTTGCCATAGGCGCCCGTCACCATGAACGACAGGTCGTTCATCGCTTCGTCCATCGTCACCGATTCCGAATACGGCCACGGATAGCCCTTGCCGAACAGCGGGGCCTTCTGCTCCGGCGCAATCTCGGGATCGAAGAACGTCTCGAACCGCACATATTTTGCCTTTGACGTCGGCTTGGCCATCTCCACCAGGCTCTTGAGCGTGAACCCGCTCCACGGCACCGTCATCGACCACGCTTCCACGCAACGATGGCGATATACCCGGTCTTCAAGCTGGACTTTCCTGAGCAGTTCATCGATGTCCATCTTGAACGGCTTTTCGATCTCGCCCGCAAACGCAATTTCCCACGGCTGCACTTTCAGCGCCTCCGCCTGGCTGGCGATGCGCTTCGATGTGCCGAATTCGTAGAAGTTGTTGTAGGTGGTGTTGACCTCTTCCGGCGTGATCGGGCGGCCGGCGTCCCTGTACATCGGGTTGACCGGTGCCGGATAGAACTTAGCCCAGTCCTCGACGTTGGCCAACGATGGCCGGATACCGGCAGCCAGGCCAAGTCCGGCAAAACCGGCAGCGGCAACGAACTTGCGCCGGTTCCAGAACACGTGCTCCGAAGTAGCCTGAGACTCGGGTATCTGCCAGCTGTGAATGGTCTTGATAAGCATGAAACAACTCCCGTTCAGGGGTGACGCGGCCGGGGGCAAATCACCCGGCTTTCATGCCAACAACGTAAACATGCGGGGGGCGAGTTTCAAAATCACGCCTGCGTCACTTGTACGGGAGATGCCCTCGCAAGGCCGGCTTACTCGGCAGGCTCCAGCGTCATGGACGATACGCCAAGTGCTGCATTGAGACCCGTCTGCACCTGCACGCTCAGCGGCTGCAGCGTAATGTTGCCGCCGCCAACCAGTGCGTTTGCACCGGCACCCACGCCCGCGGTTGCCTCGGCTGACCCGCCGACATACTCGCCCGCCAGCGCACCTTCATCCACGATGCCGGGCGCAAACACGCCCCAGATCATGTAGGCTTCGCCGGTCACGCCGATATCCAGGCCAAACTTGCGGATGTTGCCGAAGTAGCTTTCCTCGCGGCCCGTGGTGGACTTGTACAGGCACTGCATCTGCTTCTTCGAGGTGATGATCAGCCCGATTCCGCCTTCAACCACGCATTCCAGCCGTCCGATGTTGACGCCTGCTCCCTGTGCCTGGGCGGTCGTGGCAGCAGCGGCGAGGGAAACAGTCAGGGCGAGAGCGGCAGCAATGGTCTTGGCGCGTAAAGGCATGGATGGAAAGTCCTCACGATGGAAACGGAAATTCATTCGTGTTCGAACCTTACACCCGCCACAACCGTTTCGGCTAGGGTCAGGGCGGTTACAATTTGGCAACACCGCCAGGGCGTGCCCGATGCAGGAGGACAGGGGCTGGTTCGCGCTCCGCACCGCTGCGGCTTGTTGAACGAACCTCTGAGCGAAGCCGACAGCGGGCTGATCTGCGCCGAACAGCAGTCCGCCAACAGCTAGGGTCAGGACCCTGAATGCCGTATTACTTCAAGCTTCCACAGAACCGCTGGATACGCTGGCACGCGTCTTCTAGTGCCTCGTTCGAGGTCGCGTAGGACACCCGGAAGAACGGCTGCAGCCCGAACGCTGCGCCATGCACCGCCGCCACGCCTTCCTGCGCCAGCAGTTCGGTCACGAAGTCCTCGTCGTTGGCGATCACCTTGCCCGACGGTGCCGTCTTGCCGATGCAGCCCGCGCACGACGGGTACACGTAGAACGCACCTTCCGGCGTCGGGCATGACAGCCCCTTGGCCTGGTTCAGCATCGACACGACGAGGTCGCGGCGTTCCTTGAACTTCTTGTTGTTCTCGGCAATGAAATCCTGCGGCCCGTTCAGCGCTTCAACCGCAGCCCACTGCGCGATCGAGCACGGGTTGGACGTGGACTGCGACTGCAGCTTGCCCATCGCCTTGATCAGTTGCACCGGACCCGCCGCATAACCGATGCGCCAGCCGGTCATTGCATAGGCCTTGGACACGCCGTTCATGGTCAGCGTGCGCTCATACAGCTTCGGTTCAACCTGGGCCGGCGTTGCAAAGGTGAACTCGTCGTACACCAGGTGCTCGTACATGTCGTCGGTCAGCACCCACACATGGCTGTGCTCCACCAGCACGTCGGTCAGCGCCTTCAACTCATCATGTGTATAGGCCGCACCCGACGGGTTCGACGGCGAGTTGAACACCAGCCACTTGGTCTTGTCCGTGATCGCCGCCGCCAGCTTGTCGGCACGCAGCTTGAAACCGTCCTCCAGCGTCGTCTCGATGAACACCGGCTTGCCGCCGCACAGCAGCACGATGTCCGGGTAGCTCACCCAGTAAGGGGCCGGAATGATCACCTCGTCGCCGGGGTTGATTGACGCCATCAGCGCGTTGAACAGCACCTGCTTGCCACCGGTGCCCACCGTCACCTGCGCCGGTTCGTAGGTCAGCCCGTTGTCCCGCAGGAACTTGGCGCAGATCGCCTTCTTCAACTCGGGGATGCCGTCCACGGCGGTGTACTTGGTCTTGCCCGACTGGATCGCGTTGATCGCGGCTTCCTTGATGTTGTCCGGGGTATCGAAATCCGGCTCCCCGGCAGACAGCCCGATCACGTCACGGCCATCCGCCTTCAGTTCCATGGCCTTGGTCGAGATCGCAATTGTTGCCGATGGTTGTATCCGGTTGAGTGCGTCTGCGATGAAACCCATGCGAAAGTGCCTCCCTGGCTGCTCATTCAAGGCGAATGTGAATGCGGGCCTTGCTCTAAACCCGCCACTTTTCTACTGCAAGGGCTAAGTCGGTTTATTGCCACCCTGGAGCACCGGATTTGCGCATCACCATCGCAGGAGCAGGCATCGCAGGCCTTGCGTCAGCCATTGCCCTGGCCAAACAGGGCCATGAGGTCACGGTTCACGAACAGGCCCAGCGCATTGATGCGGTGGGTGCCGGCCTGCAGCTGGGGCCGAACGCGGTGCGCGCACTCACCTCGCTGGGCGTATGGCACCGCATGGATGGCGCATCCTGCGCGCCGTCGGCCGTTCACCTGCATGACGCCGCCACCGGTAGCACCCGCACCCGGATGCCGCTGGGCGACAGCTTCGCCTCACGATTTGGCGCGCCCTACCGCGTCGCCCACCGTGGCGACCTCGTTGCCGCCCTGCAGGACACCGCCGCGTCCGGCAGCAACATCGAGGTGATCACCGGCCAGCGCCTGTCAGGGCTCGACCTGTCCGACCCGGCGCAACCCGCGCTCACCTTCAACGGACGCACCATTACCTGCGACCTGGCCATCGGTGCAGACGGAGTGCGCTCCACCATGCGCCGCACCATCGCGCCCGCCGTCCAGCCGCGCGTCACCACCGACGTGCTCTACCGCGCCACTTGCCCGGTTTCGGCCCTGCCCGGCGGGCTCGACCCGGACGAGGTTCACCTGTGGCTTGGCGCAGGCGCACACGCGGTCGGCTACACCGTCTCGGGCGGCAAGCGGTTCAACATCGTCGTCTCCGCCGCCGGCGGCACCCCGGTCGAGGGCTGGAACGCCCTGGCCACCCGCGAGCAGGTCCTGGGCGCGTTTCCCGCCCTGTGCCCGCCCCTTCGCGAGTTGCTGTCAGCGCCAGCCAACTGGCTGTCGTGGACAGCGGCAGACGTTGAACCCTTCCCCGGCTGGAGCAGCGGCCACGCGGTGCTGGTGGGCGACGCCGCCCACGCCACCTTGCCCCACCTCGCACAAGGTGCCGCCATGGCACTGGAAGACGCCGTCGCGCTGGCCAGCGAAATCGGCGATGGCGAGGGCGATATCCCGGCAGCCCTTGCACGGTTCGAAGCCGCACGCCATGCCCGCACCAGCCGTATCATCCTCGGCTCGCGCAGCCAGGGCCGGATGTTCAGGATGTCAGGTCCCGCTGCCGTTGCCCGCAACCTCGCCATGCGGCTGCTGCCCGCCCGGCGCAAGCTCGACCGCCTCGCCTGGATCTACGAAGGTTGACCAGATCATGCGCTTGGCCGTCCATGTAACCAGGTGTTAACTACAACTTTTCTAAAAAAAATAACAACTCTCTGCAACTCTACCGTTTAGTCATGAAGGGTGGAGAGTGGCAATGCAGATAAGAGAATTTGTTCGGAATACCAGCGGCAACATCGCGATCGCGATGGCGTTTGCTTCCATCCCGTTATTGGGTGTTGCAGGCGTCGCAGTGGATTTCGCCAACAAGGTGCGGATCGAGGCAAAGCTGCAGGCGGCGGTAGATGCAGGAACGCTTGCAGGCGCCTCGTTGCGCGGCGCCACAGAACAGGACATACGAAAGGTAATTCGGCGTTATGCAAAACAGAATGACGTCGCCAAATACCTCGACGACGACTCCCGCTTAACGATCAACCTGAGAAACGACGGCACCATCAATGTGAGGGCAACCGGCAAGGTTGACACTACGTTAACCCGCGTCCTGGGTTTCGAAAGCATGGATGTGGAAGCGTCAGCCCAGGCGAAACGCGGCGACGGTGGTGCCGAAGTGGCGCTTGTTCTGGACAATACCGCGTCCATGAACACCAACGACAGGATCGGCAGCCTGAGAAACGCCGCCAGTCAGTTCACAACGCAACTTCTCCACGCAAACCAGCCATCCAATCCTGACCTCGTCAAGATCTCTATCGTGCCCTATGCACAATACGTCAATGTCGGCCTCGACAAGCGTGGCCAGT
>CAYMJJ010000069.1:0-12423 GCA_964390445.1 uncultured Anderseniella sp.
GAACGTCATGCTGGCGGACAGGCCGAGCGCAAGCGCGGCTGCCGGAACGGTGAACTTCTGGTGTTTTGTCATGGTTACACTCCCTGATATCTGTGGCCTGTGCCGAATGAGACAGCAATGCCGGCGTGCAGGCAATACCCCTCAACGCAAGGTTGCCGTGACAAAATCAAATATAAATTATCGATAAAATGCAAACGTTTTTATTGCATCATGAATGTCGACCACCTGGCATCCGCAGATTTCAGCGACTTTCTGGCGGTAGGGCGGCAGGTTGGTGCACTCCAGAACGACCGCTTTCACCCGCTGCGGGTGCTCGATGATGCGGCCCGCAGCGCTGGCAACGTCGTGTTCGGCGCGTTGTGAATCCAAGTCGGGCAGGTCGCGTTCTATCACCTCGCGCAGGTGGCAACCCGGTGCCAGTCCTTCGACGACATGGGGGCCGGGGTCTGGAATGTGGTGCGATGACAGCTTGGCTGCGTCGAATGTCAGGATTGCCAGCGTCGCCTCCGGACCATGTTGCTTGCGCAGGTGCTCCAACATCCACAAGGCCGACGTGATGACCGGCACCGGCAGGCCGGCCTGCAACTCCTGCTGCAGGGGAGACAGGAACCCGCATGAGGTGGTGATCATCGTGGCGCCGTCTGCCACCAGCGCAAGCGCCTCGGTCATCACCTGGCTGGCAAGGCTTGCGGGCAGTGGGTCCCCTCTTACCACGCGGGCAACACTCGCGCCCTTGAGCGTGCGGAACAGCACCGGGCAGTCGAAGCTGGCGGGGTTGCCGATGTCGCCGGGCGGGCGGGGAAACGAGGTTTGCAGCATCAGCACGCCCAGCACGTGGCCGTTGAGGGCGGCGTTCATGCGGGGGGCCTAGAAGGCGCGGTAGGTGACGATGGTGTAGGTGTCCTTGACGCCGGGGATCGAGTGGACCTTCTGGTTGATGAAATGGCCAACGTCGTCGCCGTCCTCGAGGTAGAACTTCACCAGCAGGTCCCAGCCGCCAGCCGTCGAGTAGATTTCCGATGCGATCTCGCTGTCGGCCAGTGCCGTTGCAACGTCGTAGGCCTTGCCAAGCTCGCATTTGATCTGGACGAAAAAGGGTTTCATGGGGCACTGGCCTCTGGCGCTGCTCTGGTGAACGGATGTGGTTCTGCTAGTTGTGTCTGATGCAGCTTGTGCCGGTCAAGCCTTCAAACGGCTGGAAGCTTGCATCAGCCGGTGTTTGCCTGCCCCATGACCAATGGCTGCCCATTCGTCGTTTTTGGACTGCCAAACTCCGGCGTTTCGGTTGTAGTGTGGCACGACGGCAACACTGGCGCAGGGCTTTGTTCGTACATGTTGAATCGCGGTCTCGTGCTGGGCAACCTGGCCGGCATGATATGCATGCTGGTGTGGGCGGCAAACTTTCCGCTGGCAGTTTCGATCCTAAAGACATGGGATGCGCTGGGGCTAGCGCCGGTCCGCATGCTGCTCGCCGGGGTGACGGTGCTGGCGGCAGCCCTGCTGATGCGGCAGACCGGCAGTTTCCTCGCGCTGTTCCGCTCTGGGCAGTTTATCGTCGCGTCGCTGGTGTTCGGCATATCTGCACTACTGTTCGTGATTGCGCAGGCGCGAATCGACGCGGTCGCGGGCGCTGTCATCGTGTCGGCCATGCCTCTGTTCTCGGCCTTGATGGGCTGGATCGACGGCACAGAGAAGCCGGGCTGGCGGCTGGCTGTGGCCATCGTGCTCACTGTGACGGGTGGTGTACTGATCAGCCTGGTATCGGCGCAGGGAACCGGACAGGAAGGCTCGCCCATCGGCATTGCGGCCATGCTTGTCGCGGTGGTGACTTACGTCTGGTACAGCCGCGAAATGGTGGGGCGCTATGGCGATGTGCCGGACCTCGCCAAGACAGCGGCAAGCATGGTCATCGCCGGTCTGTTGTGCATGGTCATCGCCCTGTTCGGCCACGTGGCGATAGCACCGGTGCGGGTCGACCTTTCCACCGATGTCCTGATCAGGGTGGCGTTGCTGGCCTGCATTTCCCTTGGCCTGTCGTCGGTGCTGTGGCTGTGGGCCGGGCGGCTTGTCGGTATCACGGTGGCGGCGATGCACCATAACCTGGTGCCGTTCTATGTCATTCTGCTGGCTGCAGCAGGCGGGGCCATCGTGACCGGCATGCACATTGCGGGCGCACTGCTGGTGATCGCCGGGGCGGTTATTGCCCAGTTCAGGCCACGCCGCAAGAAGGCTGGCATCACCCAGCCGGTGCCGCCGGGGCGCTGATCTGCCGGTCAGATCGCGGGGCCGGGCAGGCTGGATTGCCCGCCGCCGGCAACCTCGGCAATCATCCAGTTGCGAAACGCCGCAATGGCCGGCTCATCCTTGCGCGAGTCAAGGCTCAGGATGAAAAACGAGAAATCCGCCTTGAGTTTCAGGTCGAACGGCATGACTAGCCTGCCGGCGAGGATATCGGGCGCGGCCAGGCAGGTGCGGCCCAGCACCACGCCACCGCCACCGATGGCAGCGTCCAGCGCATGGTCGGCCACGTTGAAGTGCAACCCTGACTTGGCCGCGTCCACCCCGGTTGCGCCTGCCTGCTTCAGCCAGTCGGACCAGTTTTGCAGCATGAACACACCCAGGTGGGTGTCGTCATGGATCAGCGTGTAGCGGGCGAGGTCATCGGGTGTGCGCAGCGGGTCCGGCCCCTCCAGCAGGGCGGGCGAGCACATCGGCGTGACGAACTCGTCCATCAGCTTTACCGAGTGGTGCCCCGGATAGACGCCCGGGCCGAAGCGGATGGCGATGTCGATGTCGTCTGCTTCCAGGTCCGACTTGCTGACCGACGCCGAGATACGCGCATCGATGCCAGGGTTCAGCGCGATGAACCGGTACAGCCTTGGCGAGAGCCATTTTGCCGTGAACGCGGGGCCGGCTGCAATGGTCAACACGTTGGTCTGCTGGCGCCGTCTCAGCTGGCGCATTGTGCGGTGCATCTGCTCGAACGCCTCGTGGATGCCGGGTTGCAGGATGCGACCGTGCTCGGTCAGTTCGACCGCCCGGTTGAGCCGGTTGAACAGTTTGGTGCCCAGCGCCTCTTCAAGCTGCCGGATCTGGAAGCTCAGCGCTGCAGGCGTGACGGCCAGTTCGCGTGCGGCATCCTGGAAGCTCAACAGTCTCGATGCAGCTTCGAATGCGCGCAGGGCAGTCAGAGGAGGCAGTCTGTCGGGCATGTGCCACACAAGTTTTGCTTAACTGAAGTTGGAGAATAACTCGTTTGCCGGCGTCAAGGGAAGCCCCTATGTTTGCTGCAACGGAACAAGAACTCCCGGCACAGTGCTTCGATCAAACGCCGCTCGATTCGCTGAAAACAACAGAATAACAAGATCATGAGTAAGTTTTCTGAAGGAACTGACCGCCACGTCATCGAGCACTTCATGCGCAAGGCACGGATTGAGCGGTCCCTCGCAATCTGGGCCATGGCCAGCCTGGTGCTGGAACGTGTGAAGAATATCTTTATTAATAAAGACACCGCCGGAAGCGTTTGCTGCGCAAAAAGCTGATCCCGCCGCCACCTTGTCCTCCCGGGGCGCACGGCCACTGAGGTCCCGCTGCCTGGATCAGCCCCTTTTCAGCAGGCAGCGGGATTTTTCATGGCAGACAGGCGTTGCGAGATGTCACGCCAGCGCACTGGCAGCGCGTGCCAGCCGCTCCAGCGCGTGCACGATGTCGCTGTCTCGTGTGGCAACCGACAGCCTGACGCAGCCGGGCGCACCGAAGGCCGAGCCGGGCACGGTCGCCACGTGAAACTCCTCCAGCAGCCAGTGGCAGAATTCCTCGTCGGTCTCGATGCGCCTGTTGCCGGCAGACTTGCCGAGCAGGCCAGAGACATCCGCCAGAATGTAGAACGTTGCCGGTGGGGCAACCACTTCGACCCCGTTGATGCCCTTGAGCATGGCAACGGCCAGGTCGCGGCGGCGCTTGTAGCTGGTGCGCATCTTTTCTACCTCGTCGCGCGGGCCTTGCACCGCCGCCAGCGCACCGTGCTGGGCAAACGCATTGCCGCCGGCGGTAAACGTGCCCTGCACCTTGGCAATGGCCTTTGCCACCGGTTCGGGGGCGGCGGCATAGCCCACGCGCCAGCCAGTCATGGCAAAACCCTTCGACATGCCGTTGATGGTGATGGTGCGATCAAACATGCCGGGCAGCGAGGCAATGCTCGCCGGTGGTTCGTCAAACCAGATGTACTCGTAGATCTCGTCCGACATGACCAGGCATCGCGGATGCGACTGCACCAGCGCCGCCAGCGCTTCCAGCTCGGCACGCGACCATACTGCGCCTGACGGGTTGGATGGCGAGTTGAGCATGATCAGCTTGGTACGCGGGGTCATTGCCGCTTCGATGGCCGCAAGGGGTGCCTTGAAGCCGGTGTCCGGCCCGACGGCAATGATGACCGGTGTACCGCCGGCCATGCGCACGATGCCCTCGTAAGCGTTCCAGAACGGCGCCAGCAGGATCACCTCGTCGCCTTCGTCCAGCGTGGCGAAGCAGGTATTGGTGATGGCCTGCTTGGCACCATTGGCCAGCACCACATTGGCGGCAGTCGCGGGAATGCCGTTTTCTGCAACCAGCTTGACGGCGATGGCTTCGCGCAGTTCGGCGATTCCGGCTATGGGCACGTAATGAGTGTGGCCGGCGTTCATGGCGTCGGCTGCTGCCTGCCGAATCGCTTGCGGCGTGTCAAAGTCGGGCTCACCGATGGTCAGGGAGATCACGTCGGCACCGGCTGCCTTCAATTCGCGCGCTTTCTGGGCCATGGCCAGAATGGCGCCTTCGGCAACCGAGGCGGTGCGGGCTGACAGGGAGTTGGCCGGGTCGAATTTGGTCATCGGGTGGGGTCCGCCAAAGTGTGCGTGAAACGGTGGGCTGCTATGCCATACCTGGGCGCGTACCGTGAAGGGGGTTTTGGTGTACATGCGGCAATTCACGAACAAGGTGGCAGTGATACTGGCCGGCGGACTGGTCGTGGCATGTGCTGCGGAAAAGCCGCGAATTGTTCCGGTCAACACCAACCCGTCGCCCTATGCCTCGGGTGCCATTCACACCGAGCCACTTTATTACAACGGCCGCACCTACCAGGTACGCATGCAACACATCGCCGCCGACGAGGTTTACCTGGTCAACGTGTCGGCGCCGGGCAGAAGGCTGGGCAATAGCGAAGGCGACATCCGCATCGTCTCGGAGGTGGGCCGCAACGCCGTCAACCACTTTGCCTGCCCCGACAAGCACAAGGCGCGGCTGGAGCCCGGCTCGGCAAAGGCCGCTGCCAACGCGGGATGGGACATGCGGGTGCGTTGTGGCGCGTGAGCTTGATGTGTATCCAGACAAGGGAATTCGCACTCTTCTGCAGCGCTGCTTGATTTCGAGGCAGTGTGCGGACATTCTTTCGCGCATTCGGGCAACGGCCTGTATCAACTCGGAGGACTTCATGACAGTTCGGTTTGCGGGAGCTGCTGTTGCAGCGTTGCTGGTGATGGCGCTGGCAGCGCCCGGTGCCATGGCCAAGTCGGACTGCAAGAACACCGGCAGTTTTGATCGCTGGCTGCAGGGCTTCAAGCAGCAGGCCGTCGCTGAAGGCATAGACGCGCGCGTGGTCAGCGCCGCGCTGGATGGTGTCGAGTTCAATCCGTCGATCGTCAAGAAGGACCGAACCCAGGTCATCTTCTCCGATGACTGGGTCACCTTCGCCGGCAAGCTGGTGTCGGCCAACCGCCTGAAGACGGGCGCGGCCAAGCTGAAGGAGAACGCAAAACTGTTCGCCGCCATAGAGAAGAAGTACGGCGTGCCCGGTCCGGTGATCGCGGCGTTCTGGGCGCTGGAGACCGACTTCGGCGGGTTCATGGGCAATGACTCCACCATCGCATCGCTGGCGACACTGGCTTATGACTGCCGCCGTCCGGAGAAGTTCCAGAAGGAGCTGCTGGCCGCGCTGAGGCTGGTCCAGAAGGGTGACCTCGAACTGGCCGAGATGCGCGGCGCGTGGGCGGGCGAACTGGGTCAGTTGCAGTTCCTGCCATCCTACTATGACCAGCACGCCGTTGACTTTGACGGCGACGGACACCGCAACATGATCAAGTCATCCTCAGATGCGCTGGCGTCCGCTGCGGCCTACATGAAGTATCTGGGCTGGACGCCCGGCCAGCCGTGGCTGGTCGAGGTCGAGGTGCCGCAGGTGATGCCGTGGGAACAGGCTGATGTGACGATCAAGCATCCGCGCGCCCAGTGGGCCAAGTGGGGCGTGACGCTGCGCGGCGGTGGAAAGCTGCCGGCCGATGACAAGCCCGCCTCGCTCATCCTGCCGATGGGCAAGGACGGCCCGGCCTTCCTGTCCTATCCCAATTTCGACGCCTACCTGACCTGGAACGAGTCGCTTACCTATTCGCTCACTGCTGCCTACCTGGCCACCCGCTACGCGGGCGCGCCGAAGGTCGGCGTTGGGCACGGCAACCCGCCCAGCATCGGCTACAAGGAAGTGCTTGCGGTGCAGCAGGCGCTGGTGAAGAAGGGTTACGATACCGGCGGGGTTGATGGCACCATGGGTGCCAGGACCCGCGCGGCGGTGCGTGACATGCAGTTGAAACTTGGCATGCCTGCCGACGGTTATCCGACGCCCGAGTTCATCCGCAAGATCCAGTGACGCCATGCGACTGGACGAATATGCAGCGCTTGACGCAACCGGCCTTGCCGCACTGATCCGCAATGGTGAGGTGAGCGCGAAGGATGTGGCGCTGGTGGCGGCTGAAGCCATTGCCGTTGCCAATCCGTCGATCAATGCGGTTGTCGAAACCTATGACGACAACATCACATCAGCGGATGTGGCGGAAGGCCCGTTCGCCGGGGTACCGTTCCTGATCAAGGACGTGCGAGGGCACCTGGGCGGGCGCAAGGTCGAATTTGGCTCGCGGCTGGCCGAAGGCTACATGGTGGACGCCGACAGCCACTATGGTGAACTGGTCAAGAGGGCAGGGTTCAACATCATTGGCCGTTCCAACGCGCCGGAATACTCCATCGCCACGTCCACCGAGAACCTGCTCTACGGCAATACCTCAACGCCGTGGCGGCAGGGCTATTCGGCTGGCGGGTCCACCGGCGGCGGCGCATCAGCCGTGTCGGCGGGCATCGTGCCCGTGGCGCATGGCTCGGACATTGGCGGCTCGATCCGCATTCCGGCAAGCTGGTGCGGCGGGGTCGGCCTCAAACCCTCGCGCGGGCGCGTCTCGTCCGGCCCGCAGGTTGATGAGGGTGGCTTCGGCCTCAGCATGAACTTCGTGCAGACGCGAACCTTGCGCGACACCGCTGCCCTTCTCGACTGTCTCAGTTCACCGCAACCGGGCGATCCGTTCATCATTCCCACCCCGGCGGAAGGCTTTGCCGCGTGGCTCGGCAAACCCCCGCAGAGACTTCGCATCGCCTGGACCGTAGCCCCGACCATGGACGCCCCGGTGGATCCGGAAATCGCAGCCGCCGTGGAAGCCGCTGCGAAGGTACTCGCGGGGCACGGCCACATGGTTGAGCAGGCAGACCTGGTTTTTGATCAGGAGCAGGCGTCGCACACCATGTGTGCGGTGTGGTTCTTCGGCTTTCACAAGATGCTCGACAGGATCGGCCAGAAGACCGGCCGCACGGCGGGGCCTGACACGCTGGAACCGGTGACGTGGGAAATCTACAAGCGCGCCCGCGACATGGACCCGTACGAATTCCTCGACGGCCTCAACTGGATCAACCAGGCGCGGCGCGAGATTGGCCGATTCTTCGCCAGGTACGACATCCTGGTGTCGCCCACGACGGCGCAGGTCTCGCAGCCGCACGGGCTTTACGGCCTCAACCTGCCGGGGCTGTCGCCGGAGGAGTACATGGTACTGGCGGACGAGCCGGTGCAGTTCTGCTTTCCCTACAACGTCGCAGGTACGCCTGCCATGTCGCTGCCAGTGGCGATGCACTCAAACGGCCTGCCCATCGGGGTTCAGCTTGGGGCAGGGCCAGCGCAGGAGCACCTGCTGATTGCGCTGGGCGCTGTGCTTGAGGCTGAAATGCCCTGGGCAGGCCGGGTACCGCCGCTGCATGTCAGCAAGCTGGCCTAACCCAGTTCCAGCAACGTGATTTCCGGCGGCATGCCAAGCCGCACAGGCATGATCGAACAGCCAAGCCCGCCCGACACCACCAGGTGCCTGCCGTCTTCGACGATGTGGCCATAGGCGAACCGGTTGCCATAGGACGACGGCACCATTGGCGACCAGCCAAACAACCGCACCTGCCCGCCATGAGTGTGCCCAGAGAGCGTCAACGAGACCCGCAATGGTATTTCGGTGAACAGGTCCGGCTCGTGGGCCATGTGAATGACCGGGGCGTCATCTGTAACCTGTGCCAGCGTGGCATGCAGGTCATCGCGGCCCCGGTATTGCCCCGGCTTGCCGGTCTTCAGCGCCACGATCGAGTCGGTGCCCGTCAGCCAGAATGGCTTGCCATCCTGCTCCAGCCGCACCGCCTTGTTGACCAGCGCCGTGATGCCATGACGTTCGAATTCAAGCTGGGTTGTCGTCGGACCTGCGCCGCGCGCCTGGGCTTGTGGATCACTCCACCAGTCATGATTTCCCAAGATGGCATACCGGCCCAGCGGTGCTGCGAGCGCAGAGCAGGCGCGCGCCATGTCTGCCTCGCCGATGCGCCGGGTTACGAAGTGGTGGCTTGCGGTGTAGTCACCCAGCAGAAGCACCAGGTCCGGCTTGAGTGCGTTGGCGGTGTCGATGATGCGCTGCCAGCGCGACAGCGGCATGTGCGGTTCGCCCAGGTGCGGGTCTGCCAGACACACGATCGTGAGCTTCAGCCCCGGTGTCCAGTTGGGCGGGGTGAATGCATAGCGCTGGATACGCAGCCGGTAGCCAGGCTCGATGGCGAAGGCATAGCCTGACAACGCCGCGCCGGCCAGTATCATGCCACTGAACCATCTGAAAAAACCGCGTCTGGTCAATTTCTGCCTCGTTCGCTCTCTTGCCTGCTGCTGGTGGGAAAGCAACCCATGCTAGGGTACAGGAGTTTAGGGCTTAGATCACGGGGGCGGAACAGGACATGAATTTCACCAGGCTACAGTGGCTTTGGGCGCAATTTCGCCGCCAACTCATCTATCGGGCGATCATCATCGGCGTGCTGTCGATTGCGGCCGCGCTCGCTGGCCTGCTGCTGGATGGCTACGTGCCGGAGGCATGGGCCATCAAGCTCGGCTCTTCTGCAGTGGACAGCCTTCTCTCGATCATCGCATCGAGCATGCTGGCAGTGACGACTTTCTCGCTGTCGACCGTGGTCGCTGCCTATGGCTCAGCCACGTCCACCGCAACGCCGCGTGCCACCAACCTGTTGCTTGACGACACCGTCAGCCAGAACATGCTGGCGACCTTCATCGGCGCGTTCATCTATTCGATAGCCGGCATCGTGCTGCTCAAAGCCGGCGCGTATGGCACGGCGGGCCGGCTTGTGCTGTTCGTCGTTACCATTTTCGTGATTGCGCTGATCGTGGTCATGCTGATCCGCTGGATCGACTTCCTGATGCGCTTCGGGCGGCTGGGCAACGTGCTCGACCGCATCGAGAACGAAGCTGAAGATGCAATGCAGGCCCTGCGCGAAAGGCCCTTCCTCGGCGGTACGGCCTATGACGGTGATCCAAAGCGCAAGCCGCCGGGCACCCACGAGATCATCTCGCAGGACACCGGCTACGTGCAGTTCATCGACATGTCCGCCTTGCAGGAAGCCGCAGGCGATGATGGTGAAGTCACCGTGGCGGTGCTGCCCGGCACATTCGTGCATCCCGACGCGCGTCTTGCCTATGCCAGGAGCAAGCCGGATGACGAGACGACGCGCGACATCCGCAACGCCTTCATCGTTGGCAGCCGTCGCAGCTTTGACCAGGACCCGCGCCTTGCGCTCATCAGCCTGTCGGAGGTTGCATCGCGCGCCCTGTCGCCCGGCATCAATGATCCCGGCACGGCGATCGAGGTGCTGGCCCGGCAGGTGCGGGTGTTCGTCAGCCTGGATCAGGGTGAGAAGAAGCATGAACCGGAGTTTCCCAATGTCCGGGTGCCGCGCGTATCGCTCGACGAGCTGTTCGATGATGCGTTCATGGCCATCGGCCGCGATGGTGCCGGCACCCTTGAAGTGGTGGTCCGCATGGTCAAGAGCCTCGCGGCCATCGGCCGGTCCTGCGGGGATGATTTTGCCGACAACGCCTGGAGGCACATGGGCATGGTGTTCGACCGGGCCATGCTCGCCATGACCAGCGCGCACGACAAGGCCGTTGTGGCAAAGGTGTGCGAAGAGGCCGGGCTGGAGTTGTCTTCCGCGCGCAAGAAGGCTGCCGGCATCAACTGACTGTCAACGCCCTTTCCAGACGGGGTCGCGCTTTTCGGCGAAGGCTTTCGCACCTTCAAGCTGGTCTTCCGAAGAGTACAGCTTCGAGATGGTTGGCAGGCCGCGCCGGTTGAGCAGGGCAAGCGCTTCCTTGTCGTTGAGGTGGTGGGTGCGTTCCAGCACTTCCTTGATGGCCGCATAGACCAGGGGCGGGCCGCCTGCGAGCTTTTCGGCCACCTCGCGCGCCCTGGTCATCAGGTCTGCAGCCGGTACCACCTCGTTGACGAAGCCCCAGTGTTTTGCTTCCGCGCAATCGACCACGCGGCCGGTCAGCAGCATTTCCATGGCAACGTGATAGGGGATGCGGCGCGGCAGCTTGATGGTGGCGGCGTCGGCAATGACGCCAGAGCGGATCTCCGGCAGCGCGAAGGTGGCGTGCTCGGCGGCGATGATGATGTCGCAAGAGATCATGATCTCGAAGCCACCACCGAACGCCAGCCCGTTGACCGCGCACACGACAGGCTTGCCCAGCCCCGGCAGTTCCTGCAGCCCGCCGAACCCGCCGAGGCCATAGTCGGCATCGGCGGCTTCTCCCTCGGCGGCAGATTTGAGGTCCCAACCGGGGCAGAAGAAGCGATCGCCGGTTGACGTTAGGATGGCGGCACGCAAGGCGTCGTCGTCGCGGAAGGCGGAGAACACATCGCCCATGATGCGGCTGGTGGCAGCGTCAATCGCATTGGCCTTGGGCCGGTCGATGGTGACTTCCAGCACGCGACCGCGCACTTCGGTCCGGATCGGACCTTCGTTCAAGTTGAGCAGGGTCATGGGTGGGTCTCCTTCAGTCTTTGCGTATGCGAATGAGCGCATCGGCGGCGATGGCGCCCTTGCCGCTTTCCAGCACCATCAACGGGTTGACGTCCAGTTCTTCAAGTGTTGAATCATGCGTGGCGGCGAACCTTGCCACTGCCTCGATGGCATCAAGCGTTGCAGGCAAGTCGCCCGCCTTGCCGCGATAACCCTCGATCAGCCGGCATACTTTCAACCCGCGCAGTGCCGTCTCGATTTCGCTGCGGGTCGCAGGCAGCAGCAATGTGGCGATGTCGGCCAGCAACTCGGTCAGAATGCCGCCTGCGCCGATAACGAGGGCAAGGCCGAATTGCGGGTCGCGCTTCACGCCAACGATCAGTTCGGCCACGGTGCCGGTGATCATCTGTTCGACCAGCACCTCATCACAGATGCCGGACATGGCGTCAGCAGCGGCCTGGGCCGCCTGTGCCGTGGCGAGGTTCAGGGCCACGCCTCCAGCTTCGGTCTTGTGGGCCAGGCTGGCACACGATGCCTTCACCACCACCGGAAAGCCGATCGCCTGTGCCGTGCGGCCAGCATCGGCAATTGCGCAGATCATGGCAGCCGGGTTGCGCAAGCCATGTTCAGCCAGCAGTGCCTTGGCCTCGCGCTCGGTGAGGCTGGTCAACTCACTGTCGCCGGGCGGGACTGGTGCAAGCGGGTCAGGGGCAACGGCTTGCGCCCAGTTGCGGCCAATCTGCGCAGCGGCTGCAAATGCCGTGAACGCATCGTCCAGCCCCAGCATGGGGGCGATGCCCGCGTCGGTGAGACGTGCAGCAACGTCTGCCGGCATCGATTCATGCAAGCTGGTGACAGTGACAGCCCGAGCGCCGGTGGCCTTGTGGGCGTCGATATAGCCGTCCACTGTTACGATCCATGTGGCGGGGTTCATCGGCGGCTTGTCGGGCACGTCGATCACCAGCAGTCCTGCGTCAAACCCGCCCGAAAGAACGGCGGTGAACGTCGCTGCAAGCTTGTCGCGCTTGTTCCAGATGAAAGTGTGATAGTCGAGCGGATTGTCGACCACGACAAACTCGCTCAGCGTTCCAGCCACGCGCTCTCGCGTGGCGGGGTCAAATGGCGGGAACGACACGGGATAGGTCATCGCCATGTCCGAGACGAGTGCCGCCTCGCCGCCGGAGCAGGACATCGACACAAGCCGCGTATTGTTGATGGGGCCGCCATAGTGCAGGAACTTCA
>CAYMJJ010000070.1:0-12350 GCA_964390445.1 uncultured Anderseniella sp.
GGGCCAGCGCATCGATGCGCAGTTCGACGTGATCCCAGCTGACAGGCTGGGTGTCGATCTCGCCATCGTAAACGTGACCGGACGCCTTTTCCGGCAGGATGGTGCCGTGATAGGTGCCCTTGTGCGAGAATATCCGAACCCGCGCGCCTTCGGCAAAGCGCGACGACCAGGTGCCGATGGGCACCAGCGACAGACGGCCATTGTCCCTGATGAGTTTCACCTGTGCGCCAAGCGTGTCCACGTGGGTGACGATAGCCCGCGCGCCCTGCTTGCGGTCGCCCTTCCGGATCGCCCGGATGGCCCCGCGCCGGGTCAGTTCCACCTGCAGCCCGAGCCGCATCAGTTCATTCGACACGTGGCGCACAATGTTGTCGGTGTATCCCGACGGGCTGGGGATTTCCAGAAGCGCCTTCAGGGTCCGGGTGAGGTATTCGCTGTCGATTGTCAGTCTGGGCATCAATCTCCTTTCGCAGATCATCTGCTTTTCATGCTGGTTCCCGTTGGCCGGCGTGACAGCGGAAACAGCAGGTCGATGAAGCGTTCCGCAGTCGGTTGGGGTTCGTGGTTGGCAAGGCCCGGGCGTTCGTTGCACTCGATGAACCAGTAGCCGGGCTGCTCGGGCGAACTGACCATGAAATCGATGCCCGCGACGGGAATGGAGATGGCGCGCGCTGCCGCTATGGCGGCCTTTGCGAGGTCGGGGTGAAGCGATGCGGTGACATCGTGGATGGTGCCGCCGGTGTGCAGGTTGGCGGTCTTGCGCACCTGCAGTTCCCGGCCATCCTCCAGAACCGTGGCCAACTCGCAGACCTGCCGGGCGATGGTGCGGCGTGTTTCCTCGTCGAGTGGTATGGTGGACTCGCCATCGGTCGCGGCGGCGCGGCGGCGGCTTTGCACCTCGATGAGTTCGGCTACCGTGGACTTGCCGTCCCCCACGACATGAGCTGGCTTGCGAATTGCCGCTGCCACCACCTCATAGTTGATCACCACGATGCGCAGGTCCTGGCCGGCGACGCATTGTTCTATCAGCACCTGGTCGCAGGTCTTGCGGGCATCCTCCAGCGCGCTTTCGATTTCCTGCATGCAGGTGAGCCCGACAGAGATGCCGCGGCCCTGTTCGCCCCGGGCGGGCTTGACGACCACTTCGCCGTGGCGTGCCAGGAACGCCTTGATTTCGTCGTCTCCGGCAGCGGCGCTGATCTGTTCGGGTACCTTGACGCCGGAGGCTTCGACGAAACGGCGGGTGACGGCCTTGTCGTCGCTGATCGACATGGCAATGGACGTGGTCAGTTCCGACAACGACTCGCGGCAGTGGATCGAGCGGCCGCCGTGGGACAGTCGGAAATAACCGCTATCTGCATCGGTGATATCGACGTGGATGCCGCGCCGGCGGGCCTCGCGGATGATGATGCGGGCATAGGGGTTGACCTGGTCGTCGGTCTCGCTGCCGGTAAACAGCTGTTCGTTGATCGGATTCTTGCGCTTGACGCTGAAGTACGGCACGCGGCGGAAGCCCAGCTTCTCATAAAGCGCAATGGCCTGCTCGTTGTCGTGCAGGACCGAGAGGTCCATGAAGGAACACCCGCGCGCGGCGAACAGTTCCGCCAGGCGCCGCGCCAGTGCTTCCCCCAGGCCCGGTTGGCGGGCCTGGGGATCGACGGCCAGGCACCACAACGAAGAGCCGTGCTCGGGGTCCCTGAAAGCGCGGGCGTGATCGATGCCGGTGACGGTGCCCAGAATCTCGCCGGTCTTTTCGTCTTCGGCCACAAAGTAGGTGATGGCCCTGGCGTCGCGCTGGTCCCAGAAGAAATCCGGCGACACCTCGACCATGCCGCGCGCGGTGTAGATGCGGTTGATCTCTTCGGCATCGGTGCGCGACGTGAGGCGGCGGACGAAGAAGCCGCTTGGCTGCTGTTTTGACGGCCGGTAGGAGCCGAGGTCAAGACGATAGGTATGCGAGGGGTCGAGAAACAGGTCGAGGGGTGCCGCTGCCAGCAGCACGTGTGGGTTGCGGATGTAGAATGCGATGTCGCGCTGGTCGGGCAGTTCCGAGCGCAGCGCCTGGGCAATCGCCGTCGCATCGGCATACGTCTGGCCAAACACCAGCCTGCCCCAGCCACAGTCGAGGGCGAAGTTCTGCCTCGGCTGTTCGCATGACGGCTCGGTGACCCCGATGGGAGGTTTCAGGCCATGCTCACGCATGCGCTTGAGCCGGTAGGAATAATCCCGGCTCTTCGGCGTTGGGCGGTTCTTGTTGTCGGCCATGGGTCTTGCCTCTGGCTGTTGGTCGCTGCCGGTTCAGATGCCGCGGGTTTGCAGCCACATCTCCAGCAGGGCGGCCTGCCACAGTTCCGAACCGCGCAAGGGGGTGATGTGTTCCGCCGGACTGGCGAACAGATCATCGAGGTAGTCCTGCCGGAACAGCCCGCGCTCGCGGGCCTTTTGCGAGACCAGCGCATCGCGGACCATGTCGAGAAACTCGCCCTCGATGTATTTCAACTGTGGTACGGGAAAGTATCCCTTCTTGCGGTCGATAACCTCTGGTGGCACCACCAGGCGCGCCGCATCCTTCAGGACACCCTTGCCGCCATCGTTCAACTTGAACTCCGGCGGAATGGAAGCGGCAAGTTCAACCAGTTCGTGATCCAGGAACGGAACACGTGCTTCCAGCCCCCAGGCCATGGTCATGTTGTCGACCCGCTTGACCGGGTCATCAACGAGCATGATGTGGCTATCGAGCCTGAGCGCGCGATCAACCGGGGTGGCAGCGCCGGGCATGTCGAGGTGGCTGCGGACAAGCTCCAGGCTGGCATCAGTATCGGCCAGCCAGCCGGGTGCAAGTTGGCCGGCAAGTGCTGCATGGCTGCGATCAAAGAAGACTTTTGAATAGTCGCCCAGCACGTCGTTGGAATTGGCCAGCGGCGGATACCAGTGATAACCGGCGAACACCTCGTCGGCACCTTGTCCGGACTGCACCACCTTCACATGCTTCGATACCTCGCGCGACAGAAGGTAAAAGCCGATGTTGTCGTAGGAGACCATCGGCTCCGACATGGCGGCAATGGCATCGGGAAGGTGATGCATCAGGTCGGCGCCAGGCACGAAGATCTTGTGGTGGTCGGTCTCGAAGCGTTCGGCGATCAGGTCGGAGTAGACAAACTCGTCGCCGATCTCGCCGTTGGCCTGCTCGAAGCCGATGGAAAAGGTCATCAGCCCTGACTGGCCGCCCTCGGCCAGCAGCCCGGTGATGAGGCTCGAATCGACCCCGCCGGATAGCAGCACGCCCACCGGCACGTCGGCGACCATGCGCCGCGACACGGCGGTACGCAGTGCTTCCAGCACGCGATCACGCCAGTCCTCGCGGGTAAGGCCGGCGTCTTCGGCTCGGCGTTGGTAAGGTGGTTGCCAGTAGACTCTGTCACGGCTGGTGCCATCGCGCCCGACGATGCGAATGGTGGCAGCAGGCAGCTTGCGCACGCCCTTCACAATGGTGCGCGGGGCGGGCACCACGGCGTGGAAGCTCATGTAGTTGTGCAGGGCATGGAGGTCGATGCCGGTGTCAATGCCACCACCCTTCAGCAGCGCGGGCAACGTGGAAGCAAAGCGGATGCGGTGCTTGTCCTCGGCGATGTATAGCGGCTTGATGCCGAAGCGGTCGCGCACGAAGGCGGTGCGGCCCGTATCGCGCTCGGTAAGGACGAAGGCGAACATGCCGTGGAACCTGTCGACGCAAGCCTCGCCCCACTTGTGCCATGCCTTGAGGATGACCTCGGTGTCGCCATGGGAGAAGAACCGGTAGCCGTCCTGTTCAAGCTCGCGGCGCAGATCGGGGTAGTTGTAGATGCAACCGTTGAAGACGATGGTGAGGCCCAGATCCGGGTCGGTCATCGGCTGTGCGGCGTTCTCGGACAGGTCGATGATCTTGAGGCGGCGATGGCCGAAGGCAGCAGGTCCCCGGGCGATGATTCCGGTTCCGTCAGGTCCGCGCGGGGCCATGGCCTCGGTCATTCGCGTCACTGCGGCAACGTCTGCAAGGCCACCGTCGGTTCTGATCTCTCCGGCTATTCCACACATGAAAGTTCGTTCACCACTTCTGTTCTGTGCCGTGCCTGGCACGCAAAAAAATAAAAGCGCAGAGTCAAACTGCGCGTGCTCACCGTATATAGGGCACCGGTGGCTGATGTTCAAATTCGCGAGCCGGACAATGGTTCCCGCGCGAGGGGTCTTGAAGTTTCATGATTAAAATGTTTATGCTTGAAATACCGGGCTGGCAGACCTCGCCGGTCACGGCCTGTGCGCTGGAGGAAAGATGAAGATTGCCTGTCTAGGTGGTGGCCCGGCGGGTCTGTGCTTCGCGATCTCGATGAAGTTGGGCGACAGCGCGCATGATATCACCGTGTTCGAGCGCAACAGGCCCGACGATACTTTCGGCTGGGGCGTGGTGCTGTCAGACGAGACGCTCGACAACCTGTCGGCCAACGATCCTGTCAGCGCTGCGGAAATCCGCAACAACTTCGCGTACTGGGATGACATCGCTGTTGTCTTCAATGGCACGCGTCAGGTGTCCACCGGCCACGGCTTCTGCGGCATCGGGCGGATGAAGCTGCTGCAAATCCTGCAGGCGCGCGCGGCAGAGCTAGGCGTCAGGCTGGAGTTCGAAACCGAGGTAGGCGACCTCGATGCGCTGATGGCCGAGTACGACCTGGTGGTCGCGCCGGACGGCATCAACTCGAAAGCCCGCAGCCGCTTTGCCGATGTGTTCAAGCCCGATATCGACGTGCGCAAGTGCCCGTTCATCTGGCTTGGCACGCACCAGAAGTTCGATGATGCGTTCACGTTCATTTTCGAAGAAACCGAAAACGGCTGGATGTGGGTGCACGCCTACCAGTTCAACGATGATACCGCGACCTTCCTGATCGAGTGTTCGGAAGACACCTTCCAACGGTTCGGGTTCGAGCAAATGAGCCAGGACGAGACCATCGCCACCTGTGAACGCGTCTTTGCGAAGTACCTGGGCGGGCATGCGCTGCTGAGCAACGCCAGGCACCTGCGCGGGTCGGCATGGATACGGTTTCCACGGGTATTGTGCGAGCGCTGGAGCCACAAGAACCTGGTGCTGATGGGTGACGCTGCCGCGACCGCACACTTCTCCATCGGGTCAGGCACCAAGCTCGCGATGGAAAGTGCGATTGCGCTGGCCCAGTACCTGCACTCGGAGCCAGACATGGCGGCGGCCTTTGCGAAGTACGAGGATGCCCGGCGGCTGGAAGTGCTAAAGCTGCAATCGGCGGCGCGCAATTCGCTGGAGTGGTTTGAAGACGTCGAGCGGTATTTCAACCTGGACCCGGTGCAGTTCAATTATTCGCTGCTGACCCGGTCGCAGCGCATCAGCCACGAGAACCTGCGGCTGCGCGATCCTGCATGGATGGAGCAGGCCGAGCGGTGGTTCCAGACGCAGGCTGGCGTCAGCCCGGATGCGCCGGTGCGCGCACCAATGTTTGCGCCTTATCGCCTGCGCGGCATGCAGCTTCACAACCGCATCGTGGTGTCGCCCATGGCCCAGTACAAGGCATCCGATGGCTGCCCGGATGACTGGCACCTCGTGCACTATGGCGAACGGGCCAAGGGTGGTGCGGGGCTGGTGGTTACCGAGATGACCTGCGTCAGCCCTGAAGGCCGTATCACGCCCGGGTGCACGGGCCTGTATGCGCCGGAGCATGAGGCGGCATGGAAGCGTATTGCACGCTTCGTGCACGCCGAGACCGAGGCGATGATCTGCTGCCAGATCGGCCACTCCGGCCCCAAGGGGTCAACGCGTATCGGCTGGGAAGGTATGGACGCGCCCTTGGCTGAGGACAACTGGCCGCTGCTGGCCGCGTCGGACGTGGCATGGTCGCCGGACAACCAGGTGCCCAAGCCGATGGATCGGGCCGACATGGACCGTGTGTCGGGCGAGTTCGTGGCGGCCACCCGGATGGCAGACCGGGCCGGGTTCGACATGATCGAACTGCACTGCGCGCACGGCTACCTGCTATCGTCGTTCATCACGCCACTGACCAACCGGCGCGACGATGAGTATGGCGGATCGCTGGACAACCGGTTGCGCTATCCGCTGGAGGTGTTTGCCGCCATGCGCGCTGCGTGGCCCCAAGACAAGCCGTTTTCGGTGCGCATCTCTGCCAACGACTGGGTGGGCACTGAGGGTGTCACGCCCGAAGAAGCCGTGGAGATCGCCAGGGCCTTCAAGGCGGCTGGCGCAGACATCATCAACGTGTCTGCCGGGCAGACGTCTCGCCGCGCCGAACCGGTCTATGGCCGCATGTTCCAGACGCCGTTTTCCGATCGCATACGAAACGAGGCGGGTATCGCGACCATGGCCGTCGGCAACATCTATGAGGCGGACCACGTCAACTCGATCCTGATGGCGGGCCGCGCCGACCTGGTGTGCATCGGCCGTCCGCACCTGGCTGATCCCTACTGGACATTGCATGCCGCAAACGCGCTGGGCGACCGGCAGGCGGGCTGGCCCGCTCCTTACCTGGCTGGGCGCGACCAGGCCCAGAGGCTTGCAGAACGCGCTGCCGAGCCTTCACAGGAGTTCAAGGTATGACGGACTTTTCCGGCAAGCATGCGCTGGTGACGGGTGGGGGCAGTGGCGTGGGCGCTGCCATCGCGCTGGCGCTGGCAAAGGCAGGTGCCAAGGTGACCATCACCGGACGCAACGCGACTGCGCTGGATCAGGTGTGTGCCTGTCACGAGCGCATCACCTTTGCGCTCGCCGACGTGACAGATATTGCGGCACTGCGCGATGCATTCTTGCGCGCTGGCGACAGTTCGGGTCACGTGCCGCTGGTGATCGCCAATGCCGGCATTGCCGAAAGCCAACCATTCCACCGGCTCGAATGTGAGCAGTGGAAGCGGATGATCGACACCAACCTGACCGGCGTATTCAACACCTTCAAGGCCGGGCTTGAGCACATGGGCGAAGGCAGCGGGCGGATGGTGGCCATCGCCTCGACCGCCGGGTTGCAGGGCGGCGGATACATTTCCGCGTATAGTGCGGCCAAGCACGGTGTAGTCGGGCTGGTGCGATCACTTGCGGTCGAGCTTGGCCCAAAGGGCATCACCGTCAATGCGGTATGCCCCGGATACATCGACACGCCGATGACAGCGCGCACGCTGGACAACATTGTGGCGCGCACTGGCATGAGCCGCGAGGACGCCGCAAAGCAGCTGCTTAAGGATGTGCCTACCGGCCGCTTCATCACGCCGGAGGAAGTGGCCGGCGCCGTCTTGTGGCTGTGCAGTGATGCCGCGTGCTCGGTCAATGGCGAAACCGTGGTCATCGATGGAGGCCAGCCATGAAGCAGAGCTCTTCGCTCGAAACCGTCTCACGGCCCGGTGCCGCCAAGCAGCGGCTGCGGGCCTGGCTGCGGGTGCTGAAGCTGCAACGGCAGATGGAGTCTGCCCTGCGCGACCGGTTGCGCACCACGTTCAACACCACACTGCCGCGCTTCGATGTGCTGGCCGCGTTGGACCACCACGGCGAGGGCCTGCGCATGAGCGAACTGTCCTCCTGGCTCAAGGTGTCCAATGGCAACATTACCGCCATCGTCGACCGGCTCGTCGAGGACGGACTGGTGGTGCGGGTGCCGGTGGAAGGCGACCGTCGCGCCATGCTGGTGCGGCTGACGCGCAAGGGCAGTACGGCGTTCAAGCAGATGGCAGATGAGCACGAGGGCTGGGTGAACGAGTTGCTCGGCGGGTTGCCGTCGCAGGAGGCGGCGCAACTGGTGCTGCTGCTCGACAAGGCGGCCATATCAAGCGGAGGGCGACCATGACCGGTTTTGCTGATTTCGAGCCGAAGTACTTTCACTGGGCGCTTGAGGGTCGTGTCGCGTCGATCAGGCTGTCTAACCCCGACCGCAAGAACCCGCTGACCTTCGACAGCTACGCCGAACTGCGCGATACCTTCCGGGCATTGGCCTATGCTGATGATGTCGACGTGGTGGTGTTCCTGCCGAACGAGGGCAACTTCTGCTCCGGTGGTGATGTGCATGATGTTATCGGCCCGCTGACCAGAATGGACATGAAGGGCCTGCTCAATTTCACCCGCATGACCGGTGACCTGGTCAAGGCGATGCTCGCCTGCAGCAAGCCCGTCATTGCAGCGGTGGATGGCGTGGCGGTGGGCGCCGGCGCTATCATCACCATGGCATCGGACCTGCGCCTGGCCACGCCAGAAGCCAAGACGGCATTCCTGTTTACCCGCGTCGGATTGGCCGGGTGTGACATGGGCGCATGTGCCATGCTGCCCCGCATCATCGGGCAGGGCCGTGCGGCCGACCTTTTGTACACTGGCCGTATCATGAGTGCAGAAGAAGGCGAGCGCTGGGGCTATTACAACCGGCTGGTTGCGCCGGACCAGCTTGAGGCCGAGGCGATGGCGTTGGCTGAAAGGCTGGCGGCGGGCCCGGTGTTCGCCCACGGCATCACCAAGACGCAGCTCAACCAGGAATGGTCGATGGGGCTGGAACAGGCCATTGAGGCGGAAGCCCAGGCCCAGGCGATCTGCATGCAGACCCAGGATTTCCACCGCGCCTACAAGGCGTTCGTCGCCAAGCAGAAACCCGTGTTCGAGGGCAACTGACATGGTCGACAGGAGCTTCCTCGACTGGCCATTCTTCGAAGCCCGCCACTGCGAGTTGGCTGCATCGCTGGAAGACTGGTGCGCTGCCAATTTGCCGGTGAACCATGAGGATGTTGATGCGGCCTGCGTCGGCCTGGTGCGCAAGCTGGGCGAGGCTGGCTGGCTGGCGCATTCTGCCATTGATCCGGATGATCCGGGCGCGCTTGATGTGCGGTCGCTGTGCCTCATTCGCGAGACGCTGGCGCGCCATGACGGGCTGGCCGATTTCGCCTTTGCCATGCAGGGACTGGGCACCGGGGCGATTTCGCTGTTTGGCTCGGCTGACCAGCGCCAGTGGCTGAAGCAATCGCGAGCCGGCAAGGTGCTGACGGCGTTTGCATTGAGCGAGCCGCGGTCCGGGTCGGACGTTGCGGCGATGGACATGACGGCCGTGCGTGACGGCAATCACTATGTGCTCGACGGCGAGAAAACCTGGATCTCCAACGGCGGCATTGCCGGGCTGTACTGCGTGTTTGCACGAACAGGCGAAGGCCCGGGCGCAAGGGGCCTGTCGTGCTTCCTGGTGCCGGCGGATACGCCGGGGCTGGACGTCGCCGAGCGGCTTGAGGTGATCGCGCCTCATCCGCTGGCGCGCCTGAGGTTCAACAAGGTGCGGGTGCCGGCCGATGCAATGATTGGTGAGCCGGGTGCAGGCTTCCGGGTTGCCATGTCGGTGCTCGATGTTTTCCGGTCTACCGTGGGGGCGGCTGCCCTTGGCTTTGCCCGGCGCGCGCTTGATGAAAGCCTCAACCGGGTGCGCGAGCGCGAATTGTTCGGTGCGCCGATGGCGGAGCTTCAGATGGTGCAGGGCCATGTGGCCGACATGGCGCTCGGTGTCGATGCCAGCGCGCTGCTGATCTACCGGGCTGCCTGGACCAAGGACACGACCGGCAAGCGCGTCACCCGCGAGGCGGCGATGGCCAAGCTGCACGCAACCGAGACCGCGCAAACGGTGATCGACCAGGCGGTGCAACTGCACGGCGGCGATGGTGTCAGGTCCGGCCACATCGTCGAGAGCCTGTACCGGGAAATCCGCGCACTGCGCATCTACGAAGGCGCATCGGACGTGCAGAAGATCGTCATTGCCCGCCAACTGCTGTCAGGAGGTTGAGCGATGAACCTGTTGCCCAGTGGCCACACCGACACCTTTGCCCGCGACAGCCTTCCGCCGTTTGACCAGTGGCCGGACTTCCTGCTCGACGGCTTCGACTATCCCGACAAGCTCAATGCAGCTGTGGAACTGACCGACAGGATGGTCGAGAAGGGTTTTGGAGACCACGAGGCGCTGATCGGCAACGGCCGCCGGCGCACCTACAAGGAGCTGTCCGACTGGACCAACCGGCTGGCCCATGCGCTGGTCGAGGACTATGGCGTCAAGCCCGGCAACCGCGTGCTGATCCGGTCTGCCAACAACCCGGCCATGGTGGCCTGCTGGCTGGCCGCCACCAAGGCGGGCGCGGTGGTCGTCAACACCATGCCGATGTTGCGGGCGGGCGAGTTGATGAAGATCGTCGACAAGGCGGAAGTGTCGCTGGCTTTGTGCGACACTCGCATGATGGACGAGATCGTCGCCTGCGCGAAGGACTCGAAGTTCCTCAAGAAGGTCATCGGCTTCGACGGCACTGCCAATCATGATGCCGAACTGGACCGGGTGGCACTGGGCAAGACGGTCAGGTTCAAGGCCGTGGAAACCAGCCGGGACGACGTGGCGCTGTTGGGGTTCACGTCGGGCACCACCGGCGAGCCCAAGGCGACAATGCACTTTCACCGTGACCTGCTGATCATTGCCGACGGCTACGCGAAGGAAGTGCTGCAGGTGTCGCCCGACGACATCTTCGTCGGGTCGCCGCCGCTGGCGTTCACCTTCGGGCTTGGTGGGCTGGCGGTGTTTCCGCTGCGGTTCGGTGCCACGGCAACGCTGCTGGAAACGGCCTCACCCCCCAACATGATTGAGATCATCGAGACTTACAGGGCGACCGTTTGCTTCACCGCGCCGACCGCCTATCGCGCCATGTTGCGGGCAATGGACGAAGGGGCTGACCTGTCGTCGCTGCGGGTGGCGGTGTCGGCGGGCGAAACCCTGCCCGGACCGATCTTCGAGGAATGGAAGGCCAAGACCGGCAAGGAAATGCTCGACGGCATCGGCTCTACCGAGTTGCTGCACATCTTCATCTCCAACCGCTTCGGAGCGGCTGCACCCGGCCAGACCGGCACGCCGGTGAGCGGATACGAGGCAATCGTGGTGGACGACGACATGAACGAGGTCCCCCGCGGCCAGGTTGGCAAGCTCGCCGTCAAGGGACCGACCGGTTGCCGCTACCTGAACGACAAGCGCCAGGCCGGCTATGTCCGGGATGGCTGGAACCTGACCGGCGACAGCTTCATCCAGGACGAGGCGGGCAACTTCCACTTTGCCGCGCGCTCCGACGACATGATCATCTCGGCCGGCTACAATATCGCCGGGCCGGAAGTGGAAGCCGCTCTGCTGGCCCATGCGGACGTGGTCGAATGCGCGGTGATCGGCGTGGCGGATGAAGACCGCGGCCAGATCGTGCAGGCGCACGTGGTGCTGGCCGAAGGTATTGCCGGTGACGCAGATTGTGTCAGGCGGCTGCAGGATCATGTGAAGCTGACCATCGCACCCTACAAGTACCCGCGCTCGGTCATTTTCACAGAAGCCTTGCCGAAGACCCAGACCGGCAAGATCCAGCGGTTCCGGTTGCGGGAGGGCTGAACGCACCATGTGGAAACCGCCGCAGAAGATCAAATGGAAGGCGTCGCCGGGCAAAGTGCCGGACAACCAGGCGGTGCAGGCCTCGCGCCTGTTCCAGCCGCTGGAGCACGGCAGACTCAGCCTGCGTAACCGGACCTGGGTACCGGCCATGGTGCCGTGGCGGGCAACCGAAGACGGCGAGGTCACGCAGGACGTGCTCGACTGGTACGGCCGGTTTGCGCGCGGCAAGCCGGGCGTCATCGTTGTCGAGGCAACCGGGGTGCGCGACGTGCCGTCGGGTCCGTTGCTGCGCATTGGTCATGACCGCTATGTCGATGGCCTGCGCCAGCTGGTTGAGCGTGTGCGCGAGGAAAGCTGCGGTGCGACACGGCTCTATATTCAGCTCATCGATTTCCTGTCGATCAGACGGCGGCCCAGACGGGACGTGTTTCTCGACCGGTTTCTCACCATCACTGATGCCCACCGGAAAGCGCTTTGCCTTGCCGGCGCAGACGAAGCTGAAGTGCGTACGCGGCTGGCATCGCTGGACGACGAAGGCCTTGGCACGGTGCTGACGGCACGCGAGTTCGAGGCCCTCACCATGGGTCAGCGTGAGCGCGTGACCGACACCCACCTGCCGCATATTGCCGAGCTGCCACAAGTGCTGCCGGGCCTTTTTGCCGATGCCGCCGTGAGGGCGCACCAGGCAGGCTTTGACGGGGTGGAACTGCACTATGCCCACGCCTACACGATGGCGAGTTTCCTGTCGGCAACCAACACCCGGGATGACGGCTATGGTGGTGCGCCTGAAAACCGGGTGCGCCTGCCGCTTGAGGTGTTTGGTGCGGTGCGCAAGGCGGTGCCCGAGAGCTTTGTTGTGGGCAGCCGGTTCCTCGCCGATGAAGCCATCGACGGGGGAAGCCCACTTGAGGACGTGTGTTGCTTCGC
>CAYMJJ010000071.1:0-12048 GCA_964390445.1 uncultured Anderseniella sp.
ACGCGCCGTACCACGACACGGTCATGCAAAGGACGGAACTTCATGTGGGTTTCTCCTCGAAATACTCGTTCGGTTGTCCTTGGTGACGATCTTGCCGGGGTCCGCTTCAGCTTTCGGACGGCCCCTCAAGACCGCTGTTAGCACTCTCCATGGATGAGTGCCAACAGTTGCGTTGGGGATGTATGGCGCATGGCGGCAGCCGTCAAGGGCAATGCATCAAATTTTTTGGATTGGCAGCCGGACAACGGCTTCAGGGTTAACGTGCCGAACCCGTAGCCGGGGTCCATGCAGGCAAGGTGTCATGCAACCGTTCCGGCCTGCAGCCGTTGTCTGACCAAGTTACGTTGACTACCCTCAACCCACACAAGACCAACAAGGCAGTCTGACCAATGAGTGTGTCATACCCCGTGCCCCACGGTGCCAATGTCATCATCGCCACTGGCGAAATGGCGAAGGTGTTCCACAACCGGGGCGACAAGGAGTACGTCACGCTTGAGCACGTGTGTGATCTGACGCCACACGACTTGCTCGACGACGGTCCGTCCGGCAAGACTCCGCCCGAAGAAAGCAAGTCCGAACTCGACGAGGCGACTTTCTCCAAGCAGCTTGCCGAGTACCTCTACAAGCAGGCCCACGCCGGCAAGCTGTCCGACTTCGTGCTGATCGCCGACCCGGATACACTGGGCGAAATCAGGCCGCTGCTGCACAAGGAAGTGCAGGACAAGTTGCTGTTCTCGGAAGCGAAGATACTGATCAACGCCCGCATGCACGAAATCGAGCGTTCACTGTCGAGGATGTGACCCAGGCAGGCCGGCCAGTGCCGCCTGCACCAGCGACGTGACCTGCTGTTCAAGCTGGTCCGGCGGTACCGCAAAGAAGAACCCCTGCAATCCCAACGACACCACGCCATGCACGGCGGAAAACAGCAGCCCGGCAAGTTGCCACTGCTCAGCCGGCTTGCGGTCCGGGTAGAGCCGTTCGAGCGACTTCACCACGTGGCTGATAAGCTGCACGTGCTCTTCCAGGTGCCAGTCAGGGATATTGCGGTTGATCCGCTCGCCATGCTCGAAAAGTGCAGTCCAGCGGTTGGTGTGGGTAATGGCAAAGCGGCAGTAGGCCTGTGCCAGCCCGACCAGGCATTCCTCTGGTTCGGTTCCATCACGGACTGACGGCACGAAGCCGGCGATGGTCCGGTCAAGTTCGGCGAGCGTCCGCGAGTTTACCGCCACCACCAGCGCGTCAATGTCCTCGAACACATTGTAGATCGCGCCCAGCGAACACCCCACCTCGCGTGACAGCTCGCGCGCGCTCAGCGCCTTCAGCCCGTCGCGCGACACTGTTGCCTCCGCAGCCTCGATCAGCTGCAGACGCAACTGCAGCCTCCGCTCGATTGTCCGGGTGTTCACAGCCATCTTGTTAACCTTCTCGTGAACGGTGTTCAAAAAAATTATTGAACAACGTTCAAGATTGCGCTATGTAGTTAATTGAACAGTGTTCATAAACAAGGAGAGCGCGATGATCAAGTCGGCTGTAACGATTATCCGGGGCGAGCCGCTCGCGGGACTGTTCCACGGAATGACGCTGGTCATGACCGTGCTGGCAAGCCTGCTGTTCATGGCCATGCTGCCCGCCGCCGCCCATGCAAGCGCACCCAACTGGAAGATGACCACCAGCGGCGGTGTGCAGGTATGGCGTGATGAACGCCTGCGCGGTGGCTGGCGCCTGCAGCGCCACATCTGGAGTGGCCATTGCCGCCTGCTGGACCAGGCAAACGTGCGCCGAGCCTGGGGCAGGTGTTCGTCGGTCAGCCGCACCATGACACGGCAGGCCCCGCCCAACGCATCGCGCAAGGTGGTGTTGCTGGTGCACGGCATCGCCCGTGGCCCGGCGACCTTCGGTGACATGCCGGCCCGTCTGCGCGCCCAGGGCTATGAAACCTTCGCCATTTCCTATCCCTCGACCCGCAACTCCATCGAGGCTCATGCAGCCCAGCTCAGGCAACTGATCCGCAGCCTGCAGCATGTCGGCGAGGTTCATTTCGTTACCCATTCGATGGGCGCTCTCGTGGTGCGCCAGCTTCTGTCGGACAAGTCGTGGCAGACAGCTGTCAAGCCCGCCCGCCTGGTCATGATCGCCCCGCCCAACCAGGGATCTGTCATCGCCGGGATGCTGCACCACACGGCTGCGTTCAAGTCGGTCTACGGGCCGGCGGGCCAGCAACTGACACCGCAACAGGCCCACACGCTCGCCGTTCCCGACATTCCGTTTGCCATCATTGCCGGAGGCAAATCAGATGGCTTTGGCTACAATCGCGTCCTCGACGGCGATAATGACGGTACGGTCAGGGTCGTCGAAACGCGGTTGCCGGGTGCACACGGGTTCGCCGTTTTACCTGGTCTTCACGCAAATATTGCCAAGTCAGCGCAAGCTGCCGCGCTTGTTGCCCGTTTTCTTGAATTCGGCCGTTTCTGAACGGCACCCGGAGTAGTAGGAAATCATGGACCGCTCGCAATTCGATCTGTTGAAGACGACCCGCTTCCTGCCGCTGTTTCTGACCCAGGCGCTGGGCGCGCTGAACGACAACGTGTTCAAGAACGCCATGGTCATCCTGCTGGTCTACCGGCTGGCCGAAGCTGCGGGTTACAACAAGGCCGTCATGGCCACCGTCGCTGGTGGCATCTTCATCCTGCCGTTCTTCCTGTTCTCCGCAACGGCCGGCCAGCTTGCCGACAAGTACGACAAGGCAACGCTGATCCGCTACATCAAGCTCGCCGAGATCGTCATCATGACGCTAGGTGCGGCCGCCCTGTTTGCCGGGCAGATTGTGCCGCTGTTCGTCGTGCTTTTCCTGATGGGCATGCAGTCGACATTCTTCGGGCCGCTGAAGTATTCCATCCTGCCGGTACACCTGGCCAACCATGAACTGATCGGTGCCAACTCGCTGATCGAGGCCGGCACGTTCCTTGCCATCCTGGCCGGCACCATTGCCGGCGGACTGCTCATCCTTACCGGTCACGGCGTAACCATCGTGTCGGCCCTGGTACTGGCGCTGGCCGCGCTCGGTTATCTGACCAGCCTGAAGATTCCTTCTGCGCCGGCCGCAAGCCCCAACCTCCAGATGAACTGGAACGTGGCGGCTGAAAGCTGGCGCATGGTGTCGCGTGCCTTCTCGCAGCGCTTTTCGGCGCTCACCATCCTCGGCATCTCGTGGTTCTGGCTGGTCGGGGCAACCTTCCTGTCGCTGTTTCCGGCCATCGCCAATGACATCCTTAAGGGCGACGAAACCGTCGTCACGCTGTTCCTGGTGCTGTTCACCGTCGGCGTGGCCATCGGTTCGCTGCTGTGCAACCGCCTGCTCAAGGGCAAGGTGACGGCGGTCTATGCGCCGTTTGGCGCGCTCGGAATCACAATATTCATCGCAGACTTCGCCTGGTGCCTGACGGCCTACCAGCCGCCCGCCGTCATTGCAGATCCATCCGGCCTGATCGGCGGGTTCACCTTCATGAGTGAGCTGTCCAACGTCCGGATGATGATTGACCTTGTCGGCGTGGCCATGTCGGGTGGCGTGTTCATCGTGCCGCTGTACGCCATCCTGCAGGCATGGTCGGACGAGGAAGACCGCTCGCGCACCATCGCCGCCAACAACATCGTCAACGCCTTCTTCATGACCGCCGGTGCCGGCCTTGTCGCGCTGGCAGTGGGCTTCGGCATGACCATCGCGATGGTGCTGCTTGTCATCGCCGGCCTCAACCTGATCGTTGCCTTGTACGTCACGAAGTTGCTGCCTGACGCCATCATAAGGGCGGGCCTCAAGGCCGTGCTGAAGCTGTTCTACCGGGTCGAGGTGAAGGGGCTTGAGCACTACCAGAAGGCCGGTGATCGCGCCGTCATCGTGGTCAACCACGTGTCGTTCCTTGATCCGGTGCTGCTGGCGGCGTTCCTGCCGGTCAAGCCGCTCTTTGCCGTCAACACCCACATCGCCAAGGCCTGGTGGGTGGCACCTTTCCTGCGCCTCGTCGATGCGTTTCCGCTCGATCCGACCAACCCCATGGCGTTGAAGGCACTGGTGCGCGAGGTCAGGAAGGACAAGCATTGCGTGATCTTCCCCGAAGGCCGCATCACCGTCACTGGTGCGCTGATGAAGGTGTATGACGGCCCCGGCATGATTGCCGACCAGGCCGGTGCCATGCTGGTGCCGGTGCGCATCGATGGCGCGCAGTACACCTTGTTCTCGCGGCTGAAAGGCACCGTGCGCCGCCGGCTGTTTCCGAAGATCACCCTTACCATCCAGCCGCCGCGCAAGCTGGACTTGCCGGAAGGCATGGTCGGCCGCACCCGTCGCCGCCTTGCCGGCCAGCAACTGTACGACGTGATGAGCGACATGGTCTTCGAAACCTGCAACCGCCGCCGGTCGCTGTTCGATGCCCTGCTTGATGCCCGCGTCATTCACGGTGGCAGCCATGCCGTGCTGGAAGACATTGAGCGCAAGCCCCTGACCTATGACCGGCTGGTGCTGGGCTCACGTATCCTCGGGGCAAAGCTTGCCCGTCTCACCAGCCGCGGCGAACGGGTCGGGCTGATGGTACCCAACTCGGCAGGCGCTGCGGTGGCGTTCTTCGCGCTGCAGTCGCACGGCCGGGTGCCAGCCATGCTCAACTTCTCTTCGGGCCTGTCCAACATGCTGGCGGCGATCGAGGCTGCAACCATCAAGACGGTGGTTACCTCGCGCCGGTTTGTTGAAGTTGCCAAGTTGCAGGATGTGACTGCGGCCTTCGAGAACAAGGTGAAGGTGGTCTACCTGGAAGATGTCAGGGAGTCCGTGTCAGGTTTCGACAAGGCATACGGCATACTCACCCAGCCGTTTGCCGATGCGATCCATTCGCACCACGGCATCAACCCCGATGAACCTGCCGTCGTGCTGTTCACCTCAGGCTCGGAAGGCACGCCCAAGGGGGTGGTGCTGAGCCATGCCAACCTGCTGGCGAACTGTTACCAACTGGCCGCCCGGGTCGACTTCAATCCGCGTGATATCGTCTTTAATGCGCTGCCGGTGTTTCATTCATTCGGCTTGACCGGAGGAACGCTGTTGCCGGTGCTCAACGGGGTAAAAACCTTCATGTACCCCTCACCGCTGCATTACCGCATCGTGCCGGCGCTCGTTTACGATACCAGCGCCACCATCATGTTCGGTACCGATACGTTCCTGGCAGGTTATGCCCGCTCGTCCGATCCTTACGACTTCTACTCGGTGCGATATGCCTTTGCAGGCGCGGAAAAGGTCAAGGAAGAAACCCGCAAGCTCTGGAGTGACAAGTTCGGCATCCGCATCTTCGAAGGCTATGGCGCAACCGAAACTTCGCCCGCGCTGACCACCAACACTGCACAGCATTTCAAGGCCGGAACTGTCGGGCGTTTCCTGCCCGGCATCACCGCAACGCTTGAATCCGTCCCGGGCATTGATGTGGGTGGCAGGTTAAGCGTCAAGGGCCCCAACGTCATGCTTGGCTACCTCAAGACTGCCAATCCCGGCGTCATCGAGCCGGCCGTGGATTCAACCTACGACACCGGCGACATCGTGGATATCGACGAGCATGGCTTCGTGACGATCCTCGGCCGCGCCAAGCGCTTCGCCAAGATTGCGGGGGAGATGGTGAGCCTGACTGCGGTGGAGGGCCATGCCGCAAGCCTGTGGCCCGGCCACCTGCACGCGGTCATTGCCGTACCCGACGCCAGGAAGGGCGAGCAGCTCGTCCTCGTGACAGGTCACGACAAGGCGACCCGTCAGGACCTGCTGGCGCACTGCAAGCAGGCGGGCCTGAGCGAACTGATGGTCCCCAGGACGGTCATTGCGGTGAAGCAGGTCCCATTGCTCGGCACCGGCAAGATCGACTACGTGGCAGCCAGGGCATTGGCAGAGGCAGCCTGACCGGTAAGGTCAGGCGGGCTCGCCGCGCGCTACGATTAACGCAATCATCAGCGGAAGCCGACCCTGCGAATGTTGGCCTCAACCCGCTTGCCCTTCCAGTCGACGACAGCCGTTGCATCGCACCAGCGACCCTTGAACAGCTGCTTTTCCTTGTCGATCTTGAAGGTGAAGCGAACGCAGCGTCCATCGCGCGCGACCGGGCCCCCGGTGAACACGCCGGGAATCTTCAGTTCGATACGGCAGTCGCGGGTCAGTTCCGCACCGGCGGTTTCCTGCTTGCCGCGGAAATTGCCCGAGATCGTATAGGTGCCTGGCTTGGCCCACTCGTGACCACAGTTGGCGAGTGCCGCTTCGGGGCTCGCAACAGTCATGGAACCAGCTACTGCGATACCGGCTACAAGTTTCAGCAGGTTTGAAGAACTCATGATTTCGGTCATTTCCTGTTGGTCAGTGATTCATCGTGCCGTTGAACTGCGCTTCCCTCTCATGGCAGAAAATGACCCGAATGCGACGTGCATCCCCAATGATGGGGCTGATCCATAGCGTTCGCAAGGCAGGTCCGGTTCCACCCCGGACAAAATTTTCGGCTGAGCGTCCCGCAGGCAAAGCTGCCTTTCCGCCCGATTGTGGTGCGAGTATACAGATGAATCTGGTCCGATGAAGTTCCGGACGGACTGGGTTACACTGTTTTAATAATCGCCCCTTTGGAGACGTTCGTCATGAACAAGCCCGCCCACCTGGATATGGCAGCCTGGGAACCAACACCCAACAACCTTGAAGCGTTCTTCATGGGCTTCACGCCCAACAAGGCTTTCAAGCGCCGTCCCCGGCTGATCGCCCGCGCCAAGGACATGCACTACTACGACATGACAGGCCGTGCCCTGCTCGACGGCTCCGCTGGTCTATGGTGCTCCAACGCCGGCCATTGCCGCCAGCCCATCGTCGAGGCGATCCAGAAGCAGGCTGCCGAACTCGATTTCGCGCCGACCTTCCAGTACGGCCACCCGAAGATTTTCGAGCTTGCCTCGCGTCTTGCCATGCTGGCACCCGGCAACCTGGATTATGCCTTCTTCACCAACTCCGGCTCAGAAGCCGGCGACACCGCGCTGAAGATCGCACTGGCCTATCATCGCTCGCGCGGTGAAGCCTCGCGCACCCGCATGATCGGCCGTGAGCGCGGCTATCACGGCGTGGGCTTCGGCGGCATTTCGGTGGGCGGCATGGTTGCCAACCGCAAGTGGTTTGGCCCGCTGCTGCCAGGTTCCGACCACTTGCCGCACACCTACAACCGCGCCGAACAGGCCTACACCAAGGGCGAGCCTGACTGGGGCATGCACCTGGCGGATGAACTGGAAAGAATGGTGGCGCTGCACGATGCATCGACCATTGCCGCCGTCATCGTCGAGCCTATGGCCGGCTCCACCGGCGTGCTTCCGCCGCCCAAGGGCTATCTCAAGCGGTTGCGCGAACTGTGCACCAAGCACGGCATCCTGCTGATCTTCGACGAGGTCATCACCGGTTTCGGCCGCCTTGGCCATACTTTCGCCGCCGAGCGCTTCGACGTGGTGCCGGACATGATCACCTTTGCCAAGGGCATCACCTCGGGCACCATCCCGATGGGTGGCGTCATGGTCACCGACACCATCTACAACGAGTTCATGGGCGGTGCGGAGCACGTCATCGAACTGTTCCACGGCTACACCTATACCGGCCACCCGATGGCTGCAGCTGCCGCACTGGCCACCCTCGACCTGTATCGCGACGAGCAGATGTACGAGAACGTGCTGAAGCTGGAGGACCGCTGGGCGGACGCCGCGATGAGCCTCAAGGGCCATCCGCTGGTCGAAGACATCCGCACCATGGGCCTGGTTGCTGCGATCGACATGAAGCCCGTTGATGGCACGCCGGGCCTGCGCGCCTACAAGGCCATGGAAAACGGCTTCCACGACCATGACATCGTGCTGCGCATCACCGGCGACACCATCGCCCTGTCGCCGCCGCTGATGATCAACGAGGCGCAGATCGACGAGATCTTCAAGCAGCGCATTCCGGCGGTGCTGGAGTCCGTCTCCAGTCTCTGATCTGCAGCTTCCGGATCACCAGATGACAAGCCGGGCAGGCAACTGCCCGGCTTTTTTCCGTATTGGCCCGATTTTTCGCCTGCATGAACCTTTCCAGCAGTCGTGCGTTTGACGCATACGCAATCTTGCGATCCCGCAGACTGAAAGGACACAACATGAAGCGGCATGCAACGGCCAAGTGGCACGGCAACCTGGGCGACGGCAAGGGCACAATCGAAAGCCAGTCCGGTGCATTGTCGGACATGGGCTACTCGTTCAAGAGCAGGTTCGAAGACGAATCCGGCAAGGCCGGCACCAACCCTGAAGAGCTGCTCGCGGCGGCCCATGCCGGATGTTTCGCGATGCAGCTGTCGCACTTTCTGGCCGAACATGGCACGCCTGCCGAAGAGCTTGTAGCCCAGGCAACCGTGACGATCGAACAGGTGGAAGGCGGCTTCGAAGTCAAGTCGAGCGCCCTGTCGCTGACCGGCAAGGTACCGGGTATCCGCCCTGACAAGCTGGAGGAGCTGGCCGCAAAGGCCAAGAACACCTGCCCGGTTTCAAAGGCGCTGGGTTCAATCAAGGTATCTCTGGAGGTGGACATGAGCTGATCGTATCACTTGAGAAATCAGCTCTGCTGCCCTAGGGTGACTTCACCTGCTGGTTGTGCCGGGGCATTTGACAGGGACCGTCTGGGGGGACATGAGAACTATCGTGTTGATTTGCTGCGCTGCGGCCCTTCTGGCTGCTGGTGCAAGCATCTTTGTCGCTGGCCGTTATGACACGGCACTGATGTCTGCTATCGCCCTGCTGGCTTGCGCACAGATCGTGGCGCTGATTGCGGCCCAGCGGCCAAAGGAAATCGATGATGCCCGCCTTGCCGGCCTGTCAGACCGTATCAACCGCAACAGTGCCGACATCGATCGCCTTTCGACCCGGACCCGCGACCAGGCCCAGGAGTTGTCAACCATCGCCCAGGCCCTGAAAAGCAGCCGCCCGCCAGCCGGCACCAGGGAAACCGTTCAGGTCTTTGCATCCGTTCCGCGACCTGCTCCGGCTCTGGCCCCGCGGCGAGGTAACCCGCCCCCGCTTCATTCCGTTGCCCCCAGCGGTGGCCATGCAGCCGATCAGGCATTGCCACTGGCCAGGGCGACCCTTCATCTTGAGCCGGTCGTCCGGCTCGCAGAAGGCCGCACCGCGTATTACAAGGCAACGCTGCATCGCCAGCCCCAAACGCCGGGCAGGCCGGGTCAGCCAGTTGTGTCTGCTGATCTTGCCTCGCCTGCCGGTGCTGCCATCCAGTGGGACCCGCAGCATGACGTCACCTTGATGAAGGAGGTGATTCCAATCGTACAGACCTTGCAGGCACGGCGCGCCGCCACCGGCATTCTCGTGCCGGTCAGCAACGCAACGCTCGATGATCCGGGCAGGTTGCAGGTGTTGGTGAACATGCTCTATCAGAACCCCGAAGCCGCCGCCGGCCTTGTGCTGGACATTCACGTGTCAGCGCTGGCAAGCTTGCCGGACAGCGCCATGCAGGGGCTGGCCTGGCTGGCTAGTCTCGGCGCGAGCTTCTGCCTGACCGGCGCGTGGACCAGTGACAACGACCTCGATGCCCTGGCAGACCTCGGGTTCACCTTCATCGATGTGCCCGGCGGACAACTCGTTTCTCCTCAGGCCCAAGTCCTGCCAGATGCACAGCGGTTGCTGGCCCGGGCTTCGGCGCTCAATATGAGTGTCATCGCATCCGGCGTTACCGACGCGGCGCAGGCCGCCTCAGTGTTGCCGGTAGCCGCACTCGCCCGCGGGCCGGCCTTTGCCCTGCCAAGGGCGGTTCGTGCCAATGTGGCCGAACCCGGTATCCAGCAGCAGGTAGCCTGAAGCAATGACAAACTTGACGGCGAGGCCTGCGACGCGCGGACGTGACCTGAGTGCGCTGTCACCTGTGTGGCTGTGTGATGTGTGGGGGGTGGTGCATGATGGCCAGACCGCAAACCCCAAGGCGTGTGATGCATTGATCCGGCATCGCAAGGCGGGCGGTTGCGTTGTCCTCATCACCAATGCGCCGCGCCCTGCCAATGTGGTTGTGCCGCAAATGCGCACCTTTGGCGTGCCGGACGAGGCATATGATGCAACGGTCACATCTGGCGACGTGACACGCGAATTGCTGATGCGCTGGCGCGACGGCAACATTTTCCTCATCGGCCCGTCAGAAGATCAGCCGCTGGTCGAAGGATTGCCGATTCGCTTCACCTCGCTCGACGAGGCTGATGCCGTGCTGGTGACGGGCCTGCGCGAGGATGGCCGCGATGGCGGCGCGGCTGAGCGGCCCGAAAATTACCGCGAGGAACTGCGCCGGATTGCTGCCCGGAACCTGCCGATGGTCTGCGCCAACCCGGACCGTGTGGTGGGCGTGGGCGGCAAGCTTTATCCGTGTGCCGGAGCGCTGGCCGACATCTACGCTGAGGAAGGTGGTCACGTCGAAATGGCCGGCAAGCCCTATCCGCCGATCTATGTGGTTGCCCTTGAGCGCGCGGCTGAAGCCTTGCGGCGCGACATCGCCCGCCACGAGGTGCTGGCCATCGGCGACGGCCTGCCGACGGACGTGGAAGGCGCGCGCGCGAATGGCTTTCCGGTCCACTTCATCACCGGTGGCATCCATGCCGCCGAGCATGACGGCACGACACTCTCCGATATCGCAACCGGGCTTGAACAGAACATGGCGGGCCTCAGCGTGGCAGGTGTTGCGCCGGAGCTGGTCTGGTAGCCATCGGGTCAAGCCGCCTGTTGCTTGCGCCAGCCCGGAACCATCGCTAGAGCATCATTCGATCAGATTGAATCATCTGATCGAATAAACATGCTCGTTCTCAAAGTGCTGGAGCGACTTTAGCCGTTCAACTCGAACGGCTGTTGCTCTAGAAGCGTCTCACACGAACTGGCCCAATGTGGCGGAGCCGGACAGCAATGCTTACCCTTTCAGACCAGACGGCCGTGGTGCCAGCCTTGCGTGGTGCCGCCGTGGCGATTGGCAATTTCGATGGCCTGCATCTGGGCCACCAGGCCCTGTTGCGGTATGCGCTGGGCCAGGCCGCCAACACTGGTGCGCCGTCTGGCGTGATCACCTTCGAACCGCATCCGCGGTCGGTGTTTCAGCCCGAGCAACCACTCTTCCGGTTGTCGCCACCGCGTCTCAAGGCGGCACTGGTCAAGGCGTTCGGTGCAGATTTCTGTGCAGCCATCAGGTTTGACCGCACTGTCGCTGCCGTCGAGGCCGAAGAGTTCGTCATGCGTTACCTGGTGGGCCACCTTGGCATATCGCATATCGTGTCCGGCTATGACTTCCATTTCGGCAAGGGCCGCAGGGGCAATCCGCAACTGCTGCAGGACCTGGGTCAGGTCCACGGCTTCGGTGTCACCATCGTCGACCAGGTCACCCGCGAGGATGGTGCCTCGCCCTACGGCTCGTCGTCGATCCGCGCAGCACTTCGCGCCGGCCATATCGACGCGGCCAACCAGCAGCTTGGCTATCGCTGGACCATTATCGGCAAGGTGGTGGAAGGCGACAGGCGCGGCCGCACCATTGGCTTTCCGACTGTCAACATCATGCTCGAGCCGGGCATGGAACCGTGCCACGGCATTTACGCGGTCAGGGTTCGCGACCTGACCGAAGACCGCGCGACCGTTGTGCGCGGGGCTGCGTACTTTGGCTGGCGTCCGACGTTCAACACCGACCGGGTGTTCCTGGAAGTCTACCTGCTGGATTTTGAAGGCGAGCTCTACGGCCATGAACTCGCAGTCGAGTTCGTCACCATGGTGCGGCCAGACCGGAAGTTCGACAGCCTGGATGCCCTGGTCGCCCAGATGAAGCAGGACTGCATCGAGATCGATGCTGTACTCGACCACACCGGTGGCACAGCTCCGGCAGGCGCGTCAGCGCTGCTCGCGGCACAGCTTGACGGCACGCTTTACGACTACCTCTGAGCATTCGCCGAAATGGATTGCGGCATGTGACGGAGTGCACATCGGCTCGGGTGGAGTCGTGGCAAGTTCGGTTCATCAAAC
>CAYMJJ010000072.1:0-12044 GCA_964390445.1 uncultured Anderseniella sp.
ACCGACGTGGGGTTGAGCGATACCATGAACAGACCCAGCCCGAAGAACGACGAGAAGATCAGCCCGATGATGGCGTCCTCGCGCAGCTTGGTGCGCTGGTTGATGAACAGCATGGCCGCTGCCGCCAGCCCGCCGGAAAAGAAAGCGCCGATGGAGAACGGCAGGCCCAGCATGTAGGCCCCCGCCACGCCGGGCACGATGGCATGGGACAGCGCATCGCCGATCAGCGACCAGCCCTTCAGCATCAGGTAGGCCGACAGGAAACCGCACACCGCGCCCACCATGGCGCAGGCCCACATGGCGTTGACCATGTAGCCATAGGTGAACGGTTCCAGCAGCTTGTCGATCATTCCGGTTTGCCGTTGTCGCCATAGATCACGAACGGGCGTTCGTCATCGGTCAGCACGGTGACGGCGCGGGCATCATCATCGTCGTGCAGTTCAGATCCGCCCAGCGTGAACTGGCGCAGCACGCCGCCGAACGCCTTTTCGAGGTTTTCGCGGGTGAACACGTCAGCCGTCAGCCCTTGCGCCAGCACGGTGCCCTTGATCAGCACGGCGCGGTCGCAATATTGCGGCACCGAGCCGAGATTGTGGGTCGAGACCAACAGGATTCGGCCTTCCAGCCGCAGGTCTTCGAGCAGCTCGATGATGGCGGTCTCGGTCTTCACGTCGACGCCGGTGAACGGTTCGTCGAGCAGGATGACGCGCGCCTGCTGGGCCAGCGCACGGGCCAGGAACACGCGCTTCTTCTGGCCGCCCGACAGTTCGCCGATCTGGCGCTTGCGATACTCTTCCATGCCGACGCGCTTCAGCGAGGCCGTGACAATGTCTCGATCCTTGGCGGTGGCCAGCCGCAGCCAGTTCATGTGGCCATAGCGGCCCATCATCACCACGTCTTCCACCAGCACGGGGAAGTTCCAGTCGACCTCCTCGGCTTGCGGCACATAGGCCACATCGTTGGCCTTCAGCGCGTCGCGTGCGGGCCGGCCGAGAATGTCGACCGAGCCCCGGGCCAGCGGCACGAAGCCCATGATCGCCTTGAACAGGGTCGACTTGCCTGACCCGTTCACTCCCACCAGCGCGGTGATGGACCCGGCCGGAAGCTCGATGCTGGCGTCCCACAAGGCGGTGTGGCCATTGCGGTAGGTGACGGTCACATCGCGCACCGACAGGCCGTCATCACCGGTCAGGGGAAGCGCGGCCTGCAGCATCATTTCAGTCCTTCTGCAATGGTGGCCGAGGTCACCTTGAGCAGGTCGATGTAGGTCGGCACCGGGCCATCCTCGGCGCTCAGCGAATCGACGTACAGCACGCCGCCATACTTCGCGCCGGTCTCGCGTGCCACCTGTTCGGCCGGGCCGGATGGCACCGTGCTTTCGGAGAACACCGCCGGAATGTTATGGGCGCGGACCTGGTCGATGACATGCTTGACCTGTTGCGGCGTGCCCTGCTGGTCGGCGTTGATCGGCCACAGGTAGAGCGGCTTAAGGTTGAAGTCGCGCGCCAGGTACGAGAACGCGCCTTCGCTCGTCACGAGCCAGCGCTTGTCTTCCGGGATGGACGACAGCGAAGCCATGATCGGCTCAATCACGGCATCGATCTCGGCCTTGTAGCGCTTGGCATTGGCCTTGTAGCTTTCCGCGTTGGCAGGGTCTGCCGCGGCAAACGCAGCGGCGATGTTGTCCACGTAGATCTTGCCGGCGGCTGGGCTCATCCAGGCGTGCGGGTTGGGCTTGCCGGCGTAGGGACCACCACTGATGTCCATCGGCTCGACGCCGTCGCTCAGTGTGACGGCGGTTGCATTCTCGATGTTGGCGAGGAACTTCTCGAACCACAGTTCGAGGTTCAGCCCGTTGCGCAGGATCAGCGAGGCTCCTTGCGCGCGCACGATGTCCTTCGGCGTTGGCTGGTACTGGTGAATTTCCGCACCCGGCCGGGTGATCGACACCACCTCGGCGTGCTCGCCGGCCACATTGCTCGCCATGTCGGCGAGCACGGTGAAGGTGGTCACGACCTTCAGCTTGCCTGCCGCAAACACGGGCCCACCCAACGCGGCCAGCGCAACCGGAGCGATGGCCAATGAAACGAACTGACGGCGATGCATGGCGCCAACAATCTCCCTTGCTATGACGATACGGGGGTCAGTTTATGCAAATGCAAATTATTTGCAATAAGAAGTATGTCGACGGCCTGGCAACGTCACCTTAATTGTACCGGGCCAGACTGGTTCCGTTCACGTAAGGGCGCACGCGCATGGCAAGCTGGCAATTGCTGAGAAAGAACTGGTTTGGCTCCCGATGGGATCTGGTTGATGAGACCGGTTCCAGGCAGGCTGAGTACCACAGCTCGTATTTCAAGCCACATCGGGTGGTTACGTCTGAGGGGGTGTATCTGATCACAGCTCACAAGTGGAGCGAAGGCAACGATGGCAGTCAGTCTTCCTTGCGGCCCGTCAGGACTGTGCAGGGACCAGACGGATCACGGCTCGAATGGCGTGGCGGTCATCCTGCGCGAATGGTGGGTCTGGCGGTCAGGCGGCTCATGGTGTCGTCGGGCTCCACTGCATTGTATGAAGCGCTTTGGGACGGAAAAAGGGCTACAATCAATTTCCTTGGCGGAATGGGCCATAGCTTCCGGTTTGGATTGTCAATTGGCGGCGTACCGGCGGCAGTTGCTCTGTGCGTGGCGCATGGCGGACCGCGCAAGATTGATCTTGTCGACGGCCTTGATCCGATGCTTTTGCACAGTTTCTGCTATCCAGCGGCGCGCGGGTAGCTGTTGGACGGCACGGCCTGGCGAATAAATTATTGTAAATCATTATCAACTGATCCAGTTTCGCAGCATGACCACTGCATCCGACAGCGACCATCTGCTTGACCTGCTCAAGGCGTCTGGCGCGCGCATCACCAAGCCGCGCCGGGTGATCGTGAAGATCCTTGCCGAAAAGGGCGATCAGCACCCAGATGCAATGGATATTTTCCGCCGCGCCGTGAAGGAAGACAGCCGGATATCGCTGCCCACCGTCTATCGCACGCTGAAGGTGCTGGAAGAGCAGGGCGCAATCCAGCGCCATGCGTTTTCGGATGGCCGGTCACGTTATGAACCGGCGGATGGCGAGCACCATGACCATCTGATCGACATGGATACCGGCGACGTCATCGAGTTCCACTCGGTAAAGATCGAACGGCTTCAGGAAGAAATCGCCCGCGAGCTCGGCTACGAGATCGTGCATCACCGGCTGGAGCTGTACGGCCGCAAGCGCAAGGGCGGCAAGCGGCGCTGAGGGTTTTCACTTTTCCACCGTCATCACCGGGCCGGTCACAGACCGTGACCCGGTGATTTCATGCCGCTGGGGCAGATGCCCGGATCCAGGTCCGGGCATGTCGGTTCGTGGTGACTGTCGCAAGAAGAAACCCCTCAAGCGGCCGCGTTAGTCATATTGGCCGATTTCCAGCACTTGCGCTCGCGTGTCCATACAGGTTGGCACCGGCCTTGCTGAGTTGCTGTCCTGCGTGGATCGGCATTGATTCAAACTGGAACGCCCGTCATTGGCAGCCGGCACCCGCGCAAACCCAAGTGGAGGACGGCCATGCGCGGTTTCATGATATTGATGCTTTTACTGGCGAACATCATCCCGGCGCATGCGCTGACGCTGGACCCTCGCATTGCCCAACCGAATTTCCAGTACTACTGGAAAGACAAGACGCTGGTCATGCTGGACCACCGGGGCGGCAACCTGCACGGAGAACTGCGCAATGTCCACAAGGCGCGCAATGCCGACTACCAGGTTGTCATGGCCGGGTGGATCATGTCTTCCGGCACGCTTTGGCTGGGTCTACCCAAGTCCCGGTTTTGCATCATGCCAGACGCGATTTTCATGTTTCACCAGGGTGGCAATCGTGGGCGGATGGCACCGCTGCAGGATCGGCTGACATACTGGAACGGCCTTCCGAAGCAGGTCCGGAACTTCATCCTGAGCCAGAAGGTGCCAGCCTGGAAACACCCCGACCCGGACTCCAATTTGCCGTGGATCGACTGGATCCGGGTGCCGGGCAGTCAGGCCATCGCTGCAGGTTTTGGCCGGGCCTGTGACCCGGGCATCAAGCCAAACCTGTTCGGCGGCTCCCACAGCGACAGTTGACCGCCAACCGTTACTTGTCGATCGCAACACCCATTTCCGCGATGGCGCGCTGGTACACCTTGGCCGCGTTCCAGCCCTGGATGGCCGCAAAATTAGGTTGGCCGGGCAGGTAGCCAGCGCCACGCCGCCAGCCATGTGCCTTCAGGAAGTTGGCGGTCGACAGCAGAGCGCCTTCACGGGTGTTCAGGTCTCCCACGGCATAAAGCGCGATGGCCTTGGGCATGAACTGGGTCTGGCCCAGTTCGCCGTGCATGGCGCCCTTGGCACCGGGCGAGACCCGGCCCGAACCAACCAGCTTCAACATGTGGTAGAGGTGCTCGGTGAAGAAGGCCGAGCGGCGGCAGTCATAGGCCAGCGTTGCGATGGCCGACAGCACGTTCTGGTTGCCGGTGAACTTGCCGAACGCCGTTTCCATGCCCCAGATGGCGATGATCGGACCAGCCGGCACGCCATATTTGTCCTCGATGCGCTTGAACAAGGCTGCGTGCTTCTGCTTCAGGCCGCGTCCCTGCCTGACGATGGTGGCGGTGCCGCGTACCTCCTTGAACTTCTCGTACGACAGCTTGAAGCTTTTCTGGTTGCGGTCTGCGTGGATGGTCTTGGTGGCGTAGCTGGTGTTCATGAACGCCTGGATGGCCTTGTTGTTGATGCCGTTGGCCTTGGCTTCTGCGGCGAAGCGCTGCTTCCAGCTGTCATAGCCCGCACCGGTGTTGCCGCACTGTACCGCGTGAGCTGGTGCAGCACCAACCACCGCCGTCAGCGCCAGTGCAATTGCGCCAGCCTTGATAATCCCCGTCAACGTCCGCATGCCGTGTCTCCCTCGCGTGCAATGGTCTGTCGGGTTCAACTTTTGCCATGCAGGGGCTGATTTGTTAAGCGGAAACGGGCCTGCCGCGCGCCGATTCCGGCATGTTCTGCCATGTGACATTCCTCACCGCGCAGCACCGTTTTCTTCTCCACTCTCCAAACCTGACACAACGAAACGCTCTGCGTGAGCAGCGGCACAGGAGACCCGCCGCACCATTCCACGAGAAGGAACCCCGACATGAAACGCACACTGTTCTCTTGCCTGCTGGCAGCAACCATGTTGACCGTCGCAGGTGCCACCACACAGGCCCAACCGGTCGCCTCGCTGGCCAAGGCTGGCCTGACCCAGGCCGAAGGCGCCAATGCCGGCGTGGTCAAGGTGGGCTGGCGGTCCAACCGGCGCAATGTAAGGCGCCATCGCGGTGCGCACCGGGTGCACCGGGGTCAACGCCGGTATGGCATGCGAGGCCAGCGGCGCGCTGCCGCCATGTGGCCTTATCTGCCCGGCCCCGTGCTGGACGAAATTCTCAGGAGAAACAAGAAGCACGACCGCTGCGAACTGCTGCCTGGCGGCTGTTGAGGTGACGTCTGACCAGGAGGGCGCGCCGGTACTGGCGCGTTCCTCGCTGTTGTCCCGCCGAATTATTCCAACAACAAGGAATTCGATCATGAAACGCACACTGTTCTCTTGCCTGCTGGCAGCAACCATGTTGACCGTCGCAGGTGCCACCACACAGGCCCAACCGGTCGCCTCGCTGGCCAAGGCTGGCCTGACCCAGGCCGAAGGCGCCAATGCCGGCGTGGTCAAGGTGGGCTGGCGGTCCAACCGGCGCAATGTAAGGCGCCATCGCGGTGCGCACCGGGTGCACCGGGGTCAACGCCGGTATGGCATGCGAGGCCAGCAGAGGTCATCGGCCATTCTGCCGACATTGCCAGCCATCGGCGGGATGCTTGTCCGCCGCCAGAAATGTCTGGATGCACTGTTCCCCGCAACCGATCCGGCCTGCCGATGAAACAGTGAGAATGAACGATTCCCCCATTTTCCCCTTGCATATGACGGCGGGAATCCCTATCTCCCCCCTCACACAAGCCGGCAACATGTTCAGACACCGGCTTGTCATTCTCCACTATCGCGTGGAGAGCCATTGCTGCGGTTGACGCAGTAACAGGTCCCGGGGCAGCCCGGGGTTGGCAAGCTGGGGTGGCGACCATGCGCCGGCTTTTGTGCGTCTTGGAGTCCGCTTGCGGGCTTTGAGGCTGGATCATCTACTGGCTGGGGAGGGACCCAAATGACTGACAATACCGCCCTCTTCCAACTGGGGATGGACCTGGAGGCTCCAGGCACCACCCGTGCGGAAGACTACAACAACAACACCGGCAACGTGGTGCCTTTCAACCGGGACGAACCTGTCATCGCAGGTTCGGCCGAACAGCTTCCTGCTGACCATTTCATCGTCAGGAACGGCGTGGCCTGCGCCGGCACGCACCTGATCATCGACCTGGTGGATGCAGACGGCCTGGCCGACGTTGACCTGATCGACGCTGCCATGCGCGAATGCGTGGAAGAGGCCGGGGCCACGCTGCTGCACATCCACCTGCACCCGTTCACGCCGGAAGGCGTGGCTGGCGTGTCCGGTGTGGCGGTGCTGGCCGAAAGCCACATTTCCATCCACACCTGGCCCGAGCGCCGCTTTGCAGCACTTGACGTGTTCATGTGTGGCGATGCCCAGCCGGAGAAGTGCATTGAGGTTCTGCGCCGCCGCTTCAACGCCGGCGAGGTCCGCGTCAATGAGCTGCTGAGGGGCTCGGATCTGTGAGCCTGAAGACCGAAGACGATGGCACGGTGTGGATGCATGAACGCCTCCACACCGGCTACGGCACCACATACCGTGTCGAGCAGACGCTGTTTGACAGCAATACCCCGCACCAGCGGCTCGTCGTGGGCAATACGGCCGCTTTCGGCAACGTGGTGTGGCTCGATGGTGTGACCCAGGTCACTGAAGCCGACGAGTTCTGCTATCACGAGATGCTGGCGCACGTGCCCATCCTCGCCCACGGCGCGGTGGAAAGCGTGCTCATCATTGGTGGTGGCGACGGCGGCATGGCCGAGGAAGTACTCAAGCACAAGACCGTCAAGCGCCTCGTCATGGTCGAGATCGACCCCGGCGTCATCGACTTCGCGAAGCAGCACCTCGCCTCGATCAACAAGGGCTGCTTCGATGATCCGCGTTTCGAGCTGGTCATCGCCGACGGCAAGGACTTTGCGTCCGGATGCAAGGACCGCTTCGACGTCATCATCGTTGATTCGACGGACCCCGTGGGGCCGGGCGAAGTGCTGTTCACGCGCTCGTTCTACACCGACTGCAAGCGCATGCTGACTGACGGCGGCGTGCTGGTGACGCAAAACGGCGTGACCTGGTTCCAGCCCGATGAACTGGCCAATACGATATTCAATTTCGCCGGCCTGTTCGTCGATGCCGGGTGCTATGTGACCGTGGTGCCGACCTACTCGGGGGGCTTCATGGCGCTGGGCTGGGGCACCGACAACGCTTCGCTGCGTGGTGTAAAAGAAGAAACGCTTTCAACGCGTTACGCGGATTCCGGGTTGGACTGCCGCTATTATACACCGGCCCTGCACAAGGCGGCGTTCGCGCTGCCGAAGTTCATCGGTGACATCGTGGCAACGGCCAGTGCAAAGGCGCGCGGGCAGGGCTGACATGTCCTTGCGCCGCACCGTTGCCGATTTGCAACACTTCCGGAAATAACGCATCGCAAGCGTTAACTTTTCTTGAACCTCGCCGCGTGCGGTGCATAAGGTCATCCCAGTCCGAAGGCCGGATTGATCCTGATACGTGCGAAACGGAGGCACCATGCGGCGCGCCACACAAACATTACTCGCAGTAGCCATGTCCGTGGCGCTCATTGGCGGTTCTGCAGCCGTCGCTGACGCAGCATCGCGGGCCGGCCAGCAGTGTGGCAACTTCCTGGAATGCCTGTTTGGCGGCCTCAAGCCCAACAATAATCGCAGTGGCGGTTCAACCGGCGGCTCTATCGGCAGCGGTGGCGGCAGCCATGGCCCCAGCACTCGCCAACTGGTGTCCTTCTCCGAGAAGCACAAGCCCGGAACCATCATCGTTGATACCTCAGAACGCAACCTGTACCTGGTGCAGGGTGGCGGCAAGGCCTACAAGTACCGCGTCGGCGTCGGCCGCGAGGGTTTCCAGTGGTCCGGCACCGCGAGGATTTCCCGCAAGGCCGAATGGCCAAGCTGGACGCCGCCCAAGGCCATGATCGCCCGCGAGAAGAAGAAGGGCATCATCCTGCCGGCGCACATGCCCGGCGGCCCGAACAACCCGCTTGGTGCCCGCTCGCTGTACATTGGCAACTCGCTGTACCGCCTGCACGGTACCAACAACCCGGCTTCGATCGGTGGTGCGGTGTCCTCGGGCTGCATCCGGCTGACCAACACCGACATCATCGACCTGTATGAGCGCGCCAAGGTCGGAGCAACAGTGATCGTGCGCCGCTAAGCAGGAGCGGCCGCAAACAGAACATGCAGGGGAGCCTAGGGGGGTCCCTGAACCCCGGGATGCACGAGGGGGCTCATCGCATCCCGGGGTTTTATTTTCTCCGCACGGGTAGGCACTTGTGCTTCATCCGGGCGATGGACACGACCGGCAAAATCGTTAAGTTGCACTGCAACATTACCGACCAACTGAGCCGGACATCACCATGCTGCCAGCCACCCAGACCCTGTATTTCGACGATCTCAGCCTTGGCCAGTCGGAAACCTATGCCAAGGAGGTGAAGTCCTCGGACGTGATCGGCTTTGCCGAGATCTCGGGCGACCGCAACCCCATCCACCTGTCCGAGCACTTTGCCGCGCGCACCCCGTTCAAGGGCCGCATTGCGCACGGGCTGTACACCGCCAGCCTGATCTCGGCCGTCATCGGTACAAGGCTGCCGGGGCCGGGCGCGATCTACATGCAGCAGACACTGAACTTCAAGGCGCCGGTGCGCATCGGCGACACGGTGGTTGCCCGCGTCGAGGTGGTCGAACTGAGCGAACGCGGCCACCGCGCCAGGCTTGCGTGCACCTGCGAGGTGGACGGCAAGGTGGTGCTGGAGGGCGAGGCGCTGGTCAAGGTGCCGAGCCGTGCCGAGGCCGAGACCATCGGCTGAACCGATGAACTGAATCGCCTTTGTCATCATCTTGCGCTATAGTGCGCCGGTGACGGAAAAAGGAGGTCATGTCTGATGAAGAAGCTTTTCCTCGTTCCCGCGTTCCTGGCGGCGCTGGCACTGCCAGCACTTGCCGGTGGTTCGACCGCGCCCAACAAGGTGACCATCACCCCGCTACCGGCCACTGACACCGCAACGGCTGCGGCAACGGTGACCACCGCGCCGGATACGGCCCTGAAGCAGTCGAAGGTCAAGGGCGGCCACGGCTGCGGCGGCGCCAAGACAACGGCGTATATCAACTAGCTTTTGCGCCTGCTGACCTGAAACGCAATACTCCCCCTCCGGTATCCGGAGAGGGAGCACTTTTGCGTGGCGTGCGATATCAGAGCTGGTCAGCCGGGGTGGCGTAGATGACCTTCCAGTTCATTTCGCCCTTGCGAATGACGCCTGCCGTGTCGGCCAGGAACAGCTTCTCGTGCGCGGCCTGGCTGCTGTTGAGGTAGAGGCGGCCATCAACGATGGACCAGAACTCGCCCGGCTTGGTGACGACCTTCTTGCCCTTGCTGGCGCCGGCTGTGCACCAGCCACCGTAGGCAGGGATGTACTTGGCAGGGTCGGCCTTGAACAGATCGCGGTTCTCTGCCGAGGCAAAGTGCCAGTTGACACCCTGGAACTCGGCGGCGAACTCGGCCGAACCCTTGGCCGGTGCACCGGCAGTGTGGAAGGCGACGACGTCGTAACCGCTGATGGCGGCGTTGTCTGCAATGAAGTGTGCGTCGGCAGCCATGGCGCCGGACATCGAGCCTGCGACGGAGAGAAACAGGGCGGCGGCAGCGATCCGTACCATGCGGCGAGGGGCGGGGTTGGTAAGCATCAGGGGTCTCCTGTGGTGTGAGTAGTGCGCGGTGCTTGCGCGAACCTGCGTTGCGAACCGCCCCGAAGCAGAGGCGGCCAGTGCATGATCACGCCGGCCCGTGTGCGGTTCAATTCACAAGCTTGCACGAAGTGGTGACCCGGCAGTGACACAGAACTCACGAGCGGGTGAACGCAAAACTCCCCCTCCGGCAGCCGGAGAGGGAGACGTGCTGGATGATCATCTGCGGGGCAGCGGTTACAGCCGGCTGCGGCCCACGATCACGCCATCATAGGCATCGACGCTGACGCGGAAATGACGGCTGCCGCGCTTGGCCTGGTAGGTGTAGGTGTCGCCACGGCACTCGATCACGCGGACGCGGTTGAAGCCGGAGCGGCCAACGATGCGCCGGCCGGTGCGGCACGAGATCCGGTCATCGCGACGATAGCCGCCATGGTAGCCCGGGTTGATGACGATGCCGAAGCCGCCGCCAAAGCCGCTGCCCCAGCCGCCGGAGCCGCCGCCGCCACCGCCGCCGGGAGGGTTGGGTGCGAAGCCGCCGGGGCCTCCGCCGCCACCGCCGTGAGGGTTCGCGGAGAAGCCGCCGGGGCCACCGGCCTGTGCGGTGCTCGAAGCCGCCGCGACGCTGAGCGTCAGCGCAAGTGCGGTAAAGATGATGCTGGTTTTCATCGGTTCAGTCTCCTCATTGGCCGGGGCCAGGCCCGGCGCGTGCGATGGGCGCACATTGACGCCCGTTGATGGAGATGAGGATGACCGATGTTGCGGCGGGGCGATGTGCTGTAGTTCACATTCCGTTCAGTAAGGCGTGAGGGCTATGCGCCGCTCAGCCGCGAGGCTGGGCGGGGCTTGCAAGCGTGGTGACGAAGGCTGGCGCAGGCGCCGCCACGTGATGGGCGCGGTCCATCTGGGCGCCCGAGGTTGCCGCGCCGATGACGCCGATGGCAAGCGACAACAGCAGTGCGGCGGCAATCAGGCGCGCCGAGAATGTCAGCCTACTGAACTTCCTGGTGAGTGTTGTCATGGGTCCGTCTCCCTGTTTTTCTGGTGCAGATCGTAGCCATAGACCGGGGCGGGGGTGGGGCGATGTGACGACGATCACATGTCAGCACAGGCAAGATTTCGTGAAACAGCACGGCACAGGGGCCGCGCATCCGGTCGGATCGACGTTCTGAAACAGCAGGAAACACGGGCCACTCAGCGTCGCACCGATGATTGCATTGTATAGGCGCTTCGCTGAGCGGCCCGTCCAGTGCGCGGCTTTTGCTTATCCGGAAGGCCTGGGGTACTAAGCCGTCTTCACCCCCACGGTACGGGAACGCAGTGTCCCTCGGCAAACCGCGATCCGTGTCGCCACGCGATGCAGAGCCGCCGCTGGTGCCAACTGTGGCACCGGCACATTCCGGTTTCACCCCTCTCGCCGTCCGGTGGCGTTACTTCACCGTATGCGAGAGGCGCACACCGCCTGAACCCCGGAGATGGAAACGCATGCCATCCCTTCCGCCGGAGCAGGTGAGGGGATAATAGTCCTATAGGAATAAATTGTCAAGAGGCAACGCGCAGGCGTGGCGCGATGTACCATTTCCGGCGCGCCGGGGCGGTGGCATGCTGCCGGTCATGACACAGACGGCGCGGTATGTTTCGATCACCGGCCTGCGGCTCAACAGCTGGCGGCACTGGCCGCGCTTTGCCTGGCACGCCAGCCGCTCGATGCGGCAGGCCCGCGCGGCGGAGGGCTGCGAGATGGCCGGGGCGCGGTTCATCGGCGGCATGTTCTACACGGTGAGCCTGTGGCAGAGCGAACGCGCCATGAAGCGGTTCCTCTACCAGGGCGCGCACGGCAAGGCGGCGCGCGATTTCGACAACTTCGCCACCGGCCTGACGGCAGGCTACGCGGCTGACGCGGCACCTGCGTGGGACGACGTGCCGGCGGTGCTGCAGGAGCGGGGCCGGTGAATTCCTCCAGCGTTTGCGACCGCTCAGCCGAAGCGGTTGGGCGACCAGGCTGACAGGTCGCGGTTGGTGCGCTGGCCGCTGGCGA
>CAYMJJ010000073.1:0-12005 GCA_964390445.1 uncultured Anderseniella sp.
CCCACCATCATGGCGATCTTCGATGCGGTGAAGGACGAAGTGACGGTGGTGACGCCGGTGTTTCCCGAAGACGACATTTCGGCCAAGGCCGCCTACACCCGCGCCTGCGACCGGCTGGGCGCGGTAGTGGATGCCTTCGACCGGCCACTGGACCTGCAGGCGTTTGGCTCTGCTGATGCTGCACCCATTTCGGCACCGCGCTCCAACATTGCGCCCGACGACTACATGGACATGATCCGCAAGGCGAAGGACTACATCACCGCCGGCGACATTTTCCAGGTCGTGCTGTCGCAACGCTTCGAGACCGAGTTCACCCTGCCGCCGTTCTCGCTGTACCGGGCGCTTCGCCGGGTCAACCCGTCGCCGTTCCTGTATCACCTGGAGTTCGACCGCTTTGCGCTGACCGGCTCCAGCCCGGAAATCCTGGTTCGGGTGCGCGACGGCAAGGTGACCATCCGGCCACTCGCCGGCACCCGCCCGCGCGGCGAAACACCAGCTCAGGATCGCGCCCTGGCCGAAGAACTGCTGGCTGATCCGAAGGAGCGCGCCGAGCACCTGATGCTGCTCGACCTTGGCCGCAACGACGTGGGTCGTGTTGCCAAGATCGGCTCGATGAACGTCACCGACCAGTTCATGCTTGAGTACTACAGTCAGGTAATGCACATCGTTTCCAACGTGGAAGGCGAGCTACGCGACGACCTTGATGCCATCGATGCACTGTCGGCAGGTTTTCCCGCCGGCACATTGTCCGGAGCGCCAAAGGTTCGCGCCATGGAAATCATCGACGAACTGGAAAGCACCAAGCGCGGGCCTTATGGCGGCTGCGTCGGCTACTTCTCGTCGACCGGCGAGATGGACACCTGCATCGTGCTGCGAACCGCACTGGTGAAGGACGGCAAGATGTACGTGCAGGCCGGTGCCGGTGCCGTGGCCGACAGCGTGCCGGAGTCGGAACAGCAGGAGTGCATCAACAAGGCCAAGGCGCTTTTCCGCGCGGCTGAAGAAGCGGTGCGCTTTGCGGGCCGCGCCGGAAAGGGGCAGTAGCCATCATGATCCTGCTCATCGACAACTACGACAGCTTCACCTGGAACCTGTACCATTTCCTGGGTGACCTTGGTGCGGACACCAAGGTCATCCGCAATGATGCGATCACCGCGGATGAGGCTGTGGCGATGGCGCCAGATGCCATCGTGCTGTCACCCGGCCCCTGCACGCCCAATGAAGCCGGCATCTGCCTTGAACTGATCGAGAAGGCCTCGGGCAAAATCCCGCTGATGGGCGTGTGCCTTGGCCATCAGGCCATCGGCCAGGCGTTTGGCGGCAAGGTGGTGCGTGCGCAGCAACTGATGCACGGCAAGCTGTCCGAGGTGGAAAGCGCCGGCAAGGGGCTGTTCGCCGGACTGCCGGACACGTTCAACGCCACCCGCTATCATTCGCTCGTGGTGGAGCGCGCGTCCCTGCCCGACTGCCTTGAAGTTACGGCCTCGACCGGCGACATCATCATGGGCCTTCAGCACAAGACCTTCAACGTGCACGGTGTACAGTTTCACCCCGAGAGCATTGCGTCCGAGCACGGCCATGCGCTACTGCGTAACTTCCTCACGCTGGCAGGGCTGCCGGTCAAGTAACGGACGCATCGAGAAATGGCTGACCTCAAACCGCTAATCGCAAAGATCGCCGACGCTATCCCGCTGAGCGTTGATGAAGCGCGCACCGCCTTCGACATCATCATGTCCGGCAATGCCACGCCGTCGCAGATCGGGGCTGTGCTGATGGGTTTGCGGGTGCGCGGCGAGACGGTCGACGAGATCACGGGCGCGGTCATGACCATGCGCGAGAAGATGACCCGGGTGAGTGCACCGGCGGGTTCACTCGACATTGTCGGAACCGGTGGCGATGCGTCGGGCAGCTACAACGTATCGACCTGTGCCGCACTGGTCGCGGCAGGGGCCGGGCTTAACATCGCCAAGCACGGCAACCGGGCGCTGTCTTCCAAGTCCGGCGCGGCAGACACGCTGGCTGCCCTGGGCGTCAATATCGAGGCAAAGCCTGAAACCATCTCGCGCTGCATATCGGAAGCCGGCTGCGGCTTCATGTTTGCCCCCGCACATCATGCCGCCATGCGCCATGTCGGCCCGTCGCGGGTGGAACTCGCCACCCGCACCATCTTCAACCTGCTTGGCCCGCTGTCCAACCCGGCCAGCGTGAAGCGCCAGGTTGTCGGCGTGTTTGCCCGCCAGTGGGTCGAACCGCTGGCCCATGTGCTCAACAAGCTGGGATCGGAAGCGGTGTGGATCACCCATGGCGAAGGCGGACTGGACGAGATCACCCCGACCGGCACCACCTGGGTGGCCGAACTGAAGGACGGCAAGGTGACGACGTTCGAGATCCAGCCCGAGGATGCCGGCATAAGGCGCCGCACACTGGCCGAACTGAAGGGCGGCGACGCCGAGTACAACGCCAAGGCACTGCGTGCGGTGCTGGGCGGCGAGAAGAACGCATTCCGTGATGCTGCCACCATGACCGCCGGTGCGGCGCTACTGGTGGCCGGCAAGGCGGCTGACCTGAAGGACGGCACGGTGCAGGCCGAGGCAGCGATTGATTCCGGCGCGGCTGAAAAGGTGCTCGCCAGGCTGGCCGAGGTGTCCAACGCATGAGCGCAACCATTCTCGACAGGATCGCCGCCTACAAGCGCGACGAAGTTGCCGCAGCAAAACTGCGCATCAGCGAGGCTGCACTGCTGGAACAGGCCAGGTCGGCAAGCCCGGTGCGCGGGTTCCACGCAGCGCTGGAGGCAAAGATCGCCGGCGGTGACTGGGCGCTGATCGCCGAGGTGAAGAAGGCCAGCCCGTCCAAGGGGCTGATCCGCGAGGACTTCGACCCGCCGTCACTGGCAAAGGCCTACGAGACAGGCGGCGCAGCGTGCCTGTCTGTGCTGACGGACGCGCCATCATTCCAGGGTGCGCCGGAATTCCTGGTGGCGGCGCGCGCGGCGACATCCCTGCCCGCCCTGCGCAAGGACTTCATGCTCGATACCTACCAGGTGCTGGAAGCGCGCGCCTGGGACGCAGACTGCATCCTGCTGATCCTCGCCATGATCGATGATACCCTGTGTGCCGAGCTGGAAGCCGCAGCCTTCGAACTGGGCATGGACGTGCTTGCGGAGGTGCATGACGAGGCTGAACTCGAGCGCGCACTGAAGTTAAAAACACCGATGATCGGCATCAACAACCGCAACCTCAAGACCTTCGAGACCTCGCTGGAAACCACCGAACGGCTTGCGCCGATGGTGCCGCAAGGCCGCATGATCGTGGGTGAAAGCGGGCTGTTCGAACCCGCCGACCTGCTGCGGCTTGAGCGCGCCGGCGTCAGCACCTTCCTGATCGGCGAAAGCCTGATGCGCCAGGATGATGTGGCCGCCGCGACACGCGCCATCCTGACAAGGCCCGCCGGCGCCAGGGCAAGCGCATGAGCAAACTGACCCACCTCGATGACGCCGGCAACGCGCACATGGTCGACGTGTCCGAGAAGGACGCAACCACGCGGGTGGCCGTTGCCACGGGCCGGGTGGAAATGCTCCCCGACACGCTGACCCTAATCCAGTCCGGCATGGCGAAAAAGGGCGACGTGATTGCGACTGCGCGCATTGCCGGCATCATGGCCGCAAAGCGCACCCATGACCTCATTCCACTGTGCCATCCACTGATGATCTCCAAGGTCACTGTGGACTTCGACCTGGACGAGACGGCTTCCGCCATCGACGTGACGGCGACGGTCAAGGTCGAGGGCAAGACCGGCGTCGAGATGGAAGCGCTGACGGCGGTGTCCGTTGCCTGCCTGACCGTCTACGACATGGTCAAGGCGGTGGACCGGGGCATCACCATCACCGGCGTGCGGCTGAAGGAAAAGTCGGGCGGCAAGTCCGGTCACTTCAAGGTGGATTGAGGAAAGCGCGCGTGGCACTGGTCCCGGTAGACAAAGCCCTGGCGCAGATCCTGAAAGGCGTCAAACCGCTCGGCAGCGAGCTGGTGCCGTTGACCAATGCCAATGGCCGGATACTGGCCGCACCACTGAAGGCCGCGCGCGCGCAGCCGCCGTTCGCAGCATCCGCCATGGACGGCTATGCGGTCCGGGCAGATGACGTCGCCAGGGTGCCGGTTGACCTGGCGGTGATCGGCGAAGCGCCTGCCGGGCACGGCTACCACGGCCGGGTGCGCAAGGGCGAGACCGTTCGCATCTTTACCGGCGCGCCCCTGCCCAGGGGCACTGACACCATCATCATCCAGGAAAACACCACGGCCGCCGGCGAAAAGGGTTTCGTCACCGTCACCCAGACCGCATCCGAGGGCGCGTTCGTGCGCGGTGCCGGGCTGGATTTCCGAAAGGGAGAGACCTTGTTGGCCCGCCACACCCGCATGAGGGCGCGCGAGATCGGGCTGGCCGCGTCGATGAACCACGAGCGCATCGAGGTGTTTCGCAAGCCGTCCGTAGCCATTCTTGCCACCGGTGATGAACTGGTGGAACTGGGCGACAACCCGCGCGACGACCAGATCATCTCGTCGAACTCCATCGCGCTTGGGGCCATGCTGGCCGGCTTCGGCGCGGAACCACTTGATCTGGGCCTGGTGCAGGACCGGCTGCCGCGCATCGAGGAAGCCATCGAGCGCGCCAGCGGGGCTGACGTCCTTATAACCGTTGGCGGTGCGTCGGTTGGCGACCATGACCTGGTGCAGGAGGCAATGCTCGCCCGGGGCGTCGAACTGGGTTTCTGGAAGATTGCCATGCGGCCGGGCAAGCCGCTGATGTTCGGCAGGCGCGGGGCACAGCGCGTCATCGGCCTGCCCGGCAATCCGGTGTCTGCAATGGTGTGCACACGGCTGTTCATCAAGCCGCTGATCGCTGCGCTGACCGGTTACCAGGAACCTGATGAACCGGTGCAGGCGGTGCTGGGCAAGCCCATGAAGGCCAACGACCAGCGGCAAGATTATGTGCGCGCAACCCTTTCCCGCAACACGACCGGACAACTCGTTGCTGAGCCGTTCCCGGCGCAGGACAGTTCCATGCAGCGGGTGTTCCGCGAGGCCGATGGCCTGATCATCCGCGCACCCCATGCGCCCGCCGCCAAGGCCGGTGAGATGGTCGACGTGATGCCGATCGACTTCTGACGCGCCTCCCCGTTCACAGGTGCAAGTGCAGTTTACCCTTGCAGAACATTGAACGAACATGCATAAAGGTTTCGCATTTGTTCCGATTCCGGCGCGCCACGTTCGCAAGCGCCGGGCCGACGGGAAAGGATTACACGCCATGCTGACGCGCAAGCAACACGAACTGCTAATGCTCATTCATGAGCGCCTGAAGGAAACCGGCGTTCCACCCTCGTTCGAGGAAATGAAGGAAGCACTGGACCTGCGGTCCAAGTCGGGCATTCACCGGTTGATCACCGCGCTGGAAGAGCGCGGATTCATTCGCCGTCTGCCGCATCGCGCCCGCGCGCTTGAAGTGATCAAGCTGCCCGAAGAAGCTGCCGGTCCCTCATCGGTTCCGGTGCGGCGTGGCTTCAACCCGTCGGTCATCCAGGGCTCGCGCGGCCTGTCCGAAGCACCCGCAGCTGCCCCCGCATCTCCGCCGTCAGCCACGGTTGACGTTCCGATGATGGGCCGCATCGCTGCCGGTGTGCCGATTGCCGCCATCCAGGACCATTCCAGCAATGTGTCGGTGCCGCTGGACATGCTGCGCTCGGGCGAGCATTTCGCGCTTGAAGTGCAGGGGGACTCGATGATCGAGGCCGGCATCCTTGACGGCGACACGGTGATCATCCGCAAGGCTGATACCGCCCGCAACGGCGAGATCGTGGTGGCGCTGGTGGAGGACGAAGAAGCCACGCTGAAGCGGCTTTACCAGAAGGGCGACTCGATTGCCCTTGAAGCCGCCAATCCGGCCTACAAGACCCGCATCTTTGGTCCCGACCAGGTGCGCGTGCAGGGTACGCTCGCCGGCCTGCTGCGGCGTTACTGATCGGCGTCCTCGCCTTGGCCTGTCTCCGGCGCATCGCCGGTAGCATCCTGCGTGACGCCACCTGTTGCTGAACCCGGCACTGCCACATCTCCTGCGCCTGCGCCTGCCACCAGCAACTTTCGCCGCGATACCGGCTCGAACGCCCATGGCCTTTTGCCTTGTGCAGCACGGGCTGTTTCCACCCGCAAGGCACCGCCCGCGTCTACGTGGATGGCAATTGCGCCATGCCGCCACACATCGAAACGGTCGATCACCACCCTGCCCTTGCCCGTTCGCCCGCATTTGCGCTTCAACGGCTCTGCACTGACGACGATGGCAACCCTGGCGCAGTCGCCCGGCACCACGGCCTTGCGATCCAGCCACAGCACATCATGGCCGGCAACGATCGACCGACACACATTGCTCTCGCACTGCCAGCCCGTCCTCTTGGCGGCATCTGCTGCCTCGGTCCCGTCGCCGTCAGACAACAGCCACCGCTCAACAGCGAACCGCCCGCGCCGCCCGTTCACCGGCACCAGTTGCCCGCCATCAAGCCGGGCCGCCATGGTGCTGGCGGCGCGCTCAACCAGAATGTCAGGCCGGTCTTTCAGCAGCACTGCAGCAACCAGGGCAACGGCGGCAACGCCCACCCCTGCCCAGCGCGCAGGCCCCCGCCACAGCGCCAGCCACACGATGCCAAGTGCTGACAGGAAGGCGAGCGGCGCCACCATTGCAGGCACCACCAACCCGGCACCGGGCCACGCAGCAACCCACAAGGCGGTGGCAACGACCACATCAAGCCCCAGTCGCATCACCTGTAGCGGCAACCATTCGAGCCCCAGCGGCATGGCGATGACAGCAGCAACCGCGCCGGGCATGACCACCATGGTCACGGCAGGCATGGCCAGCATGTTGGCCGGTAGCGACCATGTGGCAAAGCGGTTGAAGTGCCACGCCGCCGGCAGCGCCGTGAAGGCGCTGGCCACCAGTGTCGTTGCAGACAGCGCCAGCAGGCCGATCAGCAGCTTGACGGCAATTCGGCTGGCAAGGCTTCTGGCCGCCAGCTTCTCGTGCACCCAGCGTTGCCAGCCGGACAGTCCTTCATAGGCGGCAATCAGGCCGGCCACCGCCAGGAACGACATCTCGAAGCTGGGCGACAGGGCCGCGTACGGTGCCATCAGCAACACGATGAAGGCGGCAACCGCAAGATTGCGCATCGACAACGCATTGCGCCCGGCGAGGATCGCCACGAACATCACTGTCACCATGATGAAGGCGCGCTGGGTGGCAATGGCCTGCCCCGAAATCACCAGGTAGAACGCAGCTGCGCACAAGCCCGCCAGCGCGGCGAGCTTCTTGATCGGCCAGTGCAGGGCCAGCGCCGGCCACAGCGCCATCAGCGCGCGGGCCAGCCAGAACATCCCGCCGGCAACCAGGCTCATGTGCAACCCGGAAATGGCCAGGATGTGCGCAAGGCCCGACAGTTGCAGCGCCTCGCGGGTCTCCTTGTCCAGCCCGCTGCGATCACCGGTTATGAGCGCCACGGCAAAGCCCGCCTGCTTGGGCGGAAGGCTGGCCCTGATCCGGTCCGCAATGGCGGTGCGCAGGTTTGCAACAGCCCGCCGCCACTCGCCACCTGCCGCGCGCGTTTCATCGATGACAACAGGGCCGGCCAACCGGGCTGCTCCGCCGATTCCGGCAAACCATTGCGCGCGGCCATAGTCCCACGTGCCCGGTGCAACCGGCGTCAGCGGCGCATAGGCCCATGCCTCGAACCGGACATGATCGTTGACCTGCGGCCTGGTCTTCAGTAGTCCGCGCGCAGTCACCCTTATGCGTTCCGGGCGGAACTCCGCCGCGACCGCATCCATGGTATCGACGCGCAAGATGAAGCTGGTGCGGGCTTCGGCGATGGTCAAGTCTTCGACCCAGCCGCTGATGGTGATCTTGCCGGTTGATCCGGGCAACATGGTCACCGGGTTGAGCGCCACACTGACCTGGCCCCAAACCAGACCCGCCAGCATGAACGCAGCAAATTGCACAGGTGCGGCCACCAGCCCGCGCCGCGCCAGCAAGATGGCTGCGATGAGCAGCACCCCGGCAACCAGCCCCACGCCAGGATGCGGCTCCACCGTCAAGCCATAGTAAACCTGCAAGCCCGTCACGAAGGCGACCGGCGCCCACAGGAATGCACGGCCCTGCTGCAAGGCAAGCTGTGCCCGCCACCAGCCTGACACGGTTTGGCTGAAACCGCCTCGTGCCGGCCCAAGGCCAGGCAAGGCGGGCGGCGCAACCGTGCGGCCTGATGCGGTGTACCAATCCATCCCCGGATGCCCAGCCTGCTCCTGCTGCGAGGCCCTTACATCCCGGCCCCAACTCATGCTAAACGGACGCACGCCTTCAGATAAACCTTAATATTACGCTTCGTCAGTTCGGAGACCGGCACCTCATGGCCTCACCCGTCGTTACCCGCTTTGCCCCCTCACCGACCGGATACCTCCACATTGGCGGCGCCCGCACGGCGCTGTTCAACTGGCTGTATGCCCGCCACACCGGTGGCAAGATGCTGCTGCGCATCGAAGACACCGATCGTGAGCGCTCGACGGAGCCGGCCATCGAGGCGATCAAGACCGGGCTAGCCTGGCTGGGCCTTGACTGGGACGGCGATGTGGTTTCGCAGTACTCCCGCATCGAGCGCCACCGCGAAGTGGCCGAACAGTTGCTGGCCAGCGGCAAGGCTTACCACTGCTATTGCTCGGCGGAAGAGCTGACCGCGATGCGTGAGAAGGCAACCGCCGAAGGCAAGCCGCCGCGCTATGACGGGCGCTGGCGCGACCGGCCGGCCTCTGAAGCCCCTGCCGGCATTGCTCCGGTGGTGCGCTTCAAGGCGCCGCAGACGGGCGAAACGGTGATCGAGGACCAGGTCCAGGGCACCGTGACCATTCCCAACAAGGACCTCGATGACCTGATCATCCTGCGCTCCGACGGCACCCCGGTCTATAACCTGTCCGTGGTGGTGGACGACCACGACATGGGCGTGACCCACATCATCCGCGGTGTCGACCACCTGACCAATGCTGCGCGCCAGTCGCAAATCTACCTGGCAGTGGGCTGGGACGTGCCGGTGATGGCGCATATTCCGCTGATCCACGGGGCGGACGGGGCAAAACTGTCCAAGCGCCACGGCGCGCTGGGCGTCGAAGCCTACCGCGACATGGGTTATCTGCCCGAAGCGGTGCGCAACTACCTGGCCCGGCTGAGCTGGAGCCACGGCGATGATGAGATCTTCTCGACCGAACAGGCGATCGAGTGGTTTGATCTTGACGGCATCGGCAAGTCTGCCGCGCGGTTCGACTTCGCCAAGCTGGAAAACCTCAACGGCCACTACATGCGCGAGGCAACCGGCGAGCGCCTGGTCGATGCCATGAAGGACCTCGCCCCGCACGTGGAAGGCGGTGCAGCGCTGCTGGCGGCCCTGGCTGACCCTGCTGGCGAGGCACGGCTGCTGGCGGCCATGCCCGGTCTCAAGGAGCGTGCCAAGACAGTGCTGGAACTGATCCACTCGTCACAGTTCCTGTTTGCTGCTCGGCCCCTGCCGATGGAAGACAAGGCGAAGGCGCTGCTTGATGACGGCGGGCGCGAGGTGATGGCCAGGCTGCTGCCGGAACTGGAAGGCATGGCCGACTGGCAGGCGGCACCGCTGGAGCAGGCGGTGCGCGATTTTGCCGGGCGCGAAGACCTTAAACTCGGCAAGGTGGCACAGCCGCTGCGCGCGGCCCTGACCGGCAGCACCCAGTCTCCGCCCGTTTTCGACGTGCTGGAAGTGCTCGGGCGAGATGAATCACTTGCCCGGCTTTCAGACCAGTCAAGCGGATGAGTTATGGCGAAAATCGCAAGGCATTGTAGCCAAATTGTGCATTGCGGTACGATGGACAAGACTGCATATTGCCCGGCAAACGAGCCGATTGAATACCCTGCCGGACCATGATGTGACGGCGCGCCGCGCGCCACCTGCTCCATCCAGCCCAACCGGCACGACCCGCCAACCAGAGGAAGAAAGCAACCATGACGGACACGAAAAAAACCGCGACTCTGAGCCTGGACGGTAAGACTTATGAACTCGACGTGATGACCGGCACCATTGGACCAGACGTCATCGACGTCTCAAAGCTTTATGCCCAGACCGGCGCGTTCACCTTCGACCCCGGCTTTACCTCTACGGCCAGCTGCGAATCCGAGATCACCTATATCGATGGTGACGCCGGCATCCTGATGTATCGCGGCTACTCCATTGAACAGTTGGCCGAGCACGGCGATTTCATCGAAACCTGCTACCTGTTGCTGTACGGTGATCTGCCGACCGCTGCAGAACGCCGCGAGTTCGAGACCGCGATCACCTACCACACCATGATCCATGAGCAGATGCAGCGGTTCTTCGCCGGCTTCCGCCGTGACGCGCACCCGATGGCAGTGATGGTGGGCGTGGTTGGCGCCATGTCGGCGTTTTATCACGACTCGACCGACATCTCCGATCCCGTCCAGCGCGAAATTGCTGCGCGGCGCATGATCGCGAAGATCCCGACGATTGCCGCTGCCGCCTACAAGTATCACATCGGCCAACCGTTCGTTTATCCGCGCAACGACCTGGACTACGCCTCGAACTTCCTGCGCATGTGCTTTGCCGTGCCGTGCGAGGAATACAAGGTCAACCCGATCCTGTCGCGCGCCATGGACCGCATCTTCATCCTGCACGCCGACCACGAGCAGAACGCTTCCACCTCGACAGTCCGGCTTGCGGGCTCTTCGGGTGCCAACCCGTTCGCCTGCATCGCCGCCGGCATCGCCTGCCTGTGGGGCCCGGCGCATGGCGGCGCCAACGAGGCGGCACTCAACATGCTCAGCGAGATTGGCACTGTCGACCGCATCCCCGAGTTCATCGCACGGGCCAAGGACAAGGAAGACCCGTTCCGGCTGATGGGCTTCGGCCACCGCGTCTACAAGAACTACGATCCGCGCGCCAAGATCATGCAGAAAACCGCGCATGAAGTGCTCAATGAACTCGGCATCAAGGACGACCCGATGCTCGACGTCGCCCGCGAACTGGAGGCGATTGCGCTGAAGGACGAATACTTCGTCGAGAAGAAGCTATACCCGAACATCGATTTCTACTCGGGCATCACGCTGCGCGCGCTTGGCTTCCCGACGTCGATGTTCACGGTGCTGTTCTCGGTCGCCCGCACCGTCGGCTGGATCGCCCAGTGGAAGGAAATGATCGAGGACCCGACCCAGCGCATCGGCCGCCCGCGCCAGCTTTACACGGGCCCGGCAGAACGCGATTACGTGCCGGCATCACAGCGCCAGGGCTGACGGCCAGCTTCCGCACGACACAGCAAGGGCGGCTCCACCACGGGGCCGCCCTTTGCCATTTCAGCCACCGGACCTGGCCAGCATGGCACCGATATCGGCTTCCGCCACCTTCTTGCCGTCGACCATCGCCTGGCAGGAAAACTTGTACACCGGCCCGCGCCTGTTGGTCTGCTGCACGTGGAAGTGCACGGTATCGCCGGGACCGACAGGCTTGCGGAACTTGGCATTGTCGATGGTCATGAAGAACACCAGCTGGCCGGCTGCCTCCACGCCCATGTGATCGAGCGCCAGCGCACCGGCGGTCTGCGCCATCGCCTCGATCAGCAATACGCCCGGCATGACAGGTTGCGCGGGAAAATGCCCCTGGAAGAACGGCTCGTTGATGGTCACGTTCTTGATGCCGATGCAGGACTTGTCCTCATCCATGTCAATGATGCGGTCCACCAGCAGGAACGGATAGCGGTGCGGCAACAGTTGCATGATGCGGCTGATGTCGGCTGAACGCAGGGTCCTGGTATCTGACATGTGTGCCCCTTTCTCCAATAGATGCGAAAAAGGCGACCCAGAGGTGGATCGCCTTTTCAGTGATAGTTTCAGGAGCCTGGCAGCTCAAGTTGATTCAAACCCTAAAAGCGTGTGCCGAT
>CAYMJJ010000074.1:0-11926 GCA_964390445.1 uncultured Anderseniella sp.
TTTGCCTCGCCGCGGCGTTCCTTCCAGTAGGTTGCGCCGTCTTCGCCCCAGCCACCGTCATCGCGCTGCTGCTCGATCAGCCACTGTACCGCCTTGCGGATCCACGGCTGGCTCATGTCCTCGCCCACTGCGTTGAGTGCGTTGAGCGCCGACCATGTGCCATAGATGTAGTTTGTGCCCCAGCGGCCAAACCACGAACCGTCGGTTTCCTGGTCATCCTTGATGAACTGGATGCCCCTGCGCACGCACGATGAGTCAATCGGGTGGCCGATCTGTGCCAGGAATGACAGGCAGCGGGCCGTCACGTCCACGGTGGGCGGATCAAGCAATGCGCCATGATCTGCAAACGGGATCGTGTTGAGGAACTCGGCGTTGTTATCGATGTCGAATGCACCCCAGCCACCATTGCGGGACTGCATGCCGATGACCCACTTGGCCGCGCGCTCGATGTTGAGCTTGTAGCGGACCGGGTCCACCCGGTGCAGCAGCATGCCCACCACGGCGGTATCGTCCACGTCCGGGTAGTAATCATTCTTGTACTGGAAGGCCCAGCCGCCGGGCTCGAGGTCCGGTGCGTTGATCGCCCAGTCGCCCTTGACATCGAGGATCTGTTCTGCTGCCAGCCAGTCGCACATCCTGATGAGGCGCTGGTCGGTTTCCGGAACGCCTGCTTCGAGCAGGGCATGGGCGGCAAGCGAGGTATCCCAGATCGGCGACACGCATGGTTGCGGATAACGTGGTACGCCATTGCGCACCTCGCGCCGTCCGGTCACCAGCTTGCGGCAGGCAGACATGGCGGTCAGGAAGTCTTCATGGTCGGGGCTGTAGCCCAGTGCGTCATAGGCCATTGCCGTGTTCGCCATGGCCGGGAAAATGGCACCAAGGCCATCGTCGCCATTGAGCCGCGGCTTGATGAACGCAAGCGCTTTCCTGATGGCAGCCTTACGGAACGGCAGGCGCGGGAAGATGTGCTTTTCAGCCGGGTGCAGCAGCTTGTCGATCTGCAGGAAGAATTCGCCCCAGCCGCTGCCGGTGTGATTGTGGTTCCACACGGTGATTTTTTCAGGCGGCGTCACGAAAATCTCGCGGCAGGTCGCGCCCGACGGGTTGCGTGCCATCGGCTTCAGTGCCGCCAGGATCAGCAGCGGCGCAATGACTGCGCGAGACCAGTAGGCGAACTTCCACATGTTGGCCGGAAACCACTTCGGCATCAGCATGAGTTCAACAGGCATCGCCGGTACGCCGCGCCAAGGCACCTGGCCGAACAGGGCCAGCGAATAGCGGCAGAACACGTTGGATTTCTCGGCACCGCCATGCGCCAGGATGGCGTTGCGGGCACGCACCATGTGCGGCTCGTCAGCGCTGTCACCCAGCAGCTTGAGGGCGAAGTAAGCCTTCACCGAAGCCGAGATATTGAACCCGCCTTCGTGGAACAACGGCCAGCCGCCGTGCACCTTGGACTGCAGCGAGCGCAGGTACTCGCCCATCTCGGCTTCGAGTTCCGGTTCGCGCATGTCCAGGAAATGATTGAGATATATGTACTCCGAGGGGATCGTCGCATCGGCTTCGAGTTCGAACACCAGATGGCCGTCAGCCTGCTGCAAGGCCATCAATGCCTCGGCGGCATCGCTGGCAGTCGCTGCTGCGTCGGAAACAATGGAACCGGTCAGCCCAGCGTGTGGGCGGAGGACGTAAACGTTGGACTGCATGTAACCTCAACTTTCAGATCACCAACAGTCGAGTCACGCCCTCTCGACGACTGATAACCTTATTAAAAACGAAAGATTGCCGTTCAAGTCAACTCTAATTGACCGACAGAAGATGCCGTGCGGCGGTTTGCCCCGATCTGATCGATCCTTCGATTGTCGACGGCAAACCATTGTCGACCCAATCCCCAGCAAGCACCAGATTGCGCCATTTTGTTGGCACCTGCGGGCGCTTTGCCAGTTGTTCCACAGTCCCCTTGAAGGTGGCGCGGCGCTCGGTCAGCACCCGCGTTCGCCGGGGCAACTGATCGGGGTCCTGGCCGATCTCCGGCGCAATCTCGCGCCACACGATCGCGAGCAGTTCATCCTTGTTCATGGCGGCAGCCTTGTCCCCTGCCGAGATGGTGACGGAGGCCACGTCGTCGCGCACGAAAAGCCAGTGCGACATCGAGTTGAGCAGGCCCAGCACATGATGCTTCATCAGCGGTGTGCGTCCGCCATCCACGCGAAAGTGTACGTTTGCTATCGGTACAAACGCATCCGGTGCAGAGACGGTTCCCAGCACCATGGCGGCAAACCATGCGGGCAGGGCCGACACAACCACATCGCCCGGCCTGACCGTTTCGCGGCTATCGCCGGTTACGATGGCGGTGATGCGCTCACCATCGTCCTCGATGCCACTGACCCGGCAGTTGAGCCGCACATCGCCGCCATGCTGTTCAAGCCAGCGCAGAGCAGGATCGACGAAGGTGAACGACAGCCCGCGCCTGGAAATCATCGGTCGCGAGTAATCTGCTCCGCGCGCCAGCGTTTCGCGGATCACCGGCGTCAGCAGCCGGGCAGCGGCTTCCTCGGGCAGGGTGTTCATGACGCCCACGGTGAACGGGTCCCAGAACCGTTCGTACAGCGCACCCTGGCCAGCAAACAGCTGCTTGACCGTGCGATCACCGGCGCTCAGCAGCTTCAAGCCCGTCAGGTACTCGCTGAGCTTCGTACCGGGTACGCGCCGGTCCTTGTCGAGAATCCACCACGGCATCGCCCCGCGGTTCAACTCGATGGTCCAGTGCTCGCCGGACTTCACGTCAACGAACGGGAACTCGGCCTTGTCCGGCCCGATCAGTTCGTCCAGCGCGCCGATGGTTTCGAGGTAGGACAATGCCGACTTGTTGCCCGACAACAGCAGGTGATTGCCATTGTCGATGATCGCGTCAAGCGATGGGTCATGGAACGAGCGGCAGCGACCACCGGCATGGCCGGTTTGCTCATACACAATCACGCGGTATTGCGCCCGGGCCAGTTCAACCGCGGCTGACAGGCCGGCCACGCCGGCACCGATGATGTGTGCTGTTGCCATTTGCCTGTGCTGTGCCCGTCAGAAGAAGCCGTGGCGAAGGGCGATCAGCAGCTTTTCCTTGCCGCCCACAAGCCGCTTGGACACGGCCGGATCAGCCAGTGCCGCATCGGGCAATGCCATCATCCGTTCGAGATTGCGCTGGTAGACGGACTTCATGATGCGGGCCGGGCGCATCACGTCGCGCCGGCACAGTTCCATGGCCTGATCGGCGAAATCATATTCCTGGCGCGCGATCTCGGCCAGTTCGCGCCACATGGCGACAAAGCCTTCCTGCGAGCTCAATGTCTTTGGTTCGGACCAGTCAAGCCCGTGCTTCACCAGCAGTTCACGCGGCAGGTACACCCGGCCGATGCCGGCATCTTCATCGACGTCGCGTAGGATGTTGGTGATCTGCAGCGCGCGGCCTGTGTGATGTGCAACCGTCACGCCATGCTCGGACGGATCGCCGAACACGCACACGCACAATCGCCCAACGGCGCAGGCAACGCGGTCGACGTACAGGTCGAAGGTGGCAAAGTCTGGTGCAACGACAGGCTCGCCCACGTCCATCTCCATGCCGGCGATGACTTGCATGAAGTCATCCCGGCGCAGCGAGAACACAGTCATCGGTTCGGCCAGCGCGCGGGTTTCCGGCCACGACGGCTGGCCCGCGTACAATGCATCCACTTCGGCCCGCCAGGCGGCAAGCTGCTTGTGCTTTTCGGCGTCGCCCAGGGTTTCGCTGTCAGCAATGTCGTCCACCTTGCGGCAGAACGAATAGACGGCGAACATGGCCTCGCGCTGCTGCCTGGGCAGCAGCCGCATGGCCCAGTAGAACGACGTGGATGCATCGCGCACGGATCGCGCAATGGTACGCGCCTCGGATGCCGCCGACGGGACGGTCGCGTGCTGATCGGTCTGGTTAGCCATCATGCGTTTTCAACAGGCTGTCCGTTTCCGGAAACTGCCGGTCCTCGCGTCGGTGTTGAGGGGTGCCGCCTTGCATTTTCAATGCCAGGCGGCGTCCCGTCACGACTTGTTGTTGGCGAATTCAAGCACCTTCTTTTCGAGCCCGAGGCCGGTCAGCACCTCGAGTACGATGTCGTCTGCTTCAAGGCGGGCCTGCCTGTACTGCCAGTCCGGCGCACCGTGGCCGATGAAGGCATCCGGCAGCGTCATCGGCTTGACCACGGCGCCGCCTTGCAACATGCCCTGGTGGGCCAGGTGATGCAGCACATGGCTGGAGAAGCCGCCGATGGAACCTTCCTCGATGGTGATCACCAGCTTGTGGTTGCGCACCAGCCTCTCGATCATTTCAACGTCCAGCGGCTTGGCGAACCGGGCGTCCGCCACGGTCACGGACACACCGCGTTCAGCCAGGTCCTCCGCAGCCTTCAGGCACGAGCTCAACCGTCCACCCAGCGTCAGCAGTGCAGCTTCGGTGCCTTCGCGCATGATGCGGCCCTTGCCGATTTCCAGCGGTACGCCGGTTTCCGGCATGTCGACGCCCATGCCTTCACCGCGTGGATAGCGGAAGGCGCACGGGCCGTCCTCATAGTCGACTGCGGTTGCCACCATGTGCATCAGGTCGGCTTCGTCGCCGGCGGCCATGACGACCATGTTGGGCAGGCAGGCAAGGTAGGCCACGTCGAAAGAGCCTGCGTGGGTTGCGCCGTCCTGGCCGACAAGTCCGGCGCGGTCGATGGCGAAACGCACCGGCAGCTTCTGCAGGGCCACGTCATGTACCACCTGGTCGTAGGCGCGCTGCAGGAACGTGGAGTAGATGGCGGCGAACGGCTTGAAGCCTTCGGTTGCCATGCCTGCTGCAAACGTGACGGCATGCTGTTCGGCAATGCCCACGTCGAACGTGCGCTCGGGGAAGTGCTCCTCGAACTTGTCCACGCCCGTGCCGGTCGACATGGCGGCAGTGATGGCGATGATCTTGTCATCGGCCTGCGCATGGCGGATCAGCGACTGGGCAAACACCGAGGTGTAGCTGGGCGCGTTGGAAGTGGCCTTCTTGGTTTCGAAGGTAACGGGGTCGAACTTGCCGACTGCGTGGTGCTTTTCAGCCGTGGTTTCGGGGAAGGGATGGCCCTTGCCCTTTTCGGTGACCACGTGCAGCAGCACCGGGCCGACTTCGCGGGCTTCGCGGATGTTCTGCAATACCGGCACCAGCGTATCGAGGTCATGGCCATCGACAGGGCCGACGTAATAGAAGCCAAGTTCCTCGAACAGCGTACCGCCCATCACCATGCCGCGGGCATACTCGTCAACGCGTTCAGCCGCCTTGCGCAGGGTCTTGGGGAACTTGTTGGACAGCTTCAGGGCGATATCGCGCAGGCTGAGGAACGGATGGGTTGAAACAAGCCACGACAGGTAGTTGGTCAGCGCACCGACGCCCGGCGTGATCGACATGCCGTTGTCGTTGAGGATCACCAGCATGCGGCTGTCCAGTGCGCCGGCGTTATTCATGGCCTCGTAAGCGAGCCCTGCGCTCATGGAACCATCGCCGATAACCGAAATGACGTGGTTGTCCTCGCCCTTGAGGTCGCGGGCCACAGCCATGCCAAGCCCGGCGGAGATCGAGGTGGACGAGTGGGCAGCGCCGAACGGGTCGTACTCGCTCTCGGTACGCTTGGTGAAGCCATACAGGCCATCGGACTGGCGGATCTTGCGAATGCCGTCGCGCCGCCCGGTCAGGATCTTGTGCGGATAGGCCTGGTGGCTCACATCCCAGATCAGCCGGTCGGCTGGCGTGTTGTAGACGTAGTGGATCGCCACGGTCAGCTCCACCACGCCGAGGCCCGCGCCGAAGTGGCCACCGGTCACGGAAGCGGCGTCGATTGTTTCGGCGCGCAGTTCCCTGGCAACCTGCTCAAGGTCTTCGGGCTTCAGTTTTCTGAGGTCAGCCGGGTACTTGATGGTATCAAGCAAGGGAGTGGATATTGGCATGCTAGCTCTTTTGATCTTCTTGAGGCTGGTTTGTTGGCCAGATTAGCCAGACCACCAGGCATCCAGTTTTTGTTCTGTCCGTCAGCCGGTCAAACAGTCTTCGTGTCGCACGAAACGAGCTGTGTATACCAAATCAGCCGTCGCGCCAACCTTTCGGTGCTGCCCTGATGGCCGCACCCACAACACTGTGATCAGCGCTGCAACAGCTTAGAACAGCGCCTTTATGGCGCCTTTGAGGCCGGATGTCGCAAACTGCCGCTTGGACAACTCGACCCGCTGGGCCACCGGATCCTGCTTGCGCAGCTTCCGGGTGAGCTTCCACGCCACTTCCACGATGACGCCGGACTCCATGGCGAGATGCCGGGATTTCAGCTTGCCGGGCAACTGTTCGGCGGTGCGCATCAGCGCTTCGGTGCCGTCCAGCATCCGCATCTGCACCGCGCGCAACGGCTTGGGCGAGGCTGCCTCGCGCAGCATGTCCGGCGTGGCACCTTCTTCCTTGCACCAGTCCAGCGGCAGGTAACAGCGGTCCAGGGTCTTCAGGTCATCGGCACAGTCCTGCAGGTGATTGATCACCTGCAGCGCATTGCACAGCGCATCGGAGTACTCGAAGTGCACCTTTTGCTCGCCGTGCAGCTCCAGCAGGTAGCGCCCCACCGGCGACGCTGAACGCAGGCAATAGTCGATCACTTCGTCCCAGGTGTTGTACCGGCTCTTGACCGCGTCCTGACGGAACGCCGAAATCAGGTCGCTCGCGTGGGCAAGGTCGACGTTGGTTTCCAGCATCGAGGCCCGCAGCGCGGTTGCCTTGGCCAGCTCGGGGCCGGGGTTTTCGGTACGACCCAGCAGCGCGTCGTCCATGGCGTTGAGGCCAGCGATCTTGTCTTGCGGCTTTGTGGACGGGTCATCGGCGATATCGTCGATGGCGCGGGCAAACGCATAGTACGTCGCCACGTGCGGCCGCAGCCGCTTGGGCAGCAGGAACGAGCCGACGGGAAAGTTCTCGTCTGCAGCACCCTTGCCGGACGGCGTTTCGATAGTGGTGGCTCCGGGCTTGCTGGTCATCTGGCCACCCCGCACAACCGGGTCAGCGCCAGCGTCATGTCGCTGCCGGCATCAGCGAGATGGCGCACGACGGTAAAGTGATTGTCACCGTCCGACGCCTGCCAGGTGCAATCGACACCCGCTCCCAGCCAGGCGGCGCACAATGTTTCGGACTGGCGCTGGTATTCACGCGATTCATCGCCACCTACCCACGCCTCGAAGCGCCCGGCAGACGGCGGGGCCCAGCACAACGGGCTGGCCGCGCGTGCGGCAGGCTCGTCCAGCTTTAGTGCATCGTTGACGTAGGTCGCCATCAGCGGGCGCAGGTCATAAAGGCCGCTGATGCCCATGCCTGCCGCAACCAGCCCGGCAGGGGCACCATGTTGCGTCCAGTCGATTGCCATGGCGCACGCCGCCAGGTGCCCGCCGGCGGAATGGCCGGCAACAACCAGCTTGCGACCGTGCGCCTTGTGCAGGTGCAGGCAAAGGGTGCGGATGTCGTCGATGATATCGGACACGCTGAACTCAGGTGCCAGCCGGTAGGAGGGCACAGCGACTGTCAACCCGTGCGCATTGCAACCTGCTGCCATGTGGCTGAAGGGCGACCGGTCCAGCCCCTGCCAGTAGCCGCCGTGCACGAAGACTACAACGGGCGCATCCGCGCCAGCGGTATCAGGTTCGAACAGGTCGTAGGCGTGGCGCGCATGCGGGCCATAGGCAAGCCCCAGCTGGCATGCGCTGCGTTCACGGTAGCTTGCCGCGTCGCTGCTCCAGCCCGCCACGACGGCCGGGTGGTCCGGCACCCGTTCACGGTTGTTGTATTGCGAGTTCAGGTTCATGACGTCCGCGATGCATTCAAATGTCGAACTCGGCGATGGTTCCGACTGCCTTGCGCAGCTGTTCCGACCACGTGCTGGACAGGGCCGTGAAGTAGGGATCGTCCTTCTCGATGCGGCGCACGCGGTCGATGGCCAGCGTGTCGGTGTTGTATACCACCAGGTCGATGGGCATGCCCACCGACAGGTTGGAGCGCAGCGTCGAGTCGAACGACAGCAGCACCACCTTTGCGGCCTCGCCCAGCCGCATGTCCTGCTTCACCACCCGGTCGAGAATGGGCTTGCCGTACTTGTGCTCGCCAATCTGGAAGAACGGCGTATCGGATTTCGCCTCGATGAAGTTGCCTTCCGAATAGATGTGGAACAGGCGCGGCTGCTCGCCCTTGATCTGGCCGCCGAAGATGAACCGCGCCGAAAAGCTCTCGCTGGTCAGTCCTTCGTCGCCGAGCACTTCCTTGCGCACGCTGCGCAGCTTGTCGCCGACCATTCGCGCGGCCTGATACATCGTCGATACCGTGAACAGTGACGCCGTTTCGGCATGTATGTCGTGGATTGCCTCGTCGAGGCTGGCGATCACTGACTGCGTGACCGCAAGATTGCCCGCCGACAAGATGATGAACACCCGGTCCTCCGGCTGCTGCCACGTGTTCAGCTTGCGGAAGGTGGCGATGTTGTCCAGCCCCGCATTGGTGCGGGTGTCGGCGGCCATGACGAGGCCGCGGTCTAGTTTGAGGCCGACGCAATATGTCATGAGGGATGGTATCCGGCAAAGCTTCGGAAGACAGAATCTCCCAGTATCAGGCTGGCAAGACGCTACTGGTCCGGAGCGGGATCGACAAGTACCTCGACGCGCAGTTTCTCGTTGCCGTCGCCGGGGCCGCGGCGCACGCCGGTTACCGGTTGCGCCCCGCGAATGTCCATCGCCACGGCCACCCGCACATATCGGTCATCCGGCGACATGGTGTTGGACACGTCAAACCCGACCCAGCCCAGGTCGGCCATGTACAGTTCGGCCCACGCGTGACTGGCCTCGCCAAGCTCGTCGGTGCCGGTGGCCAGGTAGCCCGAAACATAGCGCGCCGGTATGCCCAGCACCCGGGCGGCCGAAATGAAGACGTGTGCGTGGTCCTGGCACACGCCGGTGCCGGCCTTCAGCGCCTCTGCGGCGGTGGTGCTGGAGATGCTGGTGCCGATTTCATAGGCGATGGCTTCACGCACCAGGCCCATCAGGTCATGTGCCTGGTTGAGGCCCTGCCGGGCTTCACACTTGCGCGCCAGTGCGCGGATTGCCGTGTTCGACCGGGTGATCTCCGTTTCGGCCAGGTAGGCACCCACAGGCACCCAGCCGCCATCGGGACCCATGATTCCAGCCTTGTCGGTTGTCTCTACGACTCCCCTGGCTTCGACTTCCACGGAGATCTCGCCTGAATCAAGGGTGCTGGTCACCAGGTGCGCCATGTTGCCGAAAGCATCACGGTAGGAGATGCCGCGTTCGATGCCGGGGGCGTTGATCTGCCACCCCTTCACGCTCTGTGTGACAGAGGACTCCGGCGTCAGGTGCAGCCGCTGGATCAGCTGCCCGCCAGCGCTGTCGTAGGTGTAAAGCGTCGAATGGCGGATTTGCAGCTTCATTGGAAGTTGTACTTTCCGGCGATCTCGTTGGTCAGCCGGTTGTTCATCTCGATGAACTGCACAAGAAACTCGTGCAGGCCGGACTGGAAAATCTGCTGCATTTCGGATCTGGCAAGCATGTCATTGGTCGCGCTTGCGATGCCGTGGCACGGCCCGCCTTCGCCATAGTCCTGCTCAAGGTCATCCAGCGTACGGTTGATCCAGTTGTAGCAGAACAGCAAGGAACGCGGCATGGCCCGGTTGAGGATCAGGAACTCCGCGACGTTCCATGGCTGGTAGCGCGCGTCCTTGTAGGCCCAGCGGTACGACCGGTGCGCCGACACCGACCTGAGCAGCGATGCCCATTGCTGCTGGTCAACCCCGCTGCCGGGGCCGGACCCGCGGGGCAACAGGATGTGGTACTTCACGTCGAGAATGCGCGCGGTGTTGTCGGCGCGCTCGATAAAGGCGCCAAGCTGGCTGAAGTGAAAACTGTCCAGCCGCAGTGCGGTGCCAAGCATTGCCCCTCGAAACAGCATCGAGCGCTGTTTCACCCAGTCCAGCAGGGCCGGCAGCTTGTCCGGCGTAAGCTGGCTGGAGCGCATGTGGTTGAATTCGTTCCACGTCGAATTGAGGCTTTCCCACACGTCCCTGCTGAGCGAGGTTCTGACTGAGCGGCCGTTGTTGCGTGCCGTCTCGATGCACGAGCGGATGCTGGACGGGTTGCCTGCGTCCATGACCAGGTGGTGGATGACATTCTCGGGCGTCGGTTCGTCATAGCGCTCGGCGAAATCTTCGTCGCACTGGGCGCTGATCAGCACCGAGGTCCAGTCTCCGTCCTGGCGGCGGAACGGCTTCGGCATCAGCGAAATGCGATAGCTCACCTCGACCAGCCGGGCCATGTTCTCGGCCCGCTCGACATAGCGCGACATCCAGAACAGCGAGCCTGCATTGCGTCCAAGTAGCATGATCTAGTCCTCAAGCACCCAGGTGTCCTTGGTGCCCCCGCCTTGCGACGAGTTGACCACCAGCGACCCCTTTTTCAGCGCAACACGGGTAAAGCCGCCCGGCGTGATCCTGATCTCGTCGCCGCTCAGCACGAACGGGCGCAGGTCAACGTGTCGCGGCGCCACCTGGTTGCGCACGAACGTCGGTGCGCTCGACAGCGCCAGCGTGGGTTGCGCGATGTAGTTGTCCGGCCGCTTCTTGAGGATTTCGCGGAACGTGGCGATCTCCTTTTTCGAGGCCGTCGGCCCCACCAGCATGCCGTATCCGCCCGAGCCGTGCACCTCCTTGACCACCAGCTCGGACAGGTTGTCGAGCACGTACTTCAGCGAATCCTCTTCGGCGCACCGCCACGTCGGCACGTTGTTCAGCAGCGGTTTCTCGCCGGTGTAGAACTCGACGATCTCGGGCATGAACGAGTAGATCGCCTTGTCGTCGGCAATGCCGGTGCCGGGCGCGTTGACAATGGTCACGGTGCCGGCCCGGTAGGCGTCGAAGACGCCGGGAATGCCCAGCGTCGAGTCCGGGTTGAAGGTCAGCGGATCGAGGAAATTGTCGTCAATCCGCCGGTAGATCACATCCACCCGTACAGGGTTTTGTGTGGTGCGCATGTAGACGCAGCCATCATCGACATAAAGGTCATCGCCGGTGCACAGCTGCACGCCCATCTCGTCGGCCAGGAAGGCGTGCTCGAAGAACGCCGAGTTGTAGATGCCCGGCGTCAGCACCACGCACACCGGCTCGCCGTCGCAGCGCTCGGGCGCCACCGAATCCAGCGTGCGCCGCAGCATCTGCGGGTAGTCCTCGATCGGGGCCACCCGGTGGCGGGCAAACAGGTCCGGGAACAGGTACATCATCGCCTCGCGGTCCTCGAGCATGTAGGACACGCCCGACGGGGTGCGGCAATTGTCTTCCAGCACGTAGAAGTCGTTCTCGCCCACCCGCACGATGTCGGTGCCGATGATGTGGGCATAGACGTTGCGGGCAGGGGTCATGCCGGCCATCTGCGGCAGGTAGGCCTCGTTCTGCAGTACCAGCTTCGACGGCACCTTGCCGGCGCGCAAGATTTCCTGCCGGTGGTAGATGTCGCCGATGAACGAATTGAGCGCGGCCACCCGCTGGCGGATGCCGGCCTCCAGCCTGCGCCATTCGTGGGCGGCAAAGATGCGCGGAATGATGTCGAACGGGATCAGCCGCTCCGATGCATCGTCGGTGCCATACACGGCAAAGGTGATGCCGAGCCGTCGGAAGATCGACTCCGCCTCGCGAATCTTGGCGCGAAGATCAGCCGGCGACTGGGTGCCCAGCCAGTCCTGCATGATCTTGTAGGGTGCCCGGACGTTGCCGTCCGCATCGAGCATCTCGTTGAAGTTTTCTCCCATCGCGGGTCAGTATTGCGCGTTACCTCGCTGACACAAAGCCTCATTTTTGGGCAG
>CAYMJJ010000075.1:0-9724 GCA_964390445.1 uncultured Anderseniella sp.
AGTTGCAACAGGCCCACGGCAATATTCCACAAGCCGATCACGATAATCACATAAGTGGTTGCCAGCTGGGGAGCCAACAGGAAGCCAAGCCCGATGATCAGGCTCAGCGTGCTCTGTAGCAGAAGGGCAGGCCTGGCGCGGCCCGGGCTGCCACGGAAGGCCGACCAGACCCCCGCGGCACCGTCCACCAGCAGGTAGAGGCCGAAAATGACAACGATGATGGACAGGGTAATACCCGGATAGAAGAAGCACAGCAGACCGAACACCAGGCTTGCGATGCCGCGCAGCAGGATCGCTTGCCACATACCGGCAAAGAATTCGCGCAAGCCTGGTTTCATCATGACTAGCCTCCTGATCCTGCTTTCAACAGCCGGACCTCAGTTCCCTGCGAATCTCCAGCCGGCTTTCGATCTTCTCGCGGGCGATCTCACGCATGCCCTCACGGATTTCCTTGCGGGCCTCCCTGCGGGAACCGGCATTGCGAACTGCACGCTTCATTTCGCGCCGTTCCCGGTTGATCTCGCGCTCACCTTCCTTGTACTCAAGGTAGGCGCCGACGCATCCGGCCGTTGCAGGTTGAGGCAGGACTGAAAGCAGCGGCAATGTCATAGCAAGACAGGCTGCGGCACTCCACCGTGTTTTCATGGCGCTGCACCTCACTCGACGCCCGCCTTTGTCAAACCTTCGCGGAATTGCGTCGTGAATGCCTCACATTCTGCCTTGTCGAACTGGGCAGACGTGCCGGCCCCGAATGCGGCCGCGAAGAAAAAGGCTTCATCCGTGCCGAACAGCCGAACCAGCCCCTGATAGGACACCATGGACTGGCGTTCGATATCGGTTCGGGCTTCCGCTTCGGCACACTGCCAGGCGGCGCCACCGGCATAGCCGAAGTCCTTCACCGCTCCTGTAAACTGCTCATCTTCCTGAGCCTGCTCGTCGGCCAGCGCGGGAGCAGCAATGATGAACCCGCCCGAGAGGGCGAGGACGGCGATACGCATGAAAACTCTATTCATCGCAATTGATCCTTGTCGTTGATTGGCTGAATCTTGGGCGGCTCAGTAGCAATAGTCCCAGTACCCGCGCGTGCGGGCACTATTCGACCAGACCCAGCACAGGTCGGATGAGGGGCGGGGAGGAGCGGCATTGGCGGCGGTTGCGATAATCGCGCCGATGACAATGGTTCCTGCAACCGCACGGCCGAAATCGCGGCGGCGCTTGAAACGCTGGTACTTGCCGTAATTGTAGCCGGGCTTGCAGAACGCTGCGCGGCAACCCGGCTTCAGCCGCTTGTACTTGCGGGCCGCAACGAGTTGAAGGTCGCCATTTGCGGCAATCGGCAAGTTTGCAGAACTGGCCGCATTACTTATGGGGCCTGCGTGCAACAGGCCAGGCAAGGCGGCTGCAACAAAGAGCCCTGCGAGAAGAGCCATCAAGTGACGTTTCATGAATACTCCTATCTGTGCTTCGATTTGGTTTTTCAGGTTCAAACCCTGGCCAGTTCCCTAAAACCGTCAGAGATCATTTCGACGCCCAGCGCCACTTGCAGCACGCCGAACACCGCCCCCAGCACCAGCAGCGGCACCATGCCAATCTTGGCCATGAACCAGTGAGCGGCATGCATTGCGCCGAAATTGATGGCCATGATCACGACGGCCACCGCGAAGATGGCGAGTTGGGCTTCAAGGGTAGGGAAGTAGGCGATGAAGATGATGAGCACGGCTACTGCTTGCGGCGTCACGATGGTCGGGAAAGCCAGCGGCGATACGGCAAGGTCTTTCGGTTGCCTGGCTGCGGCGTGGCTGCCCGCCTCTTTCGCCTGCGCGAACAGCATCGACCTGAGCACGCTCAGCGTCATGATGATACCGGCCGTCAGGATCAGCGATCCCTTGCTGATGCCCCACCCTTGCAACACGACTGCGCCGAGAAACACCGCAATGGCGAGGGCCGCCAGCGACAGCAGCGCTGCACGCCGGGCGACGGCCTTGCGGGTTGGCGCTTCCATGCCGGCTGTCAGGCCTGCAAAGGCAGGAATGAGCGCAATCGGCCCCATCATGTTGAACAGAAGCGGCAGAAGCTTGCCGGCGATCTCGCTGACTTCCATGGACCCCGGACTCCCCTAAAGGCCCCAGTAGAGGCTGAGTTGAAAGGTTGCCCAGTCATCTGTTGCGCCGATGTTGCGCAGGGCCTTGCCGGGCACGGCGTAAGACGCAACGCCCTGCAGATAGAGGTTTCGGTTGATGGCCCAGCGGGCGGAGAGGGTGAACTCGTCACCCAGGTCATCTGAGGTGAGGGTTGCCAGCGCCGGATTGGAACCGAGATTGTTGAGTTCCGGCGCCCGCAATGAATGGTAGTCGAAAGTGACGTTGAGGGTTTCGACTGGCGCGACGTTCAACTGCACGCGATGGGTTTCGAGGTTCGAGTTGGACGTCAGCTTGCCGAAGGAAAGACCTTGCAGCCAGATGCCCAGGCCTGTGCTGAGCAGCGGGTCGAACCGCTCGTAGCGGGTCGTGGCCGGGTCATCGCCGGAGAAGTGCGCATACCGGTAGGACAGGCTTGGCGTCCACGGCAGATCGCGGGCGATGTAGCCCAGGGTGCCATAGGCAGCCCAGGCGGACATGGCGTAATCGGGGTGAAACTGGTAAGCGGCTTCTGCCTCGGCCCAGAGCCCGTCAATGCCCAGGTTGCGCCATTTCAGATGGCCGGCAATGGTGTTCAGTCCCTCGCGCTCGAGGACAAGTCCATGTGGATTGGCAAAGGTTGATCGTGACTCAGGGATGGTAATGAACGTGGCATCGACGGCAACGTTCTGGTTGAAGCTGTACTTGCCGTTGATGCCAAGGAAGGTGCTTCCTGACTCGACAAGCTCCAGTTCGTTCGGGTCGATGTAAAAGAGGCTGAACCCCCATGCGCCGAACCGGCCGTCGGCCAGGACCGAGAAATCGTTGGTCAGCCGCGGCCCCAGATAGGATGCCCCGCGAACGCCGGCGTTGCCCGACCCCTTGACCATATTGACGAGGAACCCGTCGTTCAGGGTGAAGGTTTGCCGGCCAATGGATATCCTGGCCTTGTTCCTGCTGGTTGCATCGGCATACAGCAGCCCGGCGTAGGCCTTCTCGATGGCGTCAAAGTTGCGATTGTCATCACGGAATATGTCTTGCCCGACAGACCACGTCTTCATGCCTGTAAGTGCGCCGAACGCATACAGCGGCATGTCACCGATCTGCGTGGCAAAGCCCGCTCCGACCTCAAGGCTGCCCTCGGTCCAGCTCGACCGCTTGCCGGGAAGGTCTCCGGCGATGGGGCTGAACTGGTTGAACAGGAAAGGCTGGCCGAACCAGGAATTGCTGTCGGAATAGACCCCGACGCCGCCGGCGATGATGGCTGTGACCAGTGAGCGTCCGTCCTGATAGAACACCGGAAAGTCAGCAATTTCCCCCGTCAGGACGCCCTTCGGGAACGCTTCTTCCTTCTCCGCGCTCTTTGCGTCGACGGTGAGGGCAATGCGTATACTGCTGACGCTTGTGCCAGGTAGCAGCCGGTAGGAAACGCGCGAGACAGCGCCTGAGCTTTCCAGCCGCGCCACCAGGCTGCGAATTTCAAGCGAGTCGAATGGCTGGCCCTCCAGCGCGCTTGCGCTGCCTTGTACGAACTGCAGCGCCTCCCGGTCACGATCCGGACTGCCACCGGACTTGCCCAGCCGAACCGAGACATTCTCAACGCTGGCGCCATCCGCCTGTTCCGACAGCAGCAGGATGCCGGGCGAAGCGGATGTCTCCTGGGCAACAACCGGCACGGCACCCAGCGCAAACGTGCCGGCGGCAAGCCAAGTCAGAAGGATGGTCCGACGCACGGGGCTCACTTGCCAAACAATCGTACGACGCCACCGCCGCCATGAACGTTGATTGTCTGACCGCTGATCCAGCCGCTCGCTGGCGAACACAACCACAGCATTGCGTTGGCCACATCCTCCGGCTTGCCGGGACGGCCTGTCAGGTTGTCGGGGTGGCGGAGCTTCTCCTGCATTGCAGGGTCGATGCCCGCATCACCATAGCCCTCGGTCATCACCGTGCCGATCAGTACCGAGTTCACACGGACCTTCTTGGCCAGCATATGGGCAACCGACACCATCATCTGGTTGAGGGCGGCCTTGGCGGTTGCGTAGGCCAGGATGTCATAGGCTGGCGTTGCCGACGAGAATGACCCGGAGTTGGTGATGGTCGCGTTGTTCGACTTCAGGAGATGCGGCAGGCACGCCATGCTCATGCGGTAGGCGCTGATGGTGTTGAGCTTGTAGGAAGCAATGAAGGCGTCCTCCGCAATGGCCGCCGGATCATCATGCCGTCCGCCCCAGCCGACGTTGTTGATCAGCGTCGAGATGCCGCCAAAAGCGCTGACACTGGCCTCGACCACGGCGTTGATGTCGTCGAGCGAGGTCACATCGCACTTCATGCCGCGGCAGTCGTTGCCGGTGTCCTTCTGGATGCTGGCAGCGGTTTCTTGCGCCATGTCACCGTTAAGGTCGGCAATCATCACCTTTGCGCCAGCGCCAGAAAGCGTCCTGGCGATGCCGGCGCCGATGTTCTGGGCGCCGCCGGTGATGATCACGTTGTGACCGTTCATGCGGAAATCGGCGAAGGCGTCATAGCTCATGGGTTCATCTTCCCTGTTCATTTGGTGAGGCTTGTCAGTCCAGAACGACGACACGGGACGGGTCAGGCTCTCCGCGTTCGAAACCGGAGGCATTGCCCAGGGTGATCTCGGCAATCTGGTTGAGGGACTCGCGCGTGAGGAACGCAGAATGCGGCGTTACCAGCACGTTCTTCAGGTTGGTCATCAGCAGCAGGGTTTCGTCCTGGACGATATCTCCCGCCATGTTCTCGAAGAACTTGCCCGCCTCGTCCTCGTAGACATCAAGACCGAGGTACCAGAGGGTGTCGGTCTTCATCGCAGCATTGATAGCGGCCCGCGTATCCACCAGCCCACCGCGGCCGGTGTTGACCAGCACCGAGCCCTTCCTGAATTTCTTCAGGCTCTCGGCGTTGACCATGTGTTTCGTATCCGGAGTCAACGGCGCGGTCAGGATCACGATGTCCGACCGGGAAAACAGGGTGTCGCGGTCGACATAGCTCATGCCGAGCGCCTCACACTCCTGGCTGGGATAGGGGTCATTGCCGAGAAGCGTGCAACCAAACCCCTTCAGAATGCGGGCGGTCGCAAGACCGATCTTGCCCGTACCGCAAATGCCTGCCGTCTTGCCATGCAGCGTGAAACCGACCAGCCCGTCCATAGAGTAGTTGCCGTTGCGCACCCGGTTGTACTGGTGATGCATGTGCCGGACGAGGGACAGGATCATTGCCACCGTATGCTCGGCCACCGACTCGGGAGAGTAGGCCGGCACCCGCATCACGGTCATGCCGTGCGCCTTGGCGGCCTTCAGGTCGACATGGTTGAATCCCGCAGACCGGCACAGGATCAGGCGGACCCCGCCGGCAGCAAGCCTGGCGATGACATCGGCATTGCAGACGTCGTTAACGAAGATGCAAACGGCATCGTGACCGTTTGCAAGAATGGCGGTCTCGGGACGCAAGGCAGCCTCAATGTAGGTGATCCTATGACCCAATGTCTGGTTGGCGCCATCAAGTGAGGGACGCTCGTAATCCTTGGCGTAGAACAGGGCGATCTTCATGCAGGCTTCTCCGATGCGAACTTGCGGGTAGCGGCGACGACTGCCGCGCCCTTGATGACGAGAATGACGAGGAACCCGGCCAGCAAGGCCCACGGCTGCGATACGTCCGCCATGCGCAGCACGGCGAGCACGCCCGAGCCGATGAAGAGCGATTCAAGCGACCAAACCCCGGGGCGCAACGCACCGGGAAACTCGTTGATCAACCCATCGCGGATGATGCTGCCAAAGGCGGCACTGGCAGCGCCGAAAATCGAAACAAGTATCCAGAGCTGCGCAAGGGACAGGATATCGCTGCCCACTGCAGGGCTGAGGATGTTGAAGGCCTTCGCTGCGCCCAGTGCGCCGAGCGAGGCAAAGGCGATGGTCTCGGCTGCGTCCTTCAGCAAGTTGATGCGCTTCGCGATGACGGTACGCACCACGTCGAGATGGGCATAGCCCAGCGACAACGCGAATATGGCAACGATGTAGAACGGATAGGTCACCCAGAAGAACGGCATGGCCTGGGGACCAAGCAGGATGTCACGCAGGGTGCCGCCTCCAAGAGCGGCGGCCGCGGCGCACAGGAAAATCCCCAAGGTTGAAAGGTTTCGCGATCTCGCCACGATCATGGCGTTGATCGCGAACGACAGGATGCCGATTGTTTCTATCCAGATGAACCATTCGGGACCGCCGCGCATGTGTTTGTGCTCCAGTGCTGATTTCTGGTTTGGTTAGGCTGGTTCAATCCAGTTCCTGGACGCCGCCGCCGGAAACTGTCAGCACCTGGCCGCTGACCCAGCTTGATGCTGGCGAGCACAGGAACAGGGCGGCGTTCGCGATATCGTCTGCCTCGCCAAGACGACCGAGCGGCGTGTGCTTGAGCATGGCCTTTTCGATGTCGGGGGTCAGCACGGTGGCCAGCGCATCTGTCTTGATCGCGCCGGGTGCAATGGCGTTGACCCGCACATTCATCTTGCCCAGATCGAAGGCGATGTTTCGCGTGAGGTGATTGACTGCTGCCTTGGAAGATCCGTACGAGGCCATGCGCTGGTTCTTGTTCTCGCCCGCCATGGACGAGATGTTGAGCACCGCTCCTCCGCCGGCCTTTTCGATATGTGGCGCGGCCATCTGGGTCAGCCGGAACAGCGAGAAGACATTGAGTTCATAGGCCCAGCGGAAATCATCCATCGGCATGTCGAAGGGCTTGGGTCCGCCGCCGCCGGCATTGTTCACCAGGATGGAAAGCCTGCCGAACTCGCTGATTGCGGTATCCACGGCACGTTGCAGGTGGTCCTCCCTGGTTACGTTGCACTCGAGACCAACTGCCTTTCCGCCGGCCGCGACAATGTCCGCAGCAACAGCGTCGGCGCCGTCCTTCTTGAGATCGGTAACCACGACCGCCGCACCCGCACCCGCAAACAGCCTGGCAATCGCGCGGCCTATGCCGGCTGCAGCTCCTGTCACGAGGGCAACCTGACCATCCAGGCGAAAGCGGGACTCAACGTTCATGACTGTCGTTCCTCTTGGGGTCCGGTGGCGGACATCCGTCAACTGGACCGGTTTCAGGCAAAGCTCCGCCACCGGCAGAAATGGAGCCGGTCCAGTCCGGAAACCTCCGAACCGTTTATTCAACGGATTGAAAACCTGCCAAAAACTGATCAGTCTGAAGTGCAATGTAAAGCCGGTTGCGACCCAAAATGGGCCGCATGGCTGGAGCGCAACCGAACTTGCTTTTCTGTCTAGGAACTCGGACAGCCGCGGGGGAGGCAACAGGGTCAATTCACATGGAAGAACAGGTTCGAGCGAAATTCGGAAAAATCTGGCCGGCGCACGTGGGAAGTCTCACGAAATTCATGATCGAATGCCGGCAAGCATTCGATGGCGACCTGGACATGTTCCTGGTGCTTGCCATCGTTGGCGACCGGACGTTCTCGCAGCGCATGGCCGATCCGGCACAGAACTTCACGGAGTTTCAGGCATCGACGCAGTCAACACCTCCCGAGGACATAAACATCCGGTCAATCTCGGACTTCAGCGGCATTCCCCGCGAGACCGTGCGGCGCAAGATTGCCCTGCTCGAGGGCAAGGGTTGGATCACCCGCAAGGACGACGGTTTTATCGTCGCCACCATGAAGGCCAAGGAGGATCTTGAGCCCCTGACCGTCACCAGCATCAAGTACGTCGCGCGGATGATGTCACTCCTGCGCGAGATTGAAGGTGAATGAGGCAAGTCTTGAAGGCTGACTTTCCTGGGCTGATCAAAATGTCATTCTCAAATGGGGTCGGATGCCGCGACGTTGTAGGCTCCCGTATCGACGATGGTCAGCCATACGGCGATTGCCAGTAACACGGTCCGGACGATTCCGCCGATGATGCCGACCACTAAGGGGTGCCTGCGCATAACCCTTCTACTATGTTGCCGATACTGGACCCGCAGGCCCACGGCGTGGGCACTTGAAAGGGGGTATATAGACTTAACCGGCAACTCCGGCGGTGGTTCCCCCCCCCAAAAAACCCCTCGAGAGGAGTGACGCCCGGCAATCGGCCGTGCGCCAATTGCAAGGACTGGTGCTGGTCAGCGTCAGTGTGCTGCGTCGAACACAGCACCGGCGCGGTGCGCATCGGAGTGGCTTTCGTCTGGCAAACCTTCAAAGTCGCCGCGCAGGGCCTTTAATGAATACCGCTCACGCTCGATTTCTCCCTGCGTCCGGAAGCCTAGCGCTCGCAGTATCGGAACGGGTGGGCACCAGCCCTGAGTGGCGTGTTGCAGCAGAAAGCCCGTCACGAAGAGCGGCAGGAACGCCCAACGACGATCATGTGTCATCGAAAGGGCCGTGCCGGTCAGCGCGAGTGTGGCGGCATTCGCCTGGATCGCGCGCTCGATGTCCCACTCCTCGTCGAGTTGCTTGAGGCGCCGTCCGATCAGGTGTGGCCGCGAGGCGTACCATTCCAGCCGGTCTTCAGCCTGCCGTTCGAATTTGCGGTGGGTCTGCGGACTGCCTCGAGAGCGTGTAGCGGTTTTGGCGAGCATCGGGAGTCCTCCAATTTCTCAACTCATCACTCAACGCATGCTCCTTGCCGAGGTTCCGGTATCGCTCATGACCCGACTTCGCGGTCCTGATCGTGCTGTCCGTCGGGCTGATGCGTGTCTTTGATGTGCCACACATGCAACACGTTTCTGACGCGAGCATTACAAATCTGGAAGCCGGGGAACAACTCCACCCGCTCCTTGTTGGTGTGCCATGACCAACACAGGAGAAAAGTCATGAACAAACTCATAGCTTCCACGATGTTCTCGCTGGCGATCGTCGCCATGTCCCCCGCAGTACTGGCACAGAACAACGCCAGCTCGAACGCGCCCGGTCAGGATCGCGTCTGCCTGGTGACAACCGGCAATCCCGGCAGCTTCAATGATGCAGATGTGACCGAAACCAAGTGGTTGCCGCGCAAAGCAGCTGACGCTCAGGCAAGCAAGAGCCCGGATACGATGAAGGTATTTGATTATACCAATGATCCGCTGGTGAGCGGCGGTCAGTACGCCTCGGCCGAGGAACTCTGCAACAATCACTTCAACAAGTGACATTCGGGCCAGCCCCCCCGGTGGGCTGGTGTTACCTTTCCCGCTGAACATTCGATTAGAAAGGCAATAAAAATATGTTAGCACAAGTATTGTCAATATCAATAGCGCTGTTAACTGGCGTATTGATGGTCCTGCTCACAGTAGATCACGATTAACCGAAGCCGTAACAGTGAAATTCCGAATAACAAGCTGAAACAAAAGTGCAGCGAGGAACAGATGGGTATGGAGGTCGGCCAATCATTCGCTGACGGAAACGCAAAGCGTCCAACTTCCGCCCCATCCCGGGTCCACGGTCACGATTGACTGATTTGCAACTTGGACAAAGGGGTACCTCGAATGAGCACCAAGGCGATTCTCGCGATTGCGTTTGCGGCGACGATGTTTGCTGCGCCAGTGGATGGCGTTCTGGACAATGGTTCTCCCTTTGGCGCGTCTGCGGCGCTGGCCGCAGGTAACGGCAATGGTGGCGCTGGCGGCAA
>CAYMJJ010000075.1:9824-11920 GCA_964390445.1 uncultured Anderseniella sp.
CGGCAATGGTGGCGCTGGCGGCAACGGTGGTGCTGGCGGCAACGGCGGCGGCGGCGGTAACGGTGGTGCTGGCGGCGCTGGTGTTGGAGCTGGAAACGCCGGTGCAGGCGCTTCTGGTGAAGGCGGTCTTGGCCGGGGATCCGCCGCAGGCAGCGCCAATGCGCACGGGGGCAACCCGAATGCCGGACCGGGTAACAATTCCGCGTCAAACGCATCTGATACTGGCAAGGCAAACGCTGCTCCCAATTCGGCCGTAGGACAGGCTGCGCAGGCTGAAGCCGCAGCAGCCGAGGCTGCAGCAGCCGAAGCAGCGGCTCAAGCTGCAAGCACCACTGATACCTCGGCAGGCGATACTGCGGCTGGAACCGGCACCGACGGTATGCTGTAGGAGGCCGTCGTCATTCTGAACCTGAGGCTGCTGGGTTTCTCCATTGTTGCAGTGGCAATGACGGGGTGTTCCAGCGGCAATTTCTCTCTTCCAACAAGCCAGGCTGGTGTCGAGAACGGCGGACCGTTCGGCGCTGTTGCTTATTCCGGATCAACCGGGAAGTGGCAGATCGTAAGCGACCTGCCAAGCAGTTCAGTTGCCCGAACCAAGGCCCTGTCTGGCTGCGCGGCAGATGATTGCAAGGTGCTGGCGCAATTCCGTCGGGGCGAGTGTGCGAGCCTGTCGCTGGACGCCGCCGGAGTGACACGAGAGCCGTACGTGTCCATCGCCAACGAGGCGGGTGCCGCGATGAAGCTGGCACGAGATTCCTGCACGGCTGGTGGTGGCCAGAACTGCAAGGTCTCATCCGCCATCTGCAACTGACGGCGGTCTGGATTCTAGGACGAGTGGGGGATGGGCGTTCGTGCTGTCCTGCTCAGTCCAGGCGCTGTTCCGGCTATCCGCCACAGCAGGGGATCCATATCCTGTTGTCCGCTGGCGTTTGAGCCCGATCACATATGGGGGATGTGCACTGCAGGTTTTACTCCCCTGAGATCAGTCGCAACTTGGCCTCGGATGCCGGCATGAACTCAAGCTGTTCAATCGCGTGCCGATAGGCTGTGATCGTATCGTCAATCTCTGACCTTAGTAGCAACCGCCAGTCGATGACGTTGCGCGATCCCTGTTTCAGGCTCTGCTCCATGGTGCGCGCGACCTCAGCAAGACGGTGCGCTCCATACTCGGATGCCGTACCCCGTAGTTTGACAGCCATGAACCGTACCGCTTCGGTGCAGTCTTGGGGGACATCGTCGAGCTCTTTTCGCGTCGATTGCAGGGATCTGACGAATTCCTCAAGCAGCCTGATCAGCACAGTGGCGTCACAGACGAGCTGCATGCGCTCAATGAACTCCAACTGGATGTGAGGGGCGTGCATCATGATAGTCCGAAAAAGCAGGGGCGCAGGTTGTGAGGTAAACCATAACCGTCAAATATTCAGCCCATCCAAAATTCGCTCTGCGTATTGTCTGTACTCAGATTATCGACCGTTAACCACTGCCAATGGCTCAGGGGCGGACGCGATATCGACTGGACACACCGCCCGTGTCTTTAAATTCGGCCTTCAGAGAGACCCAATGCTGCGCGCGTGAGAATGGGTCTGGAAACAACAAAACGCCGACCACCGTGTCCGGCAGTCGGCGATCTTTCCTGAGACGCGAATTCAGGTGCTGGTCACTTCACGTCATTGCCAAGAGCAGGACCTACATCGGCAACCCCAATGTCTGTTGTCGTAGTCGAGCTGCTCGTACTGCCGGCTGTAGCGGCGGCTTCTGCTTCTGCCTGCGCAACTGCGGCAGCTACTGCGGCAGCAACTGCTGAGTTCGCATTGGCATTCGCCTGAGCTGCTGGCGCTGCATTCGATGCACCGGCGATCCCCTGCGCAGACGGGCCTCCACGACTTCCTCCATTGGCGTTTCCATTGCCGTTGCCTGCTGCTCCGACGCCGCCACCATTGCCTCCGCCGTTGCCACCACCATTGCCGCCACCGTTGCCACCACCGTTGCCACCGCCGTTGCCGCCTGCAGCAGCCACGGCAACGCTGGAGCCAAACGGATCGGATACGCCGATCGATCCGATCACAGGCATAATGAACAAGGCAGATATTGCTAGA
>CAYMJJ010000076.1:0-8327 GCA_964390445.1 uncultured Anderseniella sp.
GGCGAACATGCACATCAGGCATCAGCCTGCGCAGCAGGATGGCCGTATAGAGCCCCGCCGGGCCGCCCCCCAGAATCTCAACCTTTGAAAGGCGGCTCATGAGTATACCTTCACTATCGGCATGCACGAGGAACAAGGGTACAAATTATTCCAATAGGTACAATAGATTGGATCATGAAATAGGCTGTCATTTCATTTCAACTCGCTACCCGCTTCGGCTCTGTCCACTTCGACCCAGGCAGACCGGCCAGGCAAGTACGACCTGGGCAAGGGCGCATTGCAACTGGGACTGGGCACAGCAAGGTTACGCCGCAATCGGTGACCGCTTCATCCCCGGTCTCGTCGCAATCGCTGGCCCCATGCGCGACTGGCAAGGCGAAGCGCAGACCGTGTTGACGCTGACCGGTACGGATGCAGGCACTCTTCAACCATGATCGAAGCCGGCTCAACGACTGGCGGCGTTTGGGGCCAAACAGCCCATTGCAGACGCAAGCGCCCAATAGTCACCTGGCGGCGGCAACCGGGCATTACTTGCAGCAATCCCCACGCCCGGTTTGTCTTGCATCGCCGGATGGCGTCCATTGACAATCAGCCTGTTTGGCGGGCAACCTCTCATCGTGACTATCCGCCATGCGGAAGAGACCGGGGGTTGACCCGGCGCCGAAGGAGCAACCGCCCCGGAAACTCTCAGGCAAAAGGACCGCATGGGGGCGTCATCTCTGGAGAGCAGCGGCGCCAATGCCGCTCACCGAAGGGCGTAAGCAGGCCACCATCCAGGGCCGGCGAAATCTCTCAGGTCGTTGACAGAGGGGGCAAGTGACCGGCGCAGCTGCCGGACGCTGCCACCTTTGAGTCAATGCCAACCGGGAGTTAACGCTTGGAAGATCCGCATCCTGACACCCTGAAAAAGACGCCGCTCCATGCGGTTCACGAAGCGCTTGGCGCACGCATGGTGCCGTTCGCCGGCTACCTGATGCCTGTGCAGTATCCGGCCGGCATCATCGCGGAACACAACCATACCCGGCAAAGCTGCGGACTGTTCGACGTTTCGCACATGGGCCAGGCGTGGTTGAAGGGCGACGGCCACAAGACCACGGCACGCGCTCTGGAATGCCTCGTTCCGGCGGACCTGGTGTCGCTGGAGCCTGGTCAGCAGCGCTATTCGCAATTGCTGAACAGCGATGGCGGCTGCATCGATGACCTGATGATTGCACGCTCGGCTGCTGACGGCATGGACGGCGGGCTTTACCTCGTGCTCAACGCATCGCGCAAGCAGGTGGACATCGCCCACCTTCGCGCGCACCTGCCGGCAGATGTGGAGCTTGAAGAGTTGCCGGATCTGGCGCTTCTGGCGCTGCAGGGGCCGAAGGCGGAAGCGGTGCTGGAGGCTCTTTTGCCAGGCGTGGCGAAGCTTTTCTTCATGCATGGTGCGCCATTCGAGTTCGAGGGCGAAGGCATCTATGTCACAAGGTCAGGCTACACGGGTGAGGACGGCTTTGAGATCTCGGTGCCGGACTGCAAGGTAAAAGCGCTGTGGAACGCGCTGACTGCACATGAGGATGTGCTGCCCATCGGGCTGGGCGCGCGTGACTCGCTGCGGCTGGAGGCGGGCCTGTCTCTCTACGGGCATGAGTTGGACGAGACGGTCTCGCCGGTGGAAGCCTCGCTGTTGTGGTCGATCCCGAAACACCGCCGGGAAGCCGGCGGCTTTCCCGGCGCTGCCCGCATCCAGCGCGAGATTGCCGAAGGCCCTGCCCGCAAGATTGCCGGCATAAAGCCCGAAGGCCGCGCGCCAGCACGCGACGGCACGGTCATCATGGCGGATGGCAAGGAGGTGGGCGTGATCACGTCCGGCGGTTTCGGTCCCACTGTAGGAGGCCCGTTGGCGCTGGGCTTCGTGCCGCCGGCACTGTCGAAGCCGGGCACCAGGCTGGAGCTGATGGTGCGCGGCAAGGCGTTACCCGCTGAAGTGGTCAAGCTGCCGTTCGTACATAAATCTTTCAAGAAATAACCAAGCGAAACATCGCAACATCTGGAGGACTGACCATGGCAACAACAAGATTTTCCAAGGAGCATGAGTGGATCCGCGTCGAGGGAGACGTGGCCACTATCGGCATCACGCAACATGCGGCGGAACAACTGGGCGACCTGGTGTTCGTTGACCTGCCGGCCGTCGGCAAGACCGTGGCACCGGGCGACGAAGCCGCGGTGGTGGAATCGGTCAAGGCAGCGAGCGAGGTCTATGCACCCGTCTCCGGCGAGGTGGTCGAGGTGAACTCGGTGCTGGCGGACGAACCGGGCAAGGTCAACGAGTCACCGGAAGGCGACGGCTGGTTCCTCAAGTTGAAGCTGACGAACGCATCGGAACTGGACGGCCTTATGGATGAGGCCGCCTACAAGGCGTTCGTTGAGGAACAGGGCTGAGCGGTATCTGCCGGCCTCGTTTCACCTGATCCGATCTCTCTACGAAAGCTCATATCCATGGCTGACAAACGCCCCCGCCTGACCGACCTGCAAGCCGGTGCCAACTTCATTCCCCGCCACATTGGTCCGCGCGACAGCGAGATATCCTCCATGCTGAAGGCCGTCGATGCCTCGTCCCTGGACGAGCTGATATCGAAGGTTGTGCCGAAGAAGATCCGCTCGGACCGGCCGCTGGAACTTCCCGCGCCCCTGTCAGAGCGCAACGCGCTATCCGACCTGCGCAAGGTAGCCGGGCGCAACCGGATTTTCACCTCGATGATCGGCATGGGGTATTATGGCTGCGTGACGCCGAAGGTGATCCTGCGCAACATCCTGGAAAACCCAGGCTGGTATACGGCTTACACGCCTTACCAGGCCGAGGTGAGCCAGGGCCGGCTGGAAGCGCTGCTCAACTTCCAGCAGATGGTGGTCGACCTGACGGGGCTTGAACTGGCCAGTGCGTCACTGCTCGATGAAGGCACGGCTGCGGCAGAAGCCATGGCCATGGCGCACCGGGTATCGAAGTCGGGCCGCGATACTTTCTTTGTTGACGCCGACACCCACCCGCAGACCATCGCGGTGCTGGAAACCCGCGCGCGCGGCTTCGGCTTCAAGCTTGTGATCGGTGACCCGGCGGCGGACCTGAAGGCGGAAGACGTGTTTGCGGCGTTGCTGTCCTACCCCGGCTCATCCGGCCAGGTGCGCGATCACCGCAAGAGCATAGCCGCCCTCAAGGAAGCCGGTGCCCTGTCCATCATGGCGACAGACCTGCTGGCGCTGGCCATGCTGACCTCGCCGGGTGAGCTTGGTGCAGACGTGGCTGTCGGCTCGGCGCAGCGCTTTGGCGTGCCGATGGGCTATGGCGGCCCGCACGCGGCGTTCTTTGCCACCCGCGACGACTACAAGCGCGCCATACCGGGCCGTGTCATCGGGGTGTCCGTGGATGCAGAAGGACGCCCTGCCATGCGCATGGCACTGCAAACGCGCGAACAGCATATCCGGCGCGAGAAGGCGACCAGCAACATCTGCACCGCACAAGTGCTGCTGGCGGTGATCGCCGGCATGTTCGCGGTTTACCAGGGGCCGAAAGGCATCGCCAAGATTGCCCAGCGCGCACACCGGTTTGCCGAAATCACTGCCCATGCATTGAGGAAATGGAGCTACGAAGTCACTACCGAGGCCTTCTTCGACACCATCACGGTGCGGGTGCCGGCGCGTGCCTATGCGCTTGTCGCCAAGGCGCGCGAGCAGAACATCAACCTGCGCCACGTTGATGCCGACCACATCGGCATCTCGTTCGACGAGACGACGCGGCGATCAGAAGTCGAACGGCTGCTGGGCTGCTTCAGGACCAATGGCCTTGCCGGGTGGAACCTCGACCAGATCGACGAGGAGTTGAGCGAGTGCATTCCTGCCGGCTTGCAGCGCACCTCCGAATATCTCACTCACCCGGTATTCAACATGTACCGGTCAGAAACGCGGATGCTGCGCTACCTGCGGCATCTGCAGTCGAAGGACATCGCGCTGGACCGGTCGATGATCCCGCTTGGTTCGTGCACCATGAAGCTCAACGCCACCACCGAGATGATCCCGATTACCTGGCCCGAGTTTGCCAACATGCATCCATTCTGTCCGCTGGAGCAGGCGCAAGGCTACCAGCAACTGTTCGAGGAACTGGAAGGCTGGCTGGCCGAGATCACCGGGTTTGACGCGGTATCGTTGCAGCCCAATGCCGGCAGCCAGGGCGAGTATGCCGGGTTGATGACCATCCGCGCCTTCCACGAGGCCAACGGGGACAGCCGTCGCGACGTGTGCCTGATCCCCTCCTCCGCCCACGGGACCAACCCCGCCTCTGCCGTGATGGCGGGGCTGAAGGTGGTGGTGGTCAAGTGCGACGAGCACGGCAACGTGGACGTTGATGACCTGCAGGCCAAGGCCGAGGCAAGCAAGGACAGCCTCGCCGCGCTGATGGTTACCTACCCGTCCACGCATGGCGTGTTCGAGGAAGCCATCAAGGACATCTGCAAGACCATCCATGACCATGGCGGGCAGGTGTACCTGGACGGGGCCAACCTGAATGCGCTGGTCGGCGTGGTGCGCCCGGCCGAGATCGGGGCGGACGTGTGCCACATGAACCTGCACAAGACGTTCTGCATTCCCCACGGCGGCGGCGGCCCAGGCGTCGGCCCGATCGGGGTCAAGGCGCACCTTGCCCGGTTCCTGCCCGGCCATGGCGTAGTCGAGGGGGTCAACCCTGCCGCACACGGCCGGCCCACCATCGGACAGGTGTCGGCGGCACCGTGGGGGTCTGCCTCCATCCTGCCGATCTCTTGGGCCTACATCGCCATGATGGGCGCGGATGGCCTGACCCGGGCAACGCAGGTCGCCATCCTCAACGCCAACTACATCGCGCGGCGGCTGGGCGAGCATTTCCCCATCGTCTACACCGGACCGGGTGGCTACGTGGCGCACGAGTGCATCATCGACATGCGCGAGGTGAAAGAGAAAACCGGCATCGGCGTGGAGGACGTCGCCAAGCGGCTGGTGGATTACGGATTCCATGCGCCCACCATGAGCTGGCCGGTGCCGGAGACGCTGATGATCGAGCCGACCGAGTCCGAATGCCAGCAGGAGATCGACCGGTTCTGTGATGCAATGATCCGCATCCGCGCCGAGATCGCCGAGGTGGAGAGCGGCAAGGCCGACAAGAACAACAACGTGCTGCGCAACGCGCCTCATACTCACCGGGCGCTGCTGGAAGACTGGGACCGGCCCTATTCTCGCGAGCAGGCCTATTTCCCGCTGCACACCCAGCGCGACGACAAGTACTGGCCGCCGGTGGCGCGCGTCGACAATGTATACGGAGACCGGCACGTGGTGTGCACCTGCCCACCCCTGGAGGCCTATGCGGAAGCGGCGGAATAGTTGATTTGTACAGAACAGGCCGTGTTGCGAGCAGCGATTGACCTAGGTCAAGGCAAAGCGTCCGCGGCGTCCGTAGCTTGGATGCAGTTACAGAACCCCGTCATCAGGATACAGGTCATTGTCTCACGTCCCGCACGAACTCGCCGAAGAGTTTCCCAATCACACCGGCAAGTTGCACGACTTGAAGCTTTCGAACGCGCACTTTGCGAAACTTGCCGATCAATATCACGAGATTAACCGCGAGATTCACCGCATTGAATCAGGCGTCGAGCCTGCAAGCGATGAACGTTCCACAAACCTGCGCAAGCAGCGCCTGCACCTCAAGGACCAGATCGCAGCCTTGCTGTCCAACGGTTAAGGAGACCTACCTGCCATGCTGGTTACAGCACACTACGAGAAGCTGCTGCGTCAACATCGCGAAGAGTTGCGGCAGCGGCTGAACGAGATCGAACACGAGCTCGACCGGCCATCGGACCCGGATGCCGAGGAGCGAGCAACGGAACGCGAGGGCGACGAGGTTCTAGAAGGTGTCGGGCAAGCGGGGCTGAACGAAATCCGCGCCATCGACGCTGCGCTTGACCGGATCGCACAAGGCACCTACGGCATTTGCACGACCTGTGGTGAATACATTTCCGAGGAACGCCTCAACGCAGTGCCCTATGCCACCAGGTGCCGTTACTGCGCGCGGTAACAACCGCCATATCAGGAAATCACGAATGCTTCGGTCATCGGGCTGTATGCGTCGCCAATGGTAACGCGCATGCCGTGGTCAGCGAACGCGCGGGCATCGAAATAGCCTGACTTGAGAACGGTCAGGTCCGAATGGCGCGGGTCCTTCCGAATCTTCTCCAGCAGTTCGTTGACGGCTGCTTCGGGTCCTTCAAGCACCTGTCCAAACAGGCCGGCCTCATAGGCCAGGGAGCCTGATATGTCGCGTTGCTTGTTTGCCGTATCCGATTGCCGCGCAAGGGCCAGAACCTCTTCCAGGTCCCAGTCGCCCGTTGCGACGCTCACATAGAACAACCGCAGAATCTGCATGAAACTACCTCCGCATCGGAACCCGTTGTGCTCCGAAAACGTTCAGCTACTACAACCGCTCGACCCTGGCCACGTAATTTGACGCGTGGGTCCTGCGGGGCAAACTTCTGACGCAGATGTGACGAGGACGGACGACACCATGACGCAGCGATCGAGGAAACCGGTAGCCCGGACAGAAGAAGCTCAAGGCATCGAGTTGTTTCTGGTAATTGGGGCAGTAATTGGAATTTGCACGGCATTCGCGCTAGTCGCGACTCTTGCCAGCCTCTAACCCGCATCATGCTGGTGCGGCTGTCATCTGCGCCAACGCAGGCCGATGTCGAGCAGGTGCATGACGAAGGCAGCCATCAGCAAAAGCGCAATGAGTTGCCAGTTGCCGCCGGTCAATGCCACGCGCAGCGACAGCATCAGGAACGCCCCGGCTGCGATAAACGGCAATATCGCGCGCGGGCTCACGCCCCTGCCCGTCATCCGGTTGAAGACCAGCAGCGCTACAGCCTCCAGTGCCATCAACGCCAGTATGAAATCGATGATGTGACCGCTAGCGAAGAGGTTCGCGAACACGTCCATCATCGCGACATCGCGCTACTGCGGCGTTCGTGCATTGCCTGCTGACCTGCCAGTTTCCGGGGTGAGGCCGAGAAGGTGCGCGAGGTCCTTGAAGAAGATGCGCACGTGCGCCATCGGATTGCCACGCACAAGTTCCTTGTTCATGTACGCTTCCCAGGTCAGGCGCTGGACGTCCGGATCTGCACACATGCTGACGAACCGCTCGCGGCGCTTGTCGCTGGAGTACCAGAACTTCTGCATGATCCCGAGCACCATGAACACCCGCCCGTGTGCCTTCATGAAGCGTTTGCGCGCCAGGCCAAGCTGGCGCGGATCGCCGGTCAGCAGGAAACCATCAACGGCTTCGGCTGCCAGCCTGCCGCCCGCCATGGCGTAGTAGATGCCTTCACCCGAAGCCGGTGCAACAAGGCCTGCGGCATCGCCGGTGATCAGCACGCCGCGCCCGTCATCCCAGCGCTTGAGCGGCTTGAGCGGAATTGGAGCCCCCTCCTTGCGGATGGTGTCGCAGGTGTCGGTACCGGTTGCACCGCGCAGGTCAGCCACTGCCCCTTTCAGCGAAAAGCCCTTGTTGGCGCTGCCCACGCCGATGCTGGTGCTGGACCCGTGCGGGAACACCCAGGCGTAGAAGTCGGGCGAGAGCTTGCCCTGGTAATACACATCACAGCGCGCGCCATCGAACGCGGCTGACTCCGCCTCGGGCGATTTAACGATCTCATGGTAGGCAAACACGAAGGGCATCTTGTCGGCGCCGGGCACGTTCTGGCGCCCGACCTGCGACTTGGCACCGTCGGCACCGATGACGGCGCGGGTCAGCAGCGTTGTCTCGCACGGCGCGTTGTCGTCGCCGCGCTGCTCGATGCGCACGGCAATCACCCCGTCGTCACGATAGGTCAGCGACTTGTAGCTGCCCCTGATGCGGGTGGCACCGCTGCGCCGCGCACGGTCGCGCAGCCATTCATCAAAATGTTCGCGGTCAACCATGCCGACAAAACCGCCGTCGATGGGCATGTCGACTGCCCGGTCTGTGGGCGAAACCATGCGTGCCGACGATATCCTTGCTACCAGCAGTTCGCCGGGGATATCGAAGTCCCGGATTGCGCGCGGCGGAATGGCACCGCCACACGGCTTGATTCGTCCGGCCTTGTCGAGCAGCACCACGTCGCGGCCGCCAATTGCCAGGTCCGTTGCGGCCGTTGCGCCGCATGGTCCGCCGCCAACGACGATCACGTCGTACACATGCTGGGATTGTGTTTTGGTCATGTTGCGGACTCCACTTGGACAGGGCCAGCCGCATCGGCGCGGGAGGCCACCGGGCATCTTGCCCCGATAAC
>CAYMJJ010000076.1:8427-11900 GCA_964390445.1 uncultured Anderseniella sp.
GGCCGACACCAGGCACCCGCCTATCGCCCAGACCTGCAACGGCACCGAGCGGAACATCCTGAGCGTGGTGCTGGTAACGGCAACCAGCACCATGCCGACGAACACGCCGCCATGCTGAAGGCCCGACAGCTTGGTCGATTCTCCCGGCGTCAGGCCGAACACATGACCGGCGAAGGGTTCAAGCACGAGGTCCTGTGCGCTGTAGGCCAGCATGGATATGAACACGAAGATCGAGAACCGGCGGGCCTGGTCGTCCTGCCAGACATCGCGCAAGGCGGCGCGGAAGTCGCTTTCAGGCTTTTCTGCTTCATTGGCAACACTGGCGAATCGTCTTTCGATACCGGCCACCGCCATGCATGTGACGGCAAAGGCCAGAACCGACACCCCTGCCGACACCGCAATGAGGCGCGCGATCGAAAACGGATCGAGCAGGCTGCCGGCAATGCCTGCCGTCATGGCCATGCCGAAGATCATCATCAGCCAGACGATGGTTGCAGCCGCCGCACGCCGGCCCGCTTCAACCCGGGAAGCAAGCAGCGCCAGCAGCGAGGTGCCGCACGCGCCCACGCCTGCGCCGATCAACAGGAAGGCGACCAGGGCAAGCGCCATGCCGGCAGCCGCTGATTGAGCCATCAATCCGGTAGCTGCAGCAGCCAGCGTGCCGCCGCCGGCCAGAACGGCCATGCCGCCAATGATCCATTGGGTGCGCCTGCCCCCGACATCGGAGCCGTGACCAAAGCGCGGCCGGGCCATCTGGATGGCGTAGTGTGCGGCCACCAGGATGCCGGGCAACATGGCGGGCATGGCGAGTTCCACCACCATGACCCGGTTGAGCGTTGATGTGGTCAGCACCACGATGGCTCCCAAAGCGGTTTGCACCAGCCCGAGCCTCAAGATGCCGCCCCATCCCAATTGCGATTGCATCATCATGCACCTGCCTGCAGCAGACGCACGCCGAAGGCCGCAGCCAGCATGCCGAGTACGTAAAGGGTCGTGCCGGTGGCGTTGTACCAGGCCGCACGTTCCTTCGGTGAAGCGAGCAGCCGCTTCATCAGCACGACCTGCGCAGCCAGCAATGCTGCGATGATGGCCGCCGGCAAAGGCAGGCCCCAGCCCAGCAGCAGCGCGATGACCGCGACCTGGGGAACTGCCATGACCCAACAGGCCAGCATTGCCGCCGGTCCGATGCCGTATCGCGCCGGCAGCGATTGCAGTCCCATCTGCCGGTCGCCTTCGACCGACTTGAAATCGTTCAAGGTCATGATGCCGTGCGCACCGACACTGTACAGCAGGGCCAGCGAAATGATGCGCCAGTCGGGCAAGGTGCCGATCAATGCGGCAGCGCCGGTAAACCACGGCAGGCCTTCGTAACACAGGCCAACCGCACCATTGCCCCACCAGCCATTGCGCTTGAGCCGGAACGGCGGTGCAGAGTATGCCCACGCCAGGGCAAGGCCGAAAACGGCCGCCCAGAACACCCAAACGCCGAGTGCCGCAGCCACGGCGAGCGACAGGATTGACCAGATAATCGCGATGTAAAGGCCCCAGCGGCCTGGAATTCGGCCAGACGGTATGGGCCTGGCGGGTTCATTGATGGCGTCGACTTGGCGGTCATACCAGTCATTGACCGCCTGGCTGGTGCCGCAGACCAGCGGTCCCGCCAGCACGATGGCCCCGGCGATGACCAGCAGGTTGCCGCCAAGCGGCACTGCTGAAGACACCACGCCACAGGCCAGTGCCCACATAGGCGCAAACCAGGTAATCGGCTTCAACAGCTGCAGAACCGACAACGGATCTGGCAGCGAACGCTGTGCGACAATGATGGCCGACTTGGACATGGGGCGATGCTAGTCAGGCTCGCCAGATGTGTCAATCTTGATTGACACATTGAGTGATCAAAAAACGTTACAGATCAGTTGTCGCCGCCGTCACCCGAGTCGATCAGGCCATAGCGGCGCATCTTGATGTAGAAGCTCTGCCGCGACAGGCCTAGCAGGTCGGCCGCCGATGCCCTGTTGTTGCGGGTCAGTTCAAGAGCGGCCTCGATGCACAGCCTTTCGATCATGTCGGTGGTTTCACGCACCAGTTCCTTCATCGGCACCCGGCCGACGAGTTCCGTCAGCTGGTTGGCTGATCGCACCATGCCGGCACCGGCAGGCAAGGCGGTCGATGCCGTCGCTGTGGCGCGGCGCACCATGAACCCGAGGCACGACAAGTCACCGTTGGGGGCAGACGCCGCAGACACCACGACGGGGGTTTCGGTGCCAAGGTCATCGCGCAGGAACGTTGCGAAATTGCGTACCGAGCCATGCTCGGCAATGTTGGTCATCATCAGGCCCATGTCGACCGGGCTGCGGCCGAGCCACCGTTCCAGCGGCTGGCCGGTGACCTGGCCTGCCGAGACGTGGCCCGTCATGTCGCAGAACGCGGCGTTGACCATCAACACAGTGCCGTTGCGGTCGGTCACGACAAAGCCGTCCGGCAGCACCTCGATGGCGGCAAGGGTGCAGTTTTCGGTGCGTGTGGCCTGTTTCTTGCCGGCTTCCTCGCCCATCGGCACCAGCCGGACCAGGATATTGGAAACCCCGCCCTGACGGAATATCGAGGCAGCCAGCTTGACCATCTGGCCATTGCTGAGCGTCGCCTGGATGTCGCTGGCACCCGCACCGGTGCGAACGGTCGCAAGAAAATCAGACAGGTCCGTCCAGCACGACTTGTGGAAAAGCGTGGCAAACTTGTGATCGGCGATCTGGTTGATCGGACGATTGAGAAGGTCAACGCTGGTCGGGTTGGCATCAATGATGGTTTCGCGGCTTGCGTCGATCACCATGACGGCTTCGGCAGCCATGCGGAAGAGCAGCCGGTAGCGGGCTTCCGCCTGGCGCAGCTTGGCATACTCGCGTTCCATGGCCTGCTGCGCATTGACGATCTGCTGCTGCTGGCTGGAGATGGCCCTGAGGTCGATGCCGGCCACCAGCACGCTGCCATCAGTGCCGAGCGGCACTGCGCAATAGCGCAAGGGTAGCGACGCCGCGCCGGCCCCAGGGTGATTGACCTCGCGCTTGCGGGCAAACTTGCCATTGCGCGCTTCCGCCAACAGCGAATCAACCTTGGACAGGCTTTCGGCGGTAACCGTGTCCTGCAGTCGCTTGCCGACCCAGCTTTCAACACCATGTTCGACGAGGGAGGCATCGTGGAAGGCAATGTCGACAACCTTGTCGTCCGCTGCGACGATCAGCGACAGATCGGCAGCAGCCAGCGCCAGCCCTGCGGTCGCTTCTGGCAACAGCCGCTTCAGCGACGGCAGATCGGACTTGAAAACCCGGTGCGGTTCACCGGCATTCCGGTTGATAGTATGCAATTCATCCATAACAGGACATTCAATCCCGGTATCATTCAGTCATTGCTTCAATAGGCACACAGCCAGGAACCAGACGGCCCGCGACCTCAAGCGCAGAGACCGCATCGCCCGC
>CAYMJJ010000077.1:0-3369 GCA_964390445.1 uncultured Anderseniella sp.
ACCGGTCAGGTCGAGCGTGACGCCAGCCAAGGCAACCGCGGCGCAACCGGCCATGATCAGGAGTGGGCGGACCACATAGATCGGGATGCTGGTGAGCTTGTACCAGCCATGGGCGCGCGCGATGCCTTCAAGGTAGTTCTGCACGGCAATGAAGGGCAATCCGGCGGCAACTATCAGCACGATGAGCCCGGCGCGGCTGTCCATGAAGCCCCCGGCCATGGCTGCGATGACGGCAAATCCAGCCATCAGCACAGATGCCAGAAACACCATGCGCAGGCCAAACCGCCAGAAGGCGACAGCTGAACCATGCCTGCCGCGCGCCCGGTAGCGGGGCACGAAGCGGACCGCCGACTCAGCAAAGCCCAGCGGTACAAAGGCACCCAGCATCACAAGCCAGGTCCAGGCCGTGACGTAGCTGCCATAGTCGGACATGTTCATGGTGCGCGCCAGGAACACCTGCAGGACGAACATCAATCCGGCACTTGCAACGCGCACGGCAAATGCAATCGCTGCATCCAGCAAATGGCTGCGGCTGTGGCCCGTCGTCGATGGCTGTGCAGGGGTGGATGGCATCACGATGCCGTGGCTGATGTCGCCCATTGCCGGATACCAGCCGGCAAGGACTGGAACGCCTGCTTCAAGGCGGGCCGCATCCGGGTGCGCCAGGCGCGGCCATACACCCACCCCCGCACGGTGTAGCTGCGGCTGAATGCCTGCAGTTCGCAGGTGATGTTGGTCCAGCTGTCCTTGTAGGCTGCCAAATTGCCAAGCAGGTCATAAGCCTTGAGCCCGTTCTCGATGGCCCAGCCAATGGTCGCCTCCATCTGTACAAGTCCGGGAGACAGCTTGCGCAGTTCCCAGTCGAACCCGCCGATGTAGGCGTACAGGTGACCATCGCGGATCATCGAAACCTCGATGGCGATGATCCTGTCGCCGGCCTGCTTGACAAATGCAACCGCGCCTTCGCGCGAGGCGGCATCGCCATGCAACTGGCTCAGGAAATCGGCATAGCCGGGAATTGCAAAGCCGGTGCTGATGCGCCCGGTTCCTGCAATCCAGTCGCGCTTCATCCGGACGCAGCGCTGCACCAACCCGGCAAACTCCGGCTCGCCGCCCCAGACCGTGCGCAAGCGAAGTTCGCCGACGTTGGTTTCGATCTTGCGGCGCAGTTGCAACCGCTTGCGGCGCTTTTTCGGATTGGCATCCTCGAGGAAATCCGCAGGTGTCCCGAACTGGGTCAGGTCCAGGCTGGCACTCTGGTTTACGTAGCTGTGCTCACGGTCGGCCGCGTTCAGCATGGCGGCCAGCGGCGATGTGGCGGGCAACAGCTCAATGTGAAGAACGTCGCAGTCACGCGGATCTTCCATGTACGCACGCAGCATGGCGGTGATCGATGCGGTGCAGGCATCCGGGTCGAGCAGCATGCCGCCATACTGGGTGTGCGGGTCGCCAAGCGTTGACAGCACCCGCACGCCCATCTTCATGCGGGTCAACATCAGCGGGGCGACGGCGGCAAGGGTATCACCCTGCCAAACGGTGATGACGTAAGGCTCGGTGCCTGGCAGATGCGGTGCCACATGGCGCAGCCAGTTGGCACACCAGTCAAAAGTCTGGAAGTAGGCAAAATCCTGCACACAACGCTGCTCCAGCGCCTGCCATGCGCCAGCAACATTCTTGATTGCCGCAATGTCGCGCAGCACCTCAAGCCGGAACCCGGCTGCAGCGGTGGTGAAGGTGTGAGAATCCAGATGAACCGTCATTGTTCCCGAGCTGTAAAAAAGTGAACCGGTCGCGGGCCGATCCTGTATGGGAACAGCGCACGGCGTCTGGTCACAGGACAGCAAACACCATGCCAGCCTCACTTCGGGACAGTTTGCTGCGGCGGGTTAGCACTCGGGAAGGTTAACTGCGAGACCGCCGAGGCTGGTCTCCTTGTACTTTTCGGACATGTCGACACCAGTCTGGCGCATGGCCTCGATGCAGTTGTCCAGCGGCATGAAGTGCTGGCCATCGCCGTGCAGCGCGAGAGACGCTGCCGACACCGCCTTGATGGCGCCAAGGCCGTTGCGCTCGATGCACGGTACCTGGACCAATCCGCCGACGGGATCGCAGCTCATGCCGAGGTGATGCTCAAGGGCAATCTCGGCCGCGTTCTCGATCTGCTCATTGGTGCCGCCAAGGGCCGCACACAACCCCGCCGCCGCCATTGCCGCAGCCGAGCCCACCTCGCCCTGGCAGCCCACTTCGGCACCAGAGATCGAGGCGTTATGCTTGATCAGCCCGCCGATGGCGGCCGCTGTCAGCAGAAACGTACGCAGGCCCTCGTCGTTCGAACCGATGCAGTGATCGCGATAATAGCGCATGACTGCGGGCACCACGCCTGCCGCGCCATTGGTCGGCGAGGTGACGACCTTGCCACCGGCGGCATTTTCCTCGTTCACGGCCATGGCGTAGACACTCATCCAGTCATTGGCGACGTGCGGCTGGGCCATGTTGGAGCCACGTTGCTCCTGCAGGCGGTCGTGGATCTTCTTCGCCCGGCGGCGGACGTTCAGACCCCCCGGCAGGATGCCGTCTTCGCGAAGACCCCTGTCAATGCAGTCCGACATGGCCCTCCACACCCGGTCAAGACCACTGTTGAGGGCTTCCGGGCTCATGAGGGCCTGTTCGTTGGCACGCTTCATGTCGGCAATGGTCTTGCCGTGGCGCGCCCCCATTTCAAGCATTTCGCGCGCGGTGGCGAACGGAAAGGGATAACCTGCTTCCTTCTTGGCAGCCTTGAGGCCCTTCGGCGTACGGTCCAGCCCGGCCAGTTCGTCGCCGGTCAGCACGAAGCCGCCGCCGATCGAATAATAGGTCTCCTCGAAGCGCAGCGCACCGCCGGAATCGAAGGCGCGCAGCACCAGTGCGTTGGCATGGCCGGGCAGAGCCGGGCCAAAGTCGAACACCAGGTCCTGATCCGGGTTGAAGCGAAGCGGCGGCAGGCCGGCGGGTGTTACCTGACCAGTATTCGCCACATGTTTCAGCGCGGCCTCTGCCTCGTCGGCGTCGATGGTGGCAGGTTCAAACCCGCTGAGGCCAAGGATCACAGCGCGGTCGGTTGCGTGGCCCTTGCCGGTAAAGGCCAGCGAGCCGTGCAAGGTACACGACACATGCGCCGCCGGCCCCGACCCCGGGATCGGGGCCACGTCATCGCGCAGTTGCTGCAGAAACCGCGCAGCAGCCGTCATCGGCCCCATGGTGTGCGAAGACGACGGGCCTATGCCTATCTTGAAGATATCGAAGATTGAGAGGAACATGACACCACGAAGAAGGTTGTTTCGCGCCCGAAAATAGAGTGAATTGCCGTAGGCGCAATGCGTAGCGCGA